>NZ_JCAMRT010000002.1:0-420817 GCF_059821225.1 Paenibacillus sp. sg306046
AGACTCCTTGCCGCACATATCGGAGGAGTTACTGGAGCCAGCACACCGGTGCTGAATTTGACCTTCAAGGTCAGGGCGGGTGTTCAGGATACGACGGGAGCGATTGCGGCTACCGAGGCAAAATTCGGCGCGGGTCCAGAGGGAAGCGTGATTCAGGGAGCTCTGGGCCGCACAACGATTGCCGTAGGCAGCGTGGACGTTGTGGTAGATAAAGCCGTGCTGGCAGCCGCGATCACGCAGGCACAAGGTCTGTTTGACGCTGCAGTGGTTGGAACACAAGCAGGTCAATATCCGCAGGCGGCGAAAGATGCGCTTGGCGCTGCCATCCAGGCAGCAAAGGCGGTACATGACCATGCAGGCGCGACGCAGTCTCAGGTTGACAGTGCGGCAGCGGCACTGGGCAGCGCCGTGGATAGCTTCAAGGCAGCGGCGATCAAGTCTGCGGATGTGAACAATGACGGAAGCATCGATGTGGGAGATTTGGCGCTGGTTGCTTACCACTATGGCAAGGATTCCACAAGCGCGGATTGGGCGACTGCCAAAGCAGCGGATCTGAATGGCGATCATAAGATCGACATTTTGGATCTTGCGTTTGTGGCCTCCCAAATGCTTGAATAAGCCGTAACGCTAACAAAAGCTGAATTTTAGTAAGCTCTATTCCTAAACAAATAAATGCATCATGGGGATAGAGCTTACTAGGCTAAAATTTAAACTTTTAAAAAAAGAAATTACATCGTGGTTTCCAAATCGCAACGTTATAATTAAAGCAGTCAGAAGGGCCATTGCAGTCATGAGCGTTGTTTGCGTACGAGGAAGCAGAAAGAGCTAGGGCATTTATTCGGTGTCAGACTTAATGAAAGCGCTTTATTTATGTTGGCGTTTTTGGAGTGAAAGGAGGTGTCTTAGGTAAAAGCGAGCAGCAGCGTGCAACAAGAAATGTGATGTCCAACGTAACAGAAAACAATTCATGATGGTGGAGGTTGTTCTATGACAAAGTGGAAGAAAATGCTTGGGGTGACCATGGCTTTAACTGTTGCTTTCACATCAAGCCCAGTCCTTACAGAGCGGGCAGAGGCTGCGACAGCTGCCGCGGCTGCGGTCACGCCAGCAATCGCCAAAACTCCTGGCAACGCGAATCCGTTATTTACGCAAAAGTTTGGTGCTGATCCCTATGCGATGGTATACAACGGTAGAGTCTATATTTATATGACAAACGATATATTTGAATACAATGCAGACGGGACAATTAAGGATAACGGATATAGTAAGATTAACAAAATTACGGTTGTTTCATCTGACGATATGATCAACTGGACCGACCACGGTGAAATACCTGTAGCCGGTTCGCAAGGTGCGGCCAAATGGGCCAATAATTCCTGGGCGCCGGCGGCTGCACATAAAACGATAGATGGCAAGGAGAAGTTTTTCCTTTACTTTGCAGATAGTGCAAACGGAATAGGCGTGCTCACAGCGGACAGTCCGATTGGTCCCTTTACAGATCCGATTGGAAGGGCTTTGATTAATAGAAATACGCCGGGAGCTAGTGATGTTACATGGCTGTTTGATCCGGCGGTGCTGGTTGACGATGATGGAAGCGGGTATATCTATTTTGGCGGCGGGGTTCCGGCGGGTAAGGAGTCAGACCCGGGGACAGCGCGAGTCGCAAAGCTTGGCGCGGACATGATTAGCTTGGATCTGACCGCGAGTGGAGGAACGCTGGGACGCCTCAATCCGCCTTGGTTGTTTGAGGATTCAGGAATCCATAAATACAATGGAAAATACTATTACTCCTATTGTACTAATTTCTCAAGCGGACATCCGGCAGATATTCCGACTGGAACAATTGCTTATATGGTAAGCGATAATCCGATGGGGCCATTTACGTATGTTAAAACTATACTGCCTAATCCAACGACCTTCTTCGGTGTCGGAGGCAACAACCATCATGCGGTCTTTGAGTTCAACGACCAATGGTATATCGTCTACCATGCTCAAACCCTTGCCAAGGCATTGGCTGAAAGCGGGACGGTGCCTCAAATGGGGGGACAGCCGCGTGGATATCGGAACGCACACATTAATGAGGTAACTATTGATGCAAACGGAGTTATAGAAAATATTACCGGGGATTATAAAGGGGTCCCGCAGTTAAAAAATTTCGATCCCTATACAAGAGTTGAGGCTGAAACGATCGGTTGGAACGGAGGCATATCTACGGAAACCACTACCGAGCCCGGAGGATTGGTAAGCGGCCTGAACCTGGCTGTCAGCAACATTAGTGATGGAGACTGGACAGCCGTTTCCAAAGTCGACTTTGGCGCCACAGGAGCAGGCCTGTTTAAGGCTAATGTTGCAAGTGGTTCAGCTGGCGGAGCGATCGAATTGCGTCTTGACCGTGCCGACGGCGCATTGATTGGGACCCTTCCGATTTCCAACACAGGCGGAGACTCTGTATGGCAAACCAAAACAACAAATGTTTCGGGTGCGGCAGGCGTTCATGATCTTTACATGGTGTATCGGGGCGCCTCGGCAGGCAATCTCTTCAAAGTAGATTATTGGCAGTTCGAGCCCAAGAGTGCAGTTCGCGAGCTGGCTGCTGTCCATGCTTTCATGGATAAACCAAAGATCGATACGGTTTCGGGAACGAACCAGGCAACGATGAAGGTTACAGCCGTATACTCCGATGGAACGAGTGAAGATGTGACTGCGCAAGCGGCTGCATCATCGTCGCCAAGCGGCATCGTAAGTGTGAGCAACGGAGTTGTAACCGGCATTGGCTACGGCACGGCAACCATCCATGTAAGCTATGGCGGTAAAACAGATACGCTCCATGTACAAGTAAAAGACTTGAACAGTGAGCTGACAGTGAAGCAAATTACCGTTGATCAGGCTTCCTTCGCGCTGGATGCTGGTCAAACCGCCGCCTTTAAAGTAACGGCAGCGTATATGGACGGCCACACGGAGGATGTCACGAAATTAGCGGCCTATACGAATCCGAATGCAGAAGTTGCAGATGTCGCAAACGGTACAATTACGGCCAAAGCCAGCGGAACGGCCGATGTGACGGTAAGCTATAAAGGAGCCTTGGGCGAGGCCGCAACAACGCAAATTCGTGTAAGCGTCAATACACCTGCCGTAGTGGCCATCGAAGCAGAAACAGCTGCGGAAAACTCAGCCACTGCTTACGTACAGGGTGTTGCCAACGGCCATACNCTGGATCTTGCGTTTGTGGCCTCCAAGATACTCGAATAATTGAATAAATAACGAGTTGAAATGCGAGTTATGCCCTCTCTCACTACGTTCATTTCTGACGGGACAGGGCATAACTCGAATCACTAACGGTTCGTTTAGAGGCCACCCTTTTTTAAAAAGGAGTTCAGAAGATGAGCAAATTAAAAAAAATGGTCTCCCTGGTTATGGCTGTGGCTTTATCGGCGAGCCTGTTTATCGGGTTGCCGCCTGCCGTTAAAGCTTCAACCGGGACAAACCTCAAACTCTGGTATAAATTTGACGAGGTAAGCGGAGCTACAGGGCTGGATTCTTCTGGTAACGGTTTCAACGGGACGCATGTCAACGCCATTGCCCGAGATACGGGTGTGGACGGGAGTGTGCCTGTCACCGATGTGACAACTGCGTTAAGCATGATCCAGGGGTCAACGGCAACCCTGCTTGCAACAATATCTCCTGCTAATGCTTCAAACAAGACGGTAACCTTCTCATCAAGTGATACCGAAGTGGCAACAGTTACGGATGCGTTTTACAATCCTGCTACAGGAGCTACTAGCATAAAGGTAAACGCAGTAGCAGAAGGAAAGGCAGTCATTAGCGCGACTACAGCGGATGGTCAAAAAACGGCCGTATTCCACATTGTGGTCGTTTCATCTGCTCAACCGTCGGGGCCTGCGGCTGTACTTTCCGCAGACAACAGTGTGAAGCCTGGAAGCCGCTTTACTGTTGGCGTTAGCCTGGCCAATGTGATACAAAATGTATATGCTGAGGACATCACCTTAGCCTATGATGCCAACGTATTTGAGTATGTTAGCGCTTCGGGTGCAAGCAATAACATTCAACTTGTCACAGAGGATAAAAGTACAGCCGGCAAAGTTAGACTTATCGCGGCTAATATAGGAGGGATATCAGGGGGCGACACGCCTGTTCTGAATACAACGTTTAAAGTAAAGGCCGGCGTTCTGAATACTGGCGGAACGATCGCGGTTACGCAGGCCAAGCTTGGTGTAGCTCCGCAGGGGACTGTAGTTGAAGCGGCCCTTAGCAGTAAAATTATTTCAATCGGCGATACAGCAGTGGTTGTAGACAAGGCAGCGTTGATTGCAGCCGTTAATCAGGCTCAGAGCTTATATGAAGCTGCAGTGGCTGGCACACAGCCTGGACAATATCCGCAAGCAGCTAAAGATGCATTCGGCACAGCGATCAGCGCAGCAAGAGCAGTGAAAGACAATACAAGCGCCACGCAGCTTCAAGTTGACAGTGCAGTAGAAGCGTTGGGCATCGCTGAGGCTATTTTCAAAGCGGCGGTTATTAAGATCGTGTCTGCAGATTTGAACAAAAATGGAAGTATTGATGTAGGTGACCTTGCAATTGCTGCTTACCATTATGGTAAAAATTCAACAAGTGCAGACTGGGCAACTGCGAAGATCGCCGATATGAATGGAGATCAGTTGATCGACATTGTTGATATTGCGTATATTGCGTCCAAGGTTCTTGAATAGTTGAGCAAAGAAGCCGCTCCCAAGGAGCGGCTTCTTTGCTGCCAGGAGGAGGGAAAACTTTACGATCAACAAACAGAAATAATTACAAATCATCGCGGGTTCTTCTATGGTTTAATAATAGGCTATTTAATATAATCGAAATCAATGGTATGCATCCCCAATACTTAGGAGGATTATTCGGATGAGCAATCAAGGCTATGCTTGTTGGCTGCAGTACGAGCTCGCGTCAAGGGCAGTGATAGAATCCGCCAGGGAGTGGGCAAGGGAAATCATCATGGACGAGCCTTCTAAACAGGGGCCGCTGCAAACCGCCGCAGATGAGCTGGCAACAGGTCTTGAAGCGCTGCTTGGCCAGCGTCCGGCTATCGTAAGGGAGCCTGGTTACCCTCGACAACTTGTACTCGGCACATCACGTTCCCCGCTGGTCGCGCAGAGGTTGACTGAAAACGAATGGGAGGGAATTGGCTCGGAAGGGTACCGGATCAAAACCGTTCATACAGCGAATAGAGAAGCGATCGTGCTGGCAGGCGGTTCGGAACAGGGCTGCTTGTATGCGGTGTTTCACTTGCTGCGGTTGTTGTCGACGGGGGCAGACCTTGAGCGCCTCGACATTACGGAACAACCCAAATACAAGCTGCGTATGGTCAATCATTGGGACAATATGGACGGCTCCATTGAGCGTGGTTATGCCGGGCGCTCGTTTCTGTTTCGGAACAATGAGGTGAATGCCGGTTCACAACGAATACGGGACTATGCGCGTTTAATGGCCAGCATCGGCATCAACGGCATTGCCATCAATAATGTCAACGTCCATAAGCACGAAACACTGCTGGTGACGGAGCCATATTTACCTCATGTCGCAGCTGTGGCCGATGTATTTCGCGAGTACGGCATTCGACTGTTCCTCAGCGTGAATTATGCCAGTCCGATGGAACTGGGGGAGACTGTGACTGCCGATCCGCTTGACGCAGGCGTTGCGGCATGGTGGAGGATGACAGCAGAGAACGTATACCGGCATATCCCGGATTTCGGAGGTTTCGTTGTGAAGGCCGATTCGGAGAACAGACCGGGTCCGTTCACTTATGGAAGAGACCATGCAGATGGAGCCAATATGCTGGCCGAAGCGCTGAAGCCATATGGCGGACTCGTGATGTGGAGATGCTTCGTTTATAATTGTCACCAGGATTGGAGAGACCGTTCGACCGACAGAGCCCGTGCCGCCTACGATCACTTTAAGCCGCTGGACGGCCGATTTATGGATAATGTCGTGCTGCAGATTAAGAACGGGCCTATGGATTTCCAAGTACGTGAGCCTGTGTCGCCGCTGTTCGGTGCCATGAAGCGGACAAATCAAATCATGGAATTTCAAATTACCCAAGAATATACCGGCCACCAGCTCGATGTGTGCTACTTAGTTCCACAATGGAAAGAGGTACTTGAATTCGATACCTGTCTTAAGGGCAAAGGCAGTACGATCAAGGAAATCGCGGCCGGTACTGTACATCCATATGTCCATTGCGGAATTACAGCCGTGACCAATGTCGGAGACGACGCGAATTGGACCGGGCATCATTTGGCTCAGGCGAATTTATACGGCTACGGGAGGCTGATCTGGAATCCGGAGCTTACGGCCGAGGAAATTGCCAAGGAATGGGTACTCCTCACGTTCGGCGATAATCCCGATGTTGCAGCCGCCATAACGGATATCCTGATGGCATCATGGCCGACCTATGAGAGCTATACCGCCCCGCTTGGCGTAGGATGGATGGTGCGCCCGCATCTTCATTATGGGGTTGACGTAGACGGTTACGAGTATTCCAAGTGGGGAACGTATCATTTTGCCGATCATGCAGGAATAGGCGTGGACCGGACGACTGGAACCGGCACTGGCTATACGGGACAATATGGCAGGGAGAACGCTGAACTGTACGAAGGACTTGACACTTGCCCGGACAAGCTGCTGCTGTTTTTTCACCATGTGCCTTACACGCATCGCCTTCAGACGGGCAAAACCGTCATCCAGCATATTTACGATACACACTTTGCCGGTGTGGAACAGGTGGAACAGTGGATCGAACGCTGGCAGCGCCTTGAGGGCATGATGGATGCGGAGCGCTACGCTCATATCGCCCGCCGACTTGCTTTGCAGTTGGACAATGCCAAACAGTGGCGGGACGTCATTAACACGTATTTTTACCGGAAGTCTGGAATTGTCGATCAAGATCAGCGAGTCATTCACGTGTAATCGAGCTGTTACGAGTTTAGGAATACATTGTGCTCCCGATCATTCAAAAAGCTTCCCTTCCCGCGGCCTAAGCGGAAAGGGAAGTTTTTTATTCCAGCTCTGCGAGAAGCCTTTTCAGCACGACAACGGATTCAGCTCGACTGGCATGCTCTTGTGGAGCAAATTCTCGTTCTGTTCTTCCGTTCATGAGGCCGGATTCGACAGCGAGAGCGACTACTTTTTTGGCCCAGGCGTTGATAGCCGTCTCGTCGCTGAATGTGATGGATGCATTGACGGGCATCGCTTCAATATTCAATCCTGTTGCATAGGCTTTAGCTCGCAATAGCATCGCTGTCATTTCTTCGCGGGTTATATTTTGCTCCGGGGCAAATGCATCATCCGTTACGCCGTTGATAAGTCCGGCCGCATAAGCCCTTTTCACACTGCTCTCAAACCAGGCTCCTGCGGCTACATCAGCAAAAGGATTTTCCCCGGTGTCATCCTGCAGGCCTAACGCCTTGGAAAGCAGCGTTGCAAATTGGGCTCGCGTTACCTGCCGATCAGGCGCAAAATGATCGTCGTCCATACCTTCCACGATTTTTTTATCGACCATCTGCATAATATCGGATTTGGCCCAGTGGCCCGCAAGGTCGCCAAATATTTTAATAAAATTTGTTGACGCATTTGGCGTAAATGTCTTGCTATCCAAATTCGAGTCTACGATTTTGATGCTTGTCCAGTTAATCGTTGTTGCTCCTGCCTTTTTTGCCTTGAAGGTGATCGTGCCGATGTCCACGTTCCCCTTCTCGCCCTCCACTTTCCCAAC
The DNA here is from genome assembly GCF_059821225.1 of Paenibacillus sp. sg306046. Classification (NCBI taxonomy): domain Bacteria; kingdom Bacillati; phylum Bacillota; class Bacilli; order Caryophanales; family Paenibacillaceae; genus Paenibacillus; species Paenibacillus sp. sg306046. The sequence goes on from NZ_JCAMRT010000002.1 coordinate 7,778, forward strand.
TTTCGTATGAGCAAAAGTCATTTCATTGTTTTTCACTTTAGGTGGAACGGAAAATCCGTTAATAGCGGTGGTCGCTTTAACAATCTCGACATTGTTGGCATTGATGCCAAGTTTTACTTCATATGCGAATAAATCCTGGATATTTTGTCCTTTCAAGGTAACTGTAAATTCTCCGTTGTCAGCCTCGGTCACGGGAGCAGTCATCTCGAATTTGGAGTCGTCCGCCGCAATGGCCTGCGTTGCCGCAGCCAAAGTTAAACACAGATTGCAGCATAGAGTCGTTAGAATCAATTTACGTTTAAGCATGTCTACCATCCTCTCGTAGCACGGAAATGTACCAAAACTCGAAATATGAGATTGCAGCAACGTAAGCGTTTTCCTAACGTGTTTCTATTATAAACCTGCGTCATAACTAGAATCGATTAAGTATTACGTTTCAAAAACTATAAATTTTTATTCCTTAATTTTGAGCCATGTTAAAATAACAAAACTTTCGAATAAATTATTCGGCTTTATTTCGTATGAAATGGCCGGGAAGATTGGGCGTAAAAATAATTGCTGAATTTCGCTAGGCCAAGCACGGTTGGGCCATAGCCCACATACAATATAAAGCTAATATTCGTTCACGCCGGGTTTGCTAACAAGTCCGGCCAACCAGCTTGGGGGTGCCTTCACGATGGGATTATTTGCTGCAATCGCTTTATTTATCAAACAGCTGTCACTGCTTGTTTCTTATGTGAAAAACAATGCGTTTCCGCAGCCGCTACGGGATGAGGAAGAAGCCCGGCATCTGCAGCTGTTTGCGGAGGGTAATCAACATTCCCGCAATATGCTGATTGAGCATAACCTTCGCCTGGTCGCGCATATTGTGAAAAAATTCGATAACACCGGCGAGGACCTGGAGGATCTGATTTCCATCGGCACCATCGGTCTGATCAAAGCGATCGAGTCGTTTTCACCCGACAAGGGCACGAAGCTGGCCACCTTTGCGGCGAGGTGTATTGAAAATGAAATTTTGATGCATTTGCGTTCGTTGAAAAAAACGCGCAAAGACGTGTCCTTGCACGACCCGATCGGAAGCGACAAAGAAGGAAATGAAATAACTCTTATAGATATTCTCAGTTCCGAAGCCGACGATGTCGTGGAGAAGGTACAACTGAAAATCGAGAAGTCGAAAATTTACCGCAATCTCGATATCTTGGATGAACGGGAGCGCGAGGTGGTCGTGGGCCGTTTCGGATTGGAGCAGGGCGGAGAGGAGCGGACGCAGCGGGAAATTGCGAAGGAGCTGGGTATTTCGCGGAGTTATGTTTCAAGGATAGAGAAAAGGGCTTTGATGAAGCTTTATCACGAGTTTTATAAGGTGAGAAGATAGAGGAGACAGAGCCAGGAACGCACAAGGGAAAGCTAATGGATGCGTTCCTGGCTAAGCCGATAGAGGTCACTTCAATTGCTTCGTCACTATAGTCCATGGCTGAGGTCTGCTTAATAGAGGAAATGTCCATACTGCCGAGTAAGAGCATGACTAGGGCGGGATGAATAATGTGGACCTCATTAAGCAGCAAGGATAACCTGATTTGCGAAATGTTTAAAGTAGCGCTCCAGATTGAAGAACCGTGGAAATTAATGCACGCGGAATTCGACGACAAGGAAGACGCCTCGCACTTCGCACTTGTTTATCGACTTCGAACGCAGATCAAGGTTTGCCTGTCGGTTTGCGGAGCCGAGTGTACCGCTCACGATACGGAAACGAAGAAGTGGCGCCATCTCGACTTCTGGGATTGGAAAACGTACATGCATGCGCGTGTGCCGAGAACAGACTGTCTTGCCTGTGAGAAGGTCGCCCAAGTGCCGGTACCCTGGGTACGAACGAAATCGCATGTTACGTTGCAGTTTGATGCCTGGGCCATGCGGCTGATGGCGGAAATGCCGGTACCGCTGCGCGCGAGCTACGGGAACAGGACACGCGGATGTGGAGGATGTTCCATCACTACGTGGAGAAAGCGATGTCCGAGCTAGATTTGACGCATGTAAAACGCATTGCGATCGACGAAACGTTTTCCCGCCGTGGCCACAGATACACCACGCTGTTTGTTGACGCTGACACGAAAACGGTCCGGTTTGCGACCGAAGGCAAAGGGGGGACACGCTGGGTCGATTCAAGGAACGACTCATCCCCGGGTTCGACAGTTACTCCCCAATTGTAGGCATCTGTTGATAATTTAAACCCTTGTAAATCAAGGGTTTTTCGAGTTTTCCACAGGTGCACAACTTCGTAAAAACCAAAGAGTTGTAGGCACACGATTTCTGTGTGTAAGTCATAACTTGTATTGAGTATTCCTTTATATCGTGGTAACATTAACCTCATGTACATTCGGACCACTTCCCGTAAGAATAAGGACGGCTCCACTGTCCAGTACCTTCAACTTGCTCATAATGAACGCCATCCGACGACCGGCCAATCTCAAGCCAAGGTGTTGTACAGCTTTGGTAGGGCTGACGATCTGAATAAAGAGAAGCTACGCGGCCTTGCCCAAAGCATCAGTCGCTTGCTCGGTGACGAACCTGTTGTGAATGGAGCACAACCCTCTGTCGCGCCGCTAGAACACATCAGCAGCAGGTCCATCGGTGGAGCGTGGCTTCTTGACTCGCTCTGGAAGAAGTTGAAGATTGATGAGGCGCTTCAGTCCAGTTTGGCAGAGCGTAAGTTCGCGACACCTGTGGAGCGGACGATTTTTGCCATGGTGGCGAATCGCGCGCTTGATCCTTCGAGTAAGTTTGCTGCAGAAGACTGGGTGGGACATGATGTTGGGATTCCTGGTCTGCCGGAATTCGATGTCCAGCAGGGGTATCGCGCTATGGATTTCCTTGCCGATACCGATGAAGCAATACAGAAAGAAGTGTTCCATTCCGTCGCGGATTTGCTGAACCTCGAAGTCGATCTCCTCTTCTTCGATACGACGTCTACTTACTTCGAGACGGAGGAAACCGAGGAGGACTCCTTACGTCAGCGCGGCTATTCCAAAGACCATCGACCGGGCCTGCCGCAGGTGGTCATCGGGTTTGCGGTTACGCGAGACGGGATTCCCATCCGTTGTTGGGTATGTCCGGGCAACACCGCCGATCTGTCCGTCGTACCTGAGGTCAAGAAAGACCTGATCGGATGGAAGCTGGGGCGCGTCATTTCCGTGGCGGACCGCGGATTCTCTTCCGAGGCCAACTTGCGAATCTTGCAACAATCCGGCGGTCACTTCATCATTGGCGAGAAAATGTCTTCCGGCAAAGTCTCCGTGGAAGCCGCACTTGCTCATCCGGGTCGCTTCAAGACCGTACGCGACAACCTGGAGGTCAAAGACATTACGATTGGCGATGGCGAAGCCCGCAAACGCTACGTGCTGGTACGTAACCCGGAAGAAGCCAAGCGGGATGCGGCTCAGCGAGAGAAGCACTTGAAGGATTTGCAAGAGGCGCTAGACGGTCTGAAAGAACTGGACAAAGAAGCGCATTCCAAGGCTCATTGTCGCCTTCACAGCCATGTCACCTACAAACGCTATTTAAAAATGGACAAGCGCGGCAACCTGCGGATTGATAAGGATGCCGTTAAAGCCATGGAGCATCTCGATGGAAAATATCTGATTCATACTTCCGACGATACGCTCTCCTCCGAAGATGTTGCACTTGGCTACAAACAATTGCTCAAGGTCGAAGCCGCGTTTCGAACGCTGAAGCAATCGCTCGAGCTTCGCCCGGTTTACCACCGCAAGGATGAGCGCATCCGCTCTCATGTGTTGCTCTGCTGGTTGGGTCTTATGCTCATTCGAATCGTGGAACAAAAGACAGGCCGCACCTGGCGGGACGTACGCAACCTGCTTCAGCGCGTTCATCTCATCGAGAGCCGTTCCGTTGACGGAACCATACTGCAACGAACGGAACTTACGGACGAACATAGGGGTATTCTTTCGCAGTTGGGTTTGCCCGAACCCCAGAAAATATGGGACATTTCGCTAAGTTAGAGCCCGAAAACAGTAGGCATACACGCAGTTATTCACAGGCCGCCCAATCCCTTGCTAGCCATGGGGTTGCGGCGGTTTGTGTATCTACCAACTGTCGAAGCTGGGTCATCACCAACGGCGCCATGCCGAACAAATCGAAGAAGTTTGCTGCGATATGTGGTCGGCGTTTATTGGGGGGATTGAAGAATACGTTCCCGAAGCCGAGACCACCTTTGATAAATTCCACGTCATGAAGTTGGTGAACGAAGCCGTGGATGATGTGCGAATCGCCGAGCAGAAGGAAACGCTGACGCGGTTGAAAGATAGCCATCTGCAGACAGGCCGCGCGTATCGATTAAAGCTGGAGATTGCCCTGCAAGCCGATCTCCTCAGCCTGAATAGAAGCTCCTTTTACTACCAACCAGTCCCTCCCTCCTCGGAGGAGATACGCCTCAAGCACCGGATCTATTCCTATTTGCTGCGCAAGCTAAACATGACGGAGCCGAATCGGGTGTGGTCCTTTCTCCACCACGTGCCAGAGGTGCGGAATGTGAGTTTTACACCTTAAGATGTTAAAATAACTGTCTTGACATCTTGCAGCACCATAATCCGTCTAACAAGCAAGAGATGAAAACGACTATGTTCGATTAGTCATTTTTTTTGAATTTCAAACATTTGTTCGCTGACAATCTATTATCAATGTTCTTTGATATAGTATTATTAGAGTTGCCATAGGAGTTGATCAAGTGGAACAAAAACTTCACCCGAATGTCATTCGATATTGGCAAATTAATTACGGCTTATATACGTTCAAATGGATCTTAATCAGTTGCATCCCGTTAATAATCCGGACATTTTGGTTACCCGCCTGGGGCTGGTTAACCCTAATTTCCTGTCTGTCGATATCATTTTTCTTCATCAAGGGATTTACCTTCATTTGTTTCGGTGCCTATAGAAAATACTCTCGAAGAAGCTATCTCTTAGGTGACGACGAGCTGATGATCCGATGGGGGAATGTCTGGTCGGATAACTCCTCCATTATTCCGCTTAGCCGGGTGCAGCATGTGGATCAAGAACAAGACATGCTTGCCAAGCGGCTGGGCCTATCCGAGCTAACCATTACAACGGCAGGGGACCATCACTTTATTGTGGGACTGACTGAAGAGGATGCTGTTCGGTTGCGCAGACAAATCATAGAACTTTCTAAATTAGACAACGAGGATGCTTATTATGATTAAACGGCATCACCCAATTACCGTCTTCTATAAGTTATACAATCAAATCCGGTATTCGATTATTCCTCTTGCCGCGTTTCTATATAACGAGATTCGGGCAGGTACCGGGCAACAGCCTGATTGGGTATATCTCGCAGCCACGATTTACGGCGTTGTGATAGGTTGTTGGTCGATCTTTTCTTGGTTTAGAGAAACCTATCAGTTGGATTCCAAGGTGCTACATATTACCAGAGGTGTATTTACTGTAACACAAAGAACGATCCCGCTCATGAAAATCAATAACATAAGAATCGAGCAAAGCTGGTTGTATCGGCTGCTCGGGATCGCCAATGTTGAACTTCAAACGAGTGATTCCAATGCTGATGCCGATGCTCGCCTGGTTACATCCCAAAAGATGGCGGAGTTGCTCAAGAAATCAATAAGGCTTATCGAAAACCAAAGTGTGATCCCTTTAACCATAGAACATCATGTGACCAGAAAAGAAATTATGATGCTGTCCATGAGCTCGAATACATTCTGGCTAGGACTTCCTGTCACAATCGCTGTCATTCAACATTTGTGGAGTTGGTTATTCCCTGCACCGGAAGAGGAACAAGTCAGCTTCATGGAACTATTCAAGAAAGAGACTTGGAGCCGGATAACCTTAGATGACAGTATAGAAGTGGCACTGTATTTGGTAGCTTTCTTGGGGATATGCGTAATCGTTACTTGGCTTTTCTCTATAGGGATGGCACAATTTCGTTATAAAGGTTGGCATCTCACAAGAGCTGGAGATGTGATTTCTATTCATCATGGTTGGATGGAACGTAAATCGGTACAGATTCAGGTGGAACGTATCCAATCCATTCGAATCAAGGAGCTGATGATTGGGCGTTTGTACGGATATGCCTCCGTATGCATGGATTGCGTCGGATATTCAGGGGAGCGGAGAGTCAAATTGCTCGTTCCTTCCATCCGTACATCGGAACTGGTCGAAGTGCTGGGTCGGTTGCTTCCCGAGTTTCAACTCCAAACTCCCGAGCGAGCTTTACACCGAAACGCGAAATTTACTACAGCTATTCCTGTTATCTCGTTGCTAGTTTTAGGCATCAGTGTTGGTTGTTACTTCACCTTATTGTATTTGACAATCGTTCCGCTTCTTTACATCGTCTACAAATACATGACTTACGTCTATGTTAATACAAAATGGGAAATAGCCGAGAACTTGTTCATATTACGCAAAGCAGGCTTCAATCAGACGACTGTGTACCTCTTGCGTGAATCCATAGAATCCATAAGTTTCAGACAATCATGGTGGCAGAGATTATTTCGTGTTTATCAGCTGGAAATGGACATCGATTCCCCTGCGAACGTACGGGAATACCGTATAGCCGGGATGACGAAACAATACTGCGACGAGATTCTAAGATGGTATAAGAATAAGTGATATTAGTTTATTTGAGGTGGTGTTCAAATGGAAAAGGATCAAGCCATAAGAGATTGTCTACTAAATTTAATCGCTGGGTTGGAACAATGGGGGAATGAACTCGGTGAGCCGCTGGCTCTGTTGCGTAAAGGGCATATGCAGTTGGTTCGCCTACTGATGTTGGAGGGAAAAAAAGAGCCTATCGAGTTGCCTTCGCTAATTCAATTATTGCAAAAACCGGCAGAAGAATGGTTGAACATCCTATAATGAACCATACTTTTTGTTGAGACACTAGGATCACTCCTTCAAGTTAATAACCATACTTTAATACTTAAAGTTAGCTTGAAGTTAACAGCTATTTTTCGCAGAAACCCGCGATATCGTAAGGCAGTGGTCTCAGAATTGTCAAGTACATCGTCTCAGAAAAGCGCTAGCCAGCGGGCAGGGGAATGGGCTCTAATCTCCGATCTTCGCGCCATTTTGCCGGATCGGACAAAATCTCAACATTTTTTCATCATCTAGCGTCATTTCTCCGGAAAACCGTCGCTTATAATCAGGACATGGACGGCAAGCAGCCGATGCGCCTGGCCTTGGCACTAGGGGCGTGAGAGGCGCTTAGCCAGCGCTAACTTGAGAAAGCGGGGAAATTGCGATGCTGCAAGCAAGGGACCAGCTCTGGGTAGCTGGCGTCATTGAAAAAATAACGGCCAAGATGGATCAGGTCAGTACACGGTCGCGGGCAAAAATTCCTTACACGGCCCAAAACGGCGTTCATGACGACCGCTCCGTGGACAATCCGACGGGTTCGATTGACAATGGCATCAACTGGTGGACGAACGGCTTCTGGGGCGGGATGATGTGGCTGATGTACCACGAAACCGGCGAAGAGAAATACAAGGACATTGCCAATGTGTCCGAAGCGAAGCTGGATGCGTGCTTTGAGCAGTTTTACGGACTGCATCATGATGTCGGATTCATGTGGCTGCCGACCAGCGTGGCCAACTATCGGGTGACCGGAAATCCGGAATCCCGCAAACGGGCGATGCACGCGGCCAACCTGCTGGCCGGACGATTTAATTTGGCGGGCGGATTTATCCGTGCCTGGAATGATCTGAGCGAGGGAGACACCCGGGGCTGGGCAATCATTGATTGTATGTTTAACATCCCGCTGCTGTATTGGGCGAGTGAGGAGTCGGGCGATCCGCGCTTTAAGCAAATTGCGGTCAAGCACGCAGATACGACGATGTCGGCGTTTGTTCGGCCGGACGGCTCGGTAAATCATATTGTGGAATTCGATCCGTTCCATGGCGGCGTGGTGAAAACGTACGGCGGGCAAGGCTACGAGGAGGGCTCGTCGTGGACGCGCGGGCAGACGTGGGCCTTGTACGGCTTTATGATGAGCTACAAGCATACGCAGCATGAGCCGTACCTGGACACGGCGAAGCGAATCGCCCATTATTTCATGGCGAATATCCCGGAGAGCGGCATCATTCCGGTGGACTTCCGGCAGCCGAAGGAGCAGGCTTACGAGGATTCGACGGCCGCTGCGATTGCCGCCTGCGGACTGATCGAAATTGCCAAGGCCGTCGGCCCGTACGAGCGGGACCTGTATGTGCAGGCTGCGCTGAAGCTGCTGAAAACGCTCGATGCCGCGCGTACGGACTGGTCCGCCGATTCGGATTGCCTGCTGCTGGGCGGCTCGGCCTCGTACCACAATAAAGAGCATCACACGCCGATTATTTATGGCGATTATTACTTTATGGAAGCGATTTTTAAGCTGAAGGGCAATGATTTTTATTTTTGGTAAGGGTGAGCACAAGCAGGCAAGCGCCGCTTTTCGGTTAAGCTTCCGAAATGAAGCGGCGCTTGTCTGTTTCAGGCTTAAAGCTCCCGTGAATGGGGGGTAACCGCTCGATCTAAAGCTCGCGTGAATTTGTCAGCAGCAGACGCTTGGCCGCATGACGGTCGGTGACTCGAAGCTTGTTCAAGATCAGGGAGACGTAGTTGGCGACGGTTTTGGCGCTGATTTGCAGACGGGCCGCAATTTGCGCGTTGCTCGCATCGTCGAGCAGCAGCTCCAAAATGTCAAGCTCGCGTTTGGTGAGCTCGTAGGGCGACGGGTCGAACGCGAGCAGCTTAGACGCAGCCGTGGCTGAGGCCGGGGCCGAGGCCGGAGTGAAGTAATGCATCATTCGTCCCGCAATATCGGCGCTGAACACAGCGCTGCCGCTGCCGACCATGCGAATGGAGCGCAGCAGCAGCTCCTCGTCGGCATCCTTCAGCACGTATCCTTTGGCCCCTGCCTGCATAGCGGTCAGCACGGACTGATCCTCCTGAAACATCGTCAAGATCAGCACCTCGATGGCCGGATATTGCTGCTTGATCAGGCGAGTCGCTTCAATCCCGTTTAGGCCCGGCATCCGAATATCCATCAAAATGAGATCCGGCTGTAATTGCGCCGCCAGCTCCAGCACTTTGTCGCCTGTAGCGGCTTCCCCGACAACGATCAGATCATCGGTCGTTTGCAGCAGGTTGCGCACACCGCTCCGAAACATCGGATGATCATCGGCAATTAAGATGTTCAACAAACAACCTCTCCTCGCTTACAGAGGCAGCACAGCCTTAACCTGTGTGCCCCCTTGCTCCATTCGTTCAATCGTACATTGTCCGCCCAGCTCGGCGGCGCGCTCACGCAGGGAAACGAGGCCGATGCCTCCGCTCCCGGAAGGGAACGGAGCGCCGGGCTGCACGCCTTGCCCGTTATCCATCACTTCCACGATCAGCTGCTGCATCGGCGTCACCTCCAGCCGTACCGTACAGGAGGTGGCCGCCGTATGCTTGATCACATTGACCAGAGACTCCGTCACAATCCGGTACGCGGCGACTTCGACCGCTGCGGGCAATGGGGGCAGCACCGGCGGCTCCTCCATCCGGATATGCAGCGGTTCGGTCCCGAGCTGTCCGGACAGCAGCTGTACCGGCTTGTTTAACTCGGTGATCCGCTCCCGGATTGCGCCGATCAGTCCCAGCTCATCCAGCGAGGGCGGACGCAGGTCGTGGACAAGCGTACGGATTTCGCGGATGGTGGAACGAATCATCTGACGAAGATCGGCGAGCATTTCAATGGCGATGGCGGGCTGCTTCTCGACATATTTCTCCGCTGTCGCCGCATTGAGCGCCAAGGCCGCCAGGCGGGGCGCGAGATCATCATGCAAATTATTGCGGATATGGCGACGTTCCTCCTCACGGGCCAGCACGAGCTTTTCGCGCGATTCCTGCAGATCCTGGGCCAGCAGCTTCATGCCCAGCGTCATCGTCACATTTTCCACGATGGGTCCGGCCTGGCGCAGCAGCACCTCCAGAAATTTGCCGTCCTCGGAAGAAAAAGCTTCGCCCGGCTGCCGGCTGCACAGATGCAGCGTTCCAAGGCTTTGCCCGCCGTGAAGGATCGGAAAGGAAATCACCGCCTCGGCACGCTCGCCGACCGCAGCAACGAGTGTCTCCTGGCTACCGACGCCGATGGAAATGCCAGCATACGGCAAGCGCAGCGAGTCCTTGATCGTCGCCGCAACGGCAACAAGCATCGCCTCCGGCGCCATCGGCTGAATCAGCTGGTTGCCCAGCTCCAGCAGAACGGCGTAAGGATCATCGTGACGGCCTTTCATGAGACGATTAATCGCTCTTTGCAGCCATTCCTTGAGCGGGGCGAAGGCTACGGCTACCACAGCCGTCGCTACGAGCGAAATCAGCAAGTTTTCCTTTGTGGCAAACAGCCGGCTTAAATAAAGCACGGAGCCTATATAAATCGCGGCCACGCTGACGGATAAAGCGAGATAGACAAGCGTTCGCCTGACCAAAGGGTCGATATCCCATAGGCGGCGGCGCGAAATGGCGATCGTGAGCGTAAGCGGAATCGCGAGCAGCGACAGGTTTAAGATGGCGTTTAAATAAACATGGGTTAACGCGGTGCCGTCATTTAAGCCTGGACTGAATAAAAGGCTCATCCCGACAAAGCCCGTCATTCCGATGGACACGCCGTACACGACCCATTTGGTCTGCTGCCGCTGGGAAGGGGAGGACACGTTGCGAAACCGGTAAATTTGCGCATAAAGCAAAATCATCGTGCTCGACACATACCAGATAAACTGCCAGAAGACCGGAATATTTAGCTTGCTCCACATCCCGCCTCCGTAATATAAAATCAGGCTGTCAACGAGGACGATGACCACAAATACATACGATGTCCATCGGGGCACAAAGGAGCCGTTCGGAAACAGCAGAAACAGCAGGGACAATCCGACCCACCCGAGCATGCCTACAATCATAAACCAGATATGCGGCAGAACGGTATACTGGGAGGCAACGGATGCCAGCGAAGGAAAGGAGGTGCCGAACGCAACCATCGCAATGGCGGCCAATAGCCCCATCGGCTCACGGAAGCCTTTCCACAATAAAATAAGCGCCGCCGCGTAATACGTGAAGGTGAACACGCAGTCGATCATCACGAATAAAACCGCATAAGCTTCCAGCGATATGCGGACCCCGCCGGCATTCTCAAGCGGCATGGCTGGAACCCAGGGATCGCAGCCGTGCGCGATGCAGGTGCCGACCAGCTCCTGGTAGTAAGCTGGAATGCTCATGACATACAACGCCATCGTAATACATGTAAAAGCAACCCCGAACAGCTGCAGGCCCGCAAGGAACCACTTCACGCGGGGCGATGGCGGCTGTTCCGTACCGTTATAAGCTTGAGCTACAAGCCTCATCAGCGAAGCTCTCCCTGCCTTAAAGTTACCCTTAATTATAGCGATCCGCTCGCGGATTGGATATAGATTCCTTCCCTTTTCCTCCGTTTCCCGAACCATCTCCCGAACCGCTTCCCGAATGTTCCCGAGCATGGCGGCTTATCTTCCCGGGCAATCGGGAAAGGGTACTCTGTTTTCCATGATTTCCCTTATCCTATAATCAAAGCTGTCGCTGAAGCACAGAGAGGATGAGGGATACATGAATGAAAAGAAAATCATCAGGTGGCTGGGCATGATGTGCTTGCTGGCCGGTATTACACGTATGGGGATGACGCCGGCCGCCTTGATCTGGGGAACGGACAGCACGCAAGAGCTTATTTGCGGTTTGATCGCTTGTATGCTGATGTCGGCAGGTACGATTGTTACGTATATGGTTCAATCGAAGGAGACTGGAGTTACGGGCTTTGTGACGACCATGGCTATTATTTTCGGCAACTTGTTCACGACCTGCATGGTGTGGGCCGCTTTGGCTTCGGCAGAGCCGCTTGTAACCCCGGACAGTCCGCTGTTCACCTTCTCGCGTGTTTTTTCATTGGTCGGCTTTACTGGCGGGACGCTGCTTTTTGCCATACTCACTTACAGAGCCCATGTATTTCCGCGTTGGGTTCCCGTTTTATTTGTACTGATGATGGGCTCCATGGTGCTGCCGATTGAAGACAATAAATATTTCGCCTTGTTCTGGGGACTCACTTACGTAGGGATGGGGTATGCGATCTGGGCCAACAAGCTGAACCGGATGAGTTATTCGAGCCGAAGGGCGGTGAACGAGCTGGGATGAAAGCAGGCCGAGTGAAAGCCATTCGCAGGAAAGCAACCGTTTCGCTGGTCATGCTCAGCTTTTTGACAGGCGTGATCACGCCGCTGCCGCTGCTTCCGGCCAGCCGGACGTATGCCTTCGCTGATCTGCCTGCCTCTTCCGTTGGCGCTTTGGGCGGAGCGCGCGAGGAAGCGCAGGTCATAACCGAGCAGCTGGCGCAGGTGACAGCTGCGACTTATTCGCCGGAGCCGCCGGTTTATGGGGGGCTTGATCCGCTGAAGGCGGCGCTCGCCAAGCCGGTCCCGCCTCAGCTGGACCCGATTCCGGCGTTGACCAATGAATTATCCGTACAAGTGGCGGGAACCGCTCCGCTTCATGCAGCTGTAACCGTCGTGTACAGCATGGACGGCGGGGCTGAAGTGACAGCAGGAACGGTGATGGCTGACGGTACAGCCGGCAGCGAGACGGGGTCCTTTCGTCTGACGGTTCCGCTGCCGTCGGAAGGGAGCTACGTCATAGCCGCCACGGCAGCGCTGGGAGGCTTGACGAGCGACCGATCGAATGAGCTGAAGCTTGACGTTGACCGGACGGTTCCTAGCGGCCCGTGGGAGATTTCCTGGTCCAATCCCGCCTATGATCAAATTGAGCTGAAATGGCAGCCGCGGACGATTCCCAATCCTGACGGCTCAGGCACGTATATCCCCGATCCGGACATTGACCGCTACCTGGTCGTCCGCAACGGACAGCCGCTCAAGGAAACGAAGCTTCCTTATCATCTGGAAACGGAAGCGGCTCCGATGACTTATTTCCGTTATGAAATTTATTCCCTCGATAAGGCGGGCAACCGGTCGGAAGCGTATATGGAGCTGCTTACGGCAACTCAGCATCCGCATGCGAAGCTGCTTGTGCAGGCACAGGATACGTTTGAAAACCGGGAGTCGTTCTGGCGAACGGTCATCAGCGAGGACGGCTCAACGATTGCGTTTCTATCCAATGATGCCGCACTGCCGGGCGCTAATGAGGAGCAGCCTCATGGCTTGTATGCCATATGGACCGCTACCGGGCAAATCATCCGGGTTGGCGAAGCGCCGGACCGGTACAGCTCCAGCGAGCTGGTTGATCTGATCGGCTTGAGCGCTGACGGCCGCTATATCGTCTATGCTCCCCCGCAGGACAGTGAAGGCCATACCGCGCTCCTGCGAACGGATCTGCAAACCGGGGAATCGGAGACGATCATCGAGCTGAACGGAGCGGCGGAGTCGATCTCGTTAAGCGATGATGCGAGTCGGATTGTGTTTGCGAGCGCCGCTGACAACGTGGTGAGCGGGGACACAAAGGGTACCCTGGATGTATTTGAATACGATGACGCAACGAAGCAGGTCAGACGGATCAGCGCGGGGGCGGGGGGCATGCAGGCCAACGGCGCGAGCGATCAGCCTGTCATTAGCGGCAACGGCCGCTATATCGCGTTCAGATCGGACGCCTCCAACCTTACAGGTGAAGCGATGCCGAGCGAAATCAGCCGCTTGTACAGGTATGCTACGGCTACCGGGCAATTGGAGCTGATCCCTGTCAAGGATGGCAGCGGCTCCGAGCAGCATGCGAGCTATCCGAGCTTGTCGCGCGACGGCGACTTGATGGCCTACATGGCAGCAAAGCCAACGGGAGAAGGCCGTGTCTTCGTGCTGGATCTGCAAACGGGCATTCATCAATTGCTCCGCGATTTCCCGAGCAGCCTCGGCATCTGGCAGAAGCATCCCGAGCTGAGCGCCGATGGCAGGTACGTCACCCTGGAGTACGAAAACTTCAATCAATTCGGCAACGCGGCTTCGGAGCCGTTTGATTCCAGACAGGGGGCGATGCGCTTCGATCGCGAAAGTCAGGCATGGCGGCAAATCGGCAACCGAGCGCTGGCGACGACCGGCGTTGATTTGAGCGCCACAGGGAATCAGGCGGTTTTTCTGCAAAACGGAGCGGCGCTGTACGTCCAATGCTTCGAGCGCTGCGGACAGCAGGAGCCTGAGCCGGAAGGCTCGATTCATCAGGTCGGCTGGTACCCGGAGCCGTCCGTCCATGGCTTGCCGCTGCCGGGCAGCCGGATCGTGATACAGGCGTTCGGAACGAAGGGTCAGCGTCTGCAGGCCATGCTGCAATATAAGGACCGTTCCGGCGCGCCGAAGGAGAAACAAGTGGAGCTTGCCGCGTCGGTCGGCTTTCCAGCGGAGTATAGCGGATCGGCTCTGCTGCCGCAGGAGGCTGTAGAGCTGACTGCGATCCGGGTACGCAGCGTCACAAACCCCGCCGTGTCGAAGGACGCCGATTTCTTGCCCGCGGCCGTCGCGGGGCAGCTTCAGGTGAAGGTGCATTCGGACTACGCGGCTGAGCTGCGCGGCTCCTGGCTGATGCTGTGGAGCGAAGCGAACGGCTACGGCAGCAGCGTCATGCTCAAGGAGGAGCTGGAAGTCAGCCTCGCGGCAGGCGCAGCTTCGGATTACAAGCTGAAGGTGCTCGACGCCGCCGGGAGATTGCTGCTCGAATACCCCGAACCGATCATCCTGGCGAGCGCGACGGAGACGGCGCTTGAGCTTCGGGTAAATCCGTCCGCAGGAGTAGCTGTGCTTGTTAAAAGCGAGGACGGCGTGGGGTTTGTTCGCGGAGCCAAGGTCGATTTGCTTGATCTTGACGGCTTCCTGCTCAGCACAGCTCAAAGCAGCTATTCGGGCGAGGCGCATTTTCTCGGAGCTTATTCGGCAGGCCGTCAGCTGCAGGTCCGCATCACCGCTCCGCCGCCGTTCATCAGCCCGCCGATTAGGACGTACACGCTGGTTCCCGGCGTGAACCGGTTTTCGCTGGAGCTGGAGACAACGAGCTTCGGCAGTCTCCAAGGGGTTGCCACAGGGCCTGACGGTACGCCTGAAGCGGGGGTCCGCGTCGTCCTGACCGAGCCGTGGGGAGGCTCGCTGAGGGAAACGGTGACCGATGCGCAGGGCCGGTACAGCCTCCGTGCCAGCGCCGGCGCCCACCTCCTCCAGGCGGAGCGGAACCGGCCTCCTTTGATCCGGACGGAAAGTCCGATCTGGGTGCAGCTCCAAGCCGGGCAAACCGTCGACGCGAATGTATCGCTTGTGCGCCGGGGACCGGGGAATCTGACGATTCATGCCTGGATGAAGCTGCTGGATGAGGACTGGAAGCGGATCGAAATTCCGGATTGGCGGACAGCGGTTCATTATGACTTGACAGCGACAGGAACAGGGAACAGTCTGGTGTACCGCACGTCAGAGCTTCGGCATAATGTGCTGCCCTTGACCGGAACGCCGGGGGAGCGGCTGCAGGTTTGTATGAACGGAACCGAGGCCGGACTTCAATCCGCTTGCTCGGAGGTCACGCTTGATGAATACCGCAGCGGTACCGTCGAGCTTCGTTTGGAAGAGAAGGCCAGAATTACGGGGAAGCTGACAGGCGAGCCGAGCTATAACGGATTCCGCGTGTATGCCAGCAAAATCAACGGTCAGCAGGCCGGCTATGTGCGCGGAGTGCTGGTGGATGCGTCAGGCCGCTTCTCGATCTCGCTGCCGCAAAGCGGCCGGGTGGAGCTGCGAATCGCCCGCGATTCCTGGCTGCCCGGCAGCTCCAAAACGTATTCGCAGCGGGTGGAGGTCGCGGATGGACAATTGCTGGAGCTGCCGGACCTGACGCTTCCGGGAGGCGAGCTGTTCTACGGTCAGCCGGATAACGGTCTGAACGTCCAGGAGCTTACAGCCGCCAGAGGCAGCACGGTGACGCTGCGCGGCACCTACAAGCTTCCTCGCTCCCGCAGCAAGGTGGAAGGCGGTTATATCGGCATCGAGCCGCCGCTCGGGACCGAGCTTGTGCCGGGCAGCGTGCTGCTCAAGGGCAGCGCTGTTGAGCCTGCGGTCAGCCAGAGCGCCGACGGCGGTCTGCTATACAAAGTTCCGATAGGAACCATTTCGTCATTCGAGCCAGCGGCGGCGTTCAGCTACCGATTGAGGCTTGGCGCGGACGCAGCCGCCGATGTATTGGCCAAGGTGCGGATTGGGTACGGCGATTTGCAGGGGAACCGGGAGGAGCTGCTGGGCAGCTCCTGGATTCGCTTGCCGCAGCTGACGCTGGAAGCGCCGCAGCGCTCGCTGGCGCGTACGATTCAGGTTAGCGGCCGGGCCGCAGCGAACCAGACGGTAGCGATTTATGCCCAGGATCAGCTCGTTGGCCGCATTCAGGCGACGCCGGGGGGCTTGTGGCACACCTCGGTCACCTTGCCGGAGAAGCCGGGCGCGGGGGTATGGAACGAGACTTCGGCGTATACGCTGCTGGCCAAGACGGATTCGGCGGACGGAGAGCTTGTGTCCAATTCGGTCACCGTAACAGTTGACCCGGATCAGCCGATGATCACCAAGCTGACGATGCGGCAATCAGAAGGCGGCTCTGTCACGCTTAACCCGTCCGATGGCATGGCACGGTTTCCTTATGTTGTCGTGCCGGGCCTGCCGATCTTCGTAGAACTGGAGGCCAAGGAGCCGCAGCGCTTTACGAACATGAAGGTACGGATCGGCGAGCTGGAGGCTCCTGCTGTCTTTGAGCCAAGCGACGGCAAGTTCCATGCGATGCTCCAGACCGGCGCGAATCTCGGCACGGGGCTGTATGTGACCTATACGCTGCTGCCGGACCCCCGTGAATATAAGCCCGGGCTGCCGTCGGCGGAGGATTGGGAGGCAGAGAAGTCCCGAATGCCGGACATCTGGCGTACCGCGTCGTATGAGCTGCTGCCGGATGATTCGGCTGAAAATCCGTTTCCCTCCGTTCAGTCGCTGGCTGATGACGGGTTTATCCATTCCCCGACGGTAAAAATCAGGATGGATGAGCGTGTGAAGGAAACGGCGTATTTCCGGCTGTCTGCCAAGGCGGCCAGCGCTGCTGGAGGAACCGGCAAGTCGTTTCGCGACGTTCGGGTTCAGGTGGATGAAGCGGCCGGCAGGATTGAATTTGAAGGCACGGTGCCGGTGTCCATGCTGACGGGCGAATCGACCGCCTTGCTCAAGGCGCTGGCGGGTACGACGGTTGCCGGGGAAGTCGGCGGGATTACGATCAAGGGTACGTTTAAAGTAGCGGGCACATTTAATAATTTGCGCAAATACGTGACTGACGGCTTGGATTTCGCGGAATACGCGGATCAGCTGAATGAATTTCAGGACTATGTCATCAACAGCGAATGCCACTTGCCGACGGTCAATGCTTACCTGAATTCCACGGAAAGGCTGTATGAGCGAGCCAAAACCAATTTGCTGCTGAAAAATGCGACTACCGGCCTGGCGCTCGTAGCAGGCACGCTAACGCTTGTTATTCCGCCGGTTGGCGGCGTCCTGATCGGTCTGGGACTTGCGGCTGCGGGCGAGATGGTTAAGCGGAACTGGAAAGAAGAGCTGGATCATTTGAAGGCGGAGTTTGAAAAGGAGAAGAAGTGGCGCGACGACATGGCCGATGCGGGTGCGATCGAACGGTGCGACAAACAGGACGACGACGAGGACCGGGAGGAGCGCCCGGAGCCGAAGCGTGAGGACGATGAAGGGAAGGTTGCCGATCCGGTCTGGATTTGGGACCCAAGCGGCTACACGTACGAAGCGTTGGAGGACAACAGGCTGGAGGGCGTAACCGCCACGCTTTTGAAACAAAATGAAGAAACCGGCGCTTGGGACATGTGGGACTCCGAATGGTACGGACAGCGCAATCCACTCATCACCGATGCGAATGGCCGGTACGGCTGGGATGTGCCTGAAGGCAAGTGGCGGGTTTTATATGAGAAGGACGGCTATTTGCCTGCCCGAAGCCGCGAGCTTACTGTGCTTCCGCCGCATCTGGACGTTAATATTCCGATGATTTCGGTCGTTCCGCCTCGGGTGACGGTCGTGGATGCGGTGTATGGCAAAGGGGTCCTGGTGACCTTCAGCACCTATATGCGTGTCGATTCGTTGCTGAACGGCGCTATCGTGATGGAAACGGCGGACGGAAGGCGCTTGGCCGGACGGATGGAAGCCGTTAACGTCAAGCAGGCTGCTGAGGGCGCGCTGCTTGCCAAGCAAATCCGCTTCTGGCCGGAAGCGGAAGTCACGGTCGGCAGCTCGTATACCATTACAGTAGCCCGCTGGCTCAGCAGCTACAGCGGAGTGCCGATGCAGGACGATTATTCGGCTGCCGTCACGTTGAAGCCGGGCGATTCTCCGGCTGCGGACGCCGCTGAAGCCGTGAAGGTCACAACCGGTCGCAAGCAGCTTGGCGTGCATTGGGCGGTTGGAAAGGGATTGGAGCCGGAGCAGTTTAAGCTGTACTGGCGGGTGAAACACAGCGGGGCCGCGTTTCAGGGGCCGATTGAACTGGCGGGTGCTTCCCGTGACTATGTGTTGAGCGGATTAGCTTCCGGTACCGCCTATGAAGTGCAGCTTACATCCGTTTCCAGCGATACCACGGGAGAATCGGCAGGAATTATGGCGGAAGGTGCAACCGTCGAGGAAGCAGCCTTAGTAGTAGATACCGTACCGGCGGGGGACGTGACGGCTCCGGCAGCGACTGCGGAGAAAAACGCCCTGCAAGTACGCTGGACGGACCCCGTCGATTCCGATCTGCGGAAGGTGCTTGTATCCTGGAAAAAGCATGGCGAAAAAACGTTCACGATGCCGTTGTATATGGAGCCCGGCGTCCAGCAGCTGCGGATTGACGGTCTGGAGCCGTCTACGGATTACGATATTCGCCTGATGACGGCCGATCGAATCTGGAATGTATCGGGCGGCGTCCTGCTGCAGGCGCGTACAGCCGGGGCCGGGACGGACAACGGCGGAGGCGGAGGCTCGTCGGGAGGCGGGCATGGATCAGGCGGGGGCGGCTCGTCGGGAGGCGGGTCGGGCGGCGGATCAGCGGTCAGCACGCCGCCGCCAGTAACCGAAGCGGAAGCATACGCTGAGGTTGGCCCGACGGCCGGAGCATGGAGCGGCTACGAGCAGCGGGTTCGTCTTGCTTACGAGGCCGGCACATTCAAGGCGGGAGACCGTCTGCTTGTCAAGCCTGCCCAGGTGTCCACGCTGCCGGCACGCTATAAGCCGTTCAGCGAAGCGTTTGCGATTCAGGCCGCTGCCGCCTCCGGCGGCCCTGCGAAGCCGCTGAAGCTCACGGTCCGGTATGCTCGGAGCCAGAACCCGAATTTGGATGTGCGGCAGCTGGCGATGTACCGCCAGGATACCGCCGATGCTAACCGCTGGGTGTATGTTGGCGGTGAGGCCGAAGCCGGGGAAGGCGCGTTGACGGCCGATATCACACAGCTGGGAACGTACAGGGTGATGGTATACGCGCATGAATTTGACGACTTGCGCGGGCATTGGTCCGAGCGTGACGTGCAGGTGCTGATCGCCCGACATTGGGTGGACGGGATGACCGAGCATGCCTTTGGGCCGGATCAGCCGCTGACCCGCGCGCAGTTTACGAAGCTGCTTGTCGAAATGGCTTGGAGACGCGAAGCCTCTCGGGAGCAGCCAGCTAGCTCTGCGTCTGCGGCGGCTGCAGCTGATGGTGCTGTGTCAGCTCCTGCGGCCTTTGCCGTGGCGCCCGCTGCGGATGCTCCGTTCCATGACGTCGCTCCGACGTCCTGGTACGCGCCGTATATCGCTTATGCGAAGCAAGCAGGGCTGGTTCAAGGCTCGGACGGCAGCTTCCGTCCCGATGATGCGCTTACCCGGCAGGAGCTTGCCGTACTGATCGTGCGCGCTGCCGGCTTGGAGCCGGGCGACAGCCGTACTGGAAGCGAGCCGAGCAAGCTGCTTGGCAAGGCGGAGGCCGGACACGGTACCGGGGCTGACAGCGCAGCCGGAACCGTTGCCAGCGTGGGCATTGCCTATCTGGACGCTGGGGAGATTGCCTCATGGGCAGCCGATTATGTAGACATCGCCAGCAGCAACGGCTTTATGGACGGCATTGGCGAGGGGCGCTTCGGCCCTGTCTTGCCTGCTACCCGAGCCCAGGGTGCGGCGCTTATGCTGCGGGTGATGAGCAAGCTCGGAGGATCAGGAAAGCAAGGCTGAGACAAGGCAATGAAAAAAGTCATACTTTGAAAAGCTGCGCCCCGCCAGACTGGCTGGCGGCGCAGCTTTTTTAGTTTACGGCATGTTCGAGTGCTCAGCGAAGCTGAGGGATTCAATGCATCGCAAGACTTAGCTCCCGCTTAAAGCATGCATGAAGCTTCGTCGCAAGTGCTGCGGTCCACGCACAAATAGTCGGCCATTTCGGCGCGGGAAAAGGGGATATCGAACGGGTTTTGCCCGGCATGCCGCATCTGCGTATGCAGAAACGCTTCGACCTTCTCCCGCGTCGTCCGGTAGCCGATACAGCTTAGCTTCTCATGCAGCAGCAGCGTTTTGCGGCTGATGACCCGTAGCATGTTTTTCATCAGTCTCGTTTGCAACGGGCAGCTGGAGGTGCCGTCTGTGAAGATGCTTCTGAATTCCAGCAGCAGCACAACGGTTCGCGCGCCTGCCGTCAGCGTCAACGGGCTGCCTGCAGCCGGGGCGCTGATGAATGCTTCCCCGAACAGCTCGGACGGCAGCAGGCAGGACAAAATATTGCGC
Source organism: Paenibacillus sp. sg306046 (assembly GCF_059821225.1). Taxonomy (NCBI): domain Bacteria; kingdom Bacillati; phylum Bacillota; class Bacilli; order Caryophanales; family Paenibacillaceae; genus Paenibacillus; species Paenibacillus sp. sg306046. Next base: position 28,596 of record NZ_JCAMRT010000002.1, read on the forward strand.
TGCCCGTGCAGGTCGGTCGTCATCGCTTGCACCTTGCCGGCCAGCACGACCCCGACATAACCGAGGTCATCATCCGGCTGTGCGATCGTTTCATCTTTGCCGTAAGGCTTGACGATCGCGCCAAGGCAGCTGAACAGCAAGCCCAGCTCCTCGAAGGTAATATTTTCGAGCAAGGGGGGATCGGCGAGAAGTGTGTGAAATCTTTGCATCGTTATCCACTCCGTTGTAAATACAACCGACTTGATCGTGCTTTTTGACGAGGGTGTGTCTTAAAACTCCGCAGGGTGCGAATTTGTCGGGCGGCCAGCGGCTGCGGCTCGCTTTGGCCCGGGCGCTGCTGCATGACAGCGATCTGTACGTGTTCGACGAAGCGACTTCAAATGTTGATGTGGAGAGCGAGCAGAAAATTATGGATGTCATTTATGCGCTGGCGGGCCGCAAAACGATTGTGCTGAATTAATTTATTTTGGAGTCGGAATAGCGGCAGCCGCATTCCCCCGTCCGGGCTGGACGGGGAATTTTTGCGTTCTGTCCGCCCATAGAGCTTGTGCCAAACGAGCGCCGACTTGTCAATTTACGTAACCACTCGTATACTTGGAGCCAACAGGCAACGATGAACCAAGGAGACACGATGGGCATGCTCAATTGGATGATGCGCAGCATCCGGACCAAGCTGATCGTCAGCTTTATCGGCGTCATTTTGCTGCCGCTGATGCTGCTGATCTATATTTCGTACCGCAACTTTGCCCACGAGCTGGAGCAAAGCTATATTGCCAACAACACGGTTATTTTGAAGCAGCTCAACAGCCGGCTGGACGATTACTTGATCCAGCTTGAACAGATCGGGCTGACCTTTTATTCCGATCTGCTGTTTTCTCAGGAATACCAGATGGCGGACAATGCCTTCATCCAGCATAACCTGAAGCTGCGGAAGCTGATGAGCTTGTACCTGGCCAGCAAGGAAACCAACTCGGTGCTGTTTTACACGCCGTCCATCCAGGAGCTGTATGTCATCAATAGGGCGCTGAATACGTCTTTCCTGAATGCGCAGGCGATGGAAAACAAGGACTGGTACCGGCACGCCATCTCGTCCCAGGACAATCTGGTACTGGAGCCGGCTCACCGGCTGGAGGGTTATCCGGCGGAATACCGGATTAACGCCGGAACGCCCGTTTTTTCGCTCACCCGGCTGATCAAAGGTTATTCGCCTGAAATCGGCGTGCTGACCATCAACTACGAGCTGACGCGGCTGGAGCGGATCAGCAGCGAGGGCATCCTGAATCCCGATGAGGAGGTCAGCCTGTGGAATCCGCAGGGCAAGCTGATCTACAGCTCGAATCCGCAGATCGCGGAGCTTGACCCCGGCCTGCTGGCCCGCCTCCAGGCGGAAACGCAGCCGGCAGGCTTTTTCCAGTTCACGGAGGCGGGCAGCGGTGAAGCTAAGCTGATGGTTTACGCCCGGTCCGAGCATAACGGCAATTTGCTGTGCAAGCTGATTCCGGTGCATGTCATTGTCGAGCAGGCGGAGAAAACGCGGGCGATTAACCTGCTGCTCGGCTTGGCGATCATTCTTATTTTGATCGGGACGACCACCTATATTTCCTTCCGGCTGACGCGGCCGCTGCTCAAGCTCAGGCGGTTTATGGTGAAGGCCGGGGAGGGAAACTTCCAGATGCCGATTGCGGTCAGCCAAACCGATGAGATCGGACAAATCTCGCATGCGTATAACCGGATGATTCAGCAGATTGATACGTTGATTACCGAGAAATACAAGATGAAGCTGATTAACCAGGAATCGCAGTGGAAGGCGCTGCAGGCGCAAATTAATCCGCATTTCATGTACAATACGCTGCAGACGATCAGCAGTGTGGCGCTGGATGAGGGCATCGACGAGCTGGTCAGGATGACCCAGTCGTTGTCCGATATGCTGCGGTACAGTCTCAAGCCGGGCGAGCTGGCGACGCTGGACGATGAGCTGCGGAATGTCAGCGACTATTTATTTATCCAGACGTGCCGCTTCGAGGACCGGCTAACGAGCAGGATTGACGTGCCCGAGACGATTCGTCATTTGCAGCTGCCGAAGCTGCTGCTTCAGCCACTGGTGGAAAATGCGATTATTCACGGTCTGGAGCCGGCGAAGCATAACGGCGACATTGTGCTGCAGGCCGGGCTGGAGCAAGGGGAGCTGTGGCTGCGCATCCGCGATAACGGCGTTGGCATCGCTCCGGACGTGCTGGCCGCGCTGCAGGACAGTCTCGATTCCCCGGACCTGCTGGAGCTGGACAAGCGGGACAGCATCGGCATCCTGAATGTGCGTCAGCGGCTGTACTTGAAGTTCGGCCCCGACTGCCGCATGCGGATACAGAGCAAGCCGGGCGAAGGAACAACCGTCGAAATTTCCATACCGATAGCGCCAGCCGTACCGAAACCAGCATCGACCGCAGCAACGCCGACCGCAGCAACACCGACAGCAGCAGGCTCAGGCTCATGAACGAAAGGATGTCCGTCATGCATACAGCTATATTGGCAGATGATGAACGCAGAGTGCGCAGCGCAATCCGCAAGCAGGGAGACTGGGAGCAGCTTGGCATCCGGATCGTTCTGGAAGTACAGGACGGGGACGAGCTGTGGGCAGCCGTTGAGGCGGAGCCGCCGGATCTGGTGCTGACCGATATGCGCATGCCGGGATTAAGCGGGGCTGAGCTGATCCGCAGGCTGAGCGAGGCGTACCCGGCCGTGAAGCTGATCGTGATCAGCGGCTATGACGATTTTGCCTACATGAAGCAGGCGATCTCCTCGCGGGTTGTCGATTACTTGCTGAAGCCGGTTCATCGCGATGCGTTAAACGACGCGCTGCGGAATGCGGTCAAAGAAATCGCCGCCCGCAAGGACGAGCAGCAGACCAGCCTGATGGTGCAGCAAAAGCTGAATGAAAGCTTGCCGCTGCTGAATGAAAATATTTTAAATCAGTTTTTGACCGGCTCGCGAGCCAGCGAGGAAGCGTTCGTTCGCTGCCTGGACATGCCGCAAGGGCTGGAGTCCGAGCCGAGCTTCACCGTGATGGTGCTTGTGATCGAAAATTTTCAGGCTGTCGCAGACCGGCGGTTTCGCTCCAATCCGTATTTGCTGCTGTTTGCCGTGGTAAATATCGCCGACGAGCTTATGGCCGGTCTCGGCAAATCATTCCGCAGCCGGCAGCAGGACAGCGAGCTGCTGCTTATTTTCTACAAGCCGCTGGCGCAGGAGGCGTTCGCCCGGCTGCTGGCCGACATGAGCGACCAGCTAAGGCGGCTGCTGGACGTGGCGGTGCTCGTCGGCGTCGGCGGCTCGTATCCGGCGCCGCAGGACGTGCGGCATTCGCTGAATGAAGCCCGCGCGGCGCTGTCCCAACTGAATGCGATGGAGGAGCGGCAGCGGGTATCGTTTTACGACAAGCTGCAGCTGCAGACCCGATCCCCGCAGCTGCAGCCGGGCAGCAGGGAGAAGCAGCTTGGAGCGGCGATGGATACCGGCAACATGGCGTTTATTCGCCAGACGGTCGAGCAGGTTTACCAGGAGCTGGGTCAATCCGATTACCGGAGCATTACGCATGTGCGCAAGCTGAACGCCGATTTGCTGTACCAGCTGGAGCGGCTGGTCGATACGATGGAGGACAAGCCGGCCTTCATCAGCGAGCTGACGTCGCTGCGGCACAAGATTGCAAGCGAGCTGAATTTGCAGTTCGTCCAGAGCTGCGTGCTGGCCTTCATGGATGCCGTCTCCGGGCAGGAGATGAAGCAGCGCAAGGAGCGGAAGGTCATCTACGACATCCGCGACTATCTGGAGCAAAACTATGCCCGCAAGCATTCGCTGAAGGAGCTGTCGGACACCTTTTTTCTCAGCAAGGAGTACATCTCCAAAATGTTCAAGGAAGAATTCGGCACCAACCTGTTCGAATTTATCGCGTCGCTGAAGATCGAGCGGGCCAAGCTGCTGCTGACCTCGGGCGATGCGAAGCTGCGGGAAATTGTCGATGAGCTGGGCTTCAATGATGAAAGTCACTTCAGCAAGGCGTTCAAGAAGCATACCGGCCATTCGCCCCGCGCTTACCGGGACCAGTTCAAATAAGCAGCTGAATAGGGATGCGCAGCAAGTCAAGCTCCGGCCGCCGGAGCTTTTTTGCCGTTTTGTTCAAGGAAGTACAAGTGTACCGCAAGCGTGTACATGTTTATTTTCCGCTATTCCTCTTAAACTAAGATCATCATCCACTAGAGAGGGGTTTATCTACATGAAAAAGAGCTTCAAAACGTTACTGATCGCTTCCGCAGCATGTCTGATGCTCGCAGCCTGCAGCTCCGGCCAGCCTGCGGCGGACAACAGCGGAGCGGCCCCGGCGACCAAGCCGGTTAAGCTGAAATTTCTGACCCAGGTCGTCGATTACCCGAAATACCAGGATCAGATCAACGAAGCGCTGCATAAAACGCATCCGAACATTACCGTTGAATTCGACCATGTGTTCGATAACTACGACTCGGTGCTGAAGACGAAAATCGCAACCAAGGATGCGCCCGATCTGTTTAACTACGCCGGTTACCTGGCCATGAAGCCGTTTGTGGACGCCGACCAGCTGCTGGACCTGACAGGCGACAAAATTGAAGAAGGCATTTTGCCCGGCTTCCGGGACGGCGGCAAATATAACGGCAAAACGTTCGCCATCTCGACCCAGGTGCTCGGCTACGGTCTGATTTACAACAAGCAGGCGTTTAAGGAAGCGGGCATCAGCGCGCCGCCGCAAACGTTGACCGAAATGAAGGACGCGGTAGAGAAGCTGAAAAAGGTCGGCATTACCCCGTTTGCCTCCGGCTTCAAGGATGTGTGGCTCAGCTACCATATGTTCTGGGCGATGCAGGGCGCGACGCTGGACAACTTCCCGCAATTTTACGATGACATGAATACAGGCAAGGTGACGACGAAAACGGACCGGCTCGTGAAGGCGTTCGAGCTGTTCGACATCTACAATGCCAATGACGGTCAAAATCCGCTGTCGAGCGACTTCTCCAATATGAGTCATCTGGTCGGCACGAAAAAGGCCGCGATGGCGATTCAGGGCGTCTGGTCGTATGAAGAGCTGGTCAAGCTTGATCCGAAGGTAGAGCTTGGATTGGCGCCGATTCCGGTCTCCGACGATCCGAAGGATGCGACGATGCTGGCGGACGGCGACGGCTTCATCTTTATCTCGAAGGATAGCAAGCATCCGGAGGAAGCGAAGCAATTCCTCAAGTGGATGGTATCCAAGGAAGGCGCGGAGGCTACGGTAGGCGGCATTCTCAAGCAGCAGTCCACGTCCGCCGCAAATCCGAAGGCCGAACTGAACGTACTCAGCGCCGATGTAGCCAAATATATCGCGGACGGCAAAAAAACACGCGGCTTCGTCATCAACTTCTGGCCGAGCGGCCTGGCCGATATTATCGGCAAGGAAATGCAGGACTACATCGCCAAGGGCAAGACGAAGGATCAGCTGTTTGAAAATATCGACGCCTCGTGGAAGAAGCTGTCCAAGCAATAAACCGGTCTGAATGAAACCTAGAGAAAACGACGCGGCTGAAACGGTCCGGCGAAGCAGGGCTGCCCCTGTCTCCCCGGACTGCCCAAGCCGTTTGGTTTAAGGAGAGAAACCCATATGGAAAGCAGCATGAACCGGAATGGCAGACAGGTCAGATCCCTGTTATTGTTCACCGCCCCTTTTCTCATTGTTTTTGCGTTGTTTTTCCTGTACCCGCTGGCCCGCGGCGTCGTCTTGTCCTTCACGGACTGGAACGGCATCGAGCGGGAGGCTGTTTTTAACGGTCTGCATAATTACATCGAGCTGTTTACGGACGACAGCCGGTTTCTTCACTCCTTGTGGATCACATTTGTTTTTACAGCATGTACAGTCGTTGTCTCGAATTTCGTATCGCTTGTGCTGGCGGTGCTGATCGAAAGCGGCGCGCGGTTTAAAAACACGCTGCGCACGTTGTTTTTCCTGCCCTATGTGTTCAGTCTCGTCGTAGTTGGTTTTACGTGGAAAATTATGTACATCGAAATCATTCCCGATATCGCCAAGCTTGCGCCTGTGCTGGAGTTTCTGAATCTGGATTATATCGGCAACCCGCATCTGGCGTTGTATTCGGTTATTGTGATGAACATCTGGTTTGGCGTCGGCTATTATTTGATTATTTATTTGGCAGGCATTCAGACCATCGACAGCAGCGTGATGGAGGCGGCTTCGCTTGACGGCGCAACCGGCTGGACCCGGTTCAAGTCCATTACCGTGCCGCTGCTGATGCCTTCGATTTCCATCTGCGTCTTCACCAGCATTACCAGCTCGCTGAAAATTTTCGATGCCATCTTCGTGCTGACGGGCGGGGGTCCGGGCTACGCGACCGAGTCGATTGCGCTAAACATTTACTATGAAGCATTTGGTTCGGCGAACCGCTTCGGCTACGGAATGGCCAAATCCGTCGTGCTTGGCATCATCGTTCTGATCATTTCGTACTTCCAGCTGAAATTTTTCAAGTCCAGGGAGGTTGAGGCGTAATGCGGCAGTCCAGATCGAACCCTCTGCTGGCTATTTTCCTGCTCGTGCTGCTGGTGCTGTATTTGTTCCCGGTGTATTTGATTGCTTTGAACTCGTTTAAGCCGTTCCGGGAAATATTTGAGTCGTTTCTCGCGTTTCCGAAGACGCTGTACTTTGACAGCTATGTGAAGGCGTGGGCGTCCACCAATTTCGCGACGGCGTTTAAAAATAATGTGATCATTACAGCTGCGTCCGTCGTCGGCGTCATTCTCGTCGCGGCGCTGGCCGGGTACAAGCTGTCCCGCGACCGAAGCAAGCTGAGCTGGTTTATTTACTTGCTGTGCACGTTCCCGTTTCTGATACCGTTCTACACGTATATGATTCCGCTCGTCCAGCTGTCCAAAACGCTGCATATTACGAATAACCCGCTGGGACTTTCGCTTATTTATATGTCGACCGGCAGCTTTGCCGTTTTCCTGTTTCATGCGTTTGTGAAAAGCATTCCGCGTGAAATTGACGAGTCGGCTTATATGGACGGCTGCTCCGAGGTCGGATTTTTCTTTAAAATTATATTTCCGCTGCTCAAGCCGGCGGTCAGCAGTGTGGCGATTTTGTACGCGCTCTGGACGTGGAATGATTTCCTGCTGCCGTTTCTGGTGCTGACGGATAAAGAAGCCGCCACGCTGACGATCAACATCTACAAGCTGTTCGGCAAGTTCGGCAGCGACTGGGATATTATTACGGCAAGCCTGATGTTATCGTCGCTGCCGATTGTGGTGCTGTATATGGCGCTGCAAAAGTACATTATCAGCGGCGTTGCGGCAGGCGCTGTGAAAGGCTAAACATGGCGCGCCGCGCCGCGGTGAAGCGATCCGTGAGGAGAAGGAGCATGTATATGCAGATGTGGAGTCCTGACAACTATTTGGCCGGGCTGTATGCGGCGACGTGGGCGGACAGCCTGGAGCAGACGGGCAAGCTGCTGCCGTTTGCGGACCGCCAGCAGCAGCTTAGGACGCGGCTGGCGGATGCGCTCGGCGCGTTTCCCGCGCAGCGGGAGCCGCTGCAGCCGGAGCTGCTGGAGCAGTTCGATCATGGCGGACTGGTGATCGAGAAGCTGGCTTATACGACGTATGCGGGCCTTCGGGTTCCAGCGTATGCGCTGTATCCGCAGCAGCGGTCGGACGGGGTGCGGCTGCCTGCCGTGCTCGCCTGTCACGGACACGGCATCGGCCAGCGCGCGGCGCTGGGCATGAACCCGGACGGTACCTTCGCTGATGAGCCGGGCATTCATAACCGGTTTGCAGTGGAGCTGGCCCGGCGCGGGATGTTTGTGCTCGTGCCGGAAATCATCGGCTTCGGCGACCGCAGGCTGCGCAAGCAGGTGGAGGCCGGCTCATCCGCAGCAGACTACAGCTGCCTGCCGATTGCCTTGCAGCTGCTCATGTGCGGCATGACGATCGCCGGGTTCCGCGTGTACGAAGCGATGCGCGGGCTGGATCTGATCGCCGGCCGGCCGGAGGTTGACCCGGCGCGGATCGGCGCCTTCGGCTTCTCCGGCGGCGGGCTGATCGCGTCGCTGACGGCTGCGCTGGATGAACGGGTGCGCGCGGCCGTGCTGTGCGGCTATGCGAGCACGTTCAAGGGCAGCATTTTGCGCGAGCCGCATTGCGTCGATAATTATGTGCCCGGCCTGCTGCAGCTGGCGGAGCAGCCGGAGCTGCTCGGACTGCTTGCTCCGCGGCCGCTGTTTATCGAGGCCGGGGAGCAGGATGCGGTGTTCCCGGTTCAGCCGGCGAAGGAGGCGATTCGCCGACTGATCGCGATGTACGGACAAGCCGGTGGGGCTGGGCGGCTGGACTTCGATATCGCTCCGGGCGGACATGAAATTAACGGACGCCGGTCATTTGACTGGCTCACGCAGCAGCTTTCCGAGGAGGGGGCAGCAGGACGGGAGGCGCAGCGGGGATGATCGTAGCGGCAGACGGGAGCGGGGATTTTACCCGCATTCAGGACGCGATTGACCAGATTCCCGAGGACAACCGGGAAAGGGTGATTATTGAAATCAAGCCTGGCATTTACAAAGAAAAGTTGAATATCCAGAAGCGCTGTATTACTCTTAGAGGAGATAACGCTTCCAGCACGATTCTGACTTATGATGATCACGCCCGTAAAACGTTCAGCGACGGCGAGCTGTATCATACGTTTCATTCCTATACGATTTTTATCGGAGCGGATGATTTTACTGCCGAGCACCTGACCTTTGAAAACAGTGCGGGGCCCGGCGAGCTTGTCGGACAAGCAATTGCGGCGTATGTGGACGGCGACCGGGCTGTGTTCCGCAACTGCCACTTTCACGGGCATCAGGATACGCTGTTTACCGGGCCGCTCCCTGAAATTCCCTTCGACCGGCCGACCTTCGGCGGACCGAGGGAGGGTGCGCCGCGTGTCGTCGGCCGCCACTATTACGAGCATTGTTACATCGAGGGCGATATTGATTTTATTTTCGGCTCGGCCATCGCGGTGTTTCACGGCTGCGAGATTTTCTCCAGGCAGCGGCCGTCGGCGGACGGCGCACACGGCTGGGTGACCGCCGCTTCGACGCCGGCCGACTCGCCGTACGGCTACGTGTTCCTGAATTGCCTGCTGACCGGCGATGCCCCGCCTGACAGCGTTTACCTGGGGCGGCCATGGCGGGCTTATGCCAAGACGGTGTTTGTCGATTGCTGGCTTGGCCCGCATATTAAGGCGGAGGGCTGGGATAACTGGGGCAAGTCCGAAGCCGAGCGGACTGCCTTCTACGCAGAAGCGGGCAGCTGCGGGCCGGGCGCGGTCGCCGAAGGCCGGGTGCCCTGGGCCACCCGGCTGTGCGGGAACGAGGCGGCCGAATATACGGCGGCGTCCGTGCTGGCCGGGCAGGATGGCTGGAAGCCGTTAAACGATTAAGGAGGGTACACCTTGAGTACAGTTTGGTCAGTCGCGATGTCGGATTCCTTTATGCAGCAATACCCGCTTGTTTCGGATATGCCGTTTCAAAAACGCAGATGCTGGAATTATGAGAATGGATGCATCCTGACGGCGCTGCAGCAAGTATGGCGCAAGACGGGCGACGAGAAATATTTCCGCTACATCCAGGAAAATATGGACTTGTTCATTAAAGAGGACGGCAGCATCGACACCTATTCGCTCAATGAATATAACGTCGATATGATCAACCAGGGCAAATCGTTGTTTCTGCTGTACGAGCAAACCGGCCAAGAGAAATACCGCAAGGCTGCCGAGAAGCTGGCGGCTCAGCTGAAGGGGCATCCCCGCACCAGCGAGGGCGGCTTGTGGCATAAGAAAATTTATCCGTTCCAGATGTGGCTGGACGGCGTGTATATGACGTCCCCGTTTTTGTCGCAGTTCGCGAAGGCGTTCGACGAGGCTGAATGGTTCGATGACATCGCCAACGAAATTTTGCTGATGGAGCGCGTCTCGCGCAGCCCGCAGACCGGCTTGCTGTACCATGGCTGGGACGAAAGCAGAGAAGAGCGGTGGTCGAATCCGGAAACCGGCTGCTCGCCGCACTTCTGGGCCCGCGCAATCGGCTGGTATATGATGGCTGTCGTGGATGTGCTGGACGACCTGCCGGAGGATCATCCGCAGCGCGGCCAGATCATCGGCATCTTTTACCGCTTGTCCAAGGCGGTTGTCCGCTTCCAGGACGAGGAGAGCGGTCTCTGGTACCAGGTGATGGACCATGGCGACCGGAGGGGCAACTATTTGGAAGCGTCCGGCTCGGCGATGTTCACTTACGCGCTTGCGAAGGGCGCCAATCTCGGGTATTTGGACGGCTGGGCGTATAACGCCGCTGTTCGCGGTTATGAAGGGCTGCTGAATCGTTATGTCGAGAATGACGAGGACGGCTCCTTGCATCTGAACGGCATCTGCAGCGTGGCCGGACTTGGCAATACGCCATACCGCGACGGCTCCTTCGAATACTACATCAGCGAGCCGACGCGCCGCGACGATCCAAAGGGCTTTGCGCCGTTTGTGCTCGCATGCCTGGAAATCGAGAAGCGGCAAGCTTAGCTTCCGAAGACTCCATCACTTGTGTAAGAAAAATAGACGCCCTTGGTTCCAGTAGCCTGAGCCAGGGGCGTCTTTTCGCGTTTCCACACATGCTTATACAGGTTGAGGGCGGGCGAGCAAAGAGGGAAGCCCCTCTTATATTCGAGATAGCGCTTTCAAATCTGCATGCTTTAAAGCGTACCGCCATTTCTCAAGAAGCGCAGCGCTTCGTCGTAGTTGTCCCAATGCGTCTCGTTGTCATTCTCGGCTTGCTTGGCTGAACGCTTAAGCTGGATTTTGGCAATGGTCGACTCAACGACGACAGCGGCTTTGCGCAGTCCAAGAGCCTTGCAGTCCTTTTGATGCTTGACCAGCGTCTGCTGAGATTCGGCTAAAAACGCTTTGACAGATCGCATGTCGACGATCAAATCAAAAAAAGGCGAGTTATTTTTTTTAACGTAGGCAGAAATTTCAGACGTAACTCGTTCAATGTCTGCAGATGTTGCAGAGGGCAGCCATCTGATCTCAAGAATGTGTCTTTCGGCGTCAATGACTCTGGCACTAGACATGCTCATTACCTTCTTTTCCCTAAAGTATTCATCCCTATGATGATCACGAATGTTGCTGACGTTACATCATCAACATTATATCACAGGGTATTCCTGCCTGTCTCTGCACTTGAAAGCAGGATATGTTCGAGCGGTAGCGATCAGTCTTTTTGCCCCTAGACAATTAACGCCCCCCGGTTACATGGATCAGATCGAAGCTTTTCTAAAGCAGCTTCCCCGTGAGGGTTCCTCTCAATAAAAACGGATCGCCCAAACACCATCTCATCGCCCGCGCTTGCCAAAGCAGAACCAGACATACGGGGGAAGCCCCCGTACGTCATGCGGCAACCTGGTACCTGGTCCCCGTGTGCTCCACGGTCTGACGCGCCGTTTGTCTTAGATAAAGAATGTTTTAGTAATGATCACAAGCAGGATGAACAGAACCAGAATAACGCCAGTTGTCGTCCCAACGCCTCCGCAGCTTGCGCCAACTCCACCTACATAACCCATCGTTTCTGCCTCCTCCCGAGTGAGCTTATGTATGGTATGAGCGCGGCGGGCCGCTGGCGTGGGCGTTCGGCAAAAAAAAGGTGCAGCTGTCGCAGAGCGGCGGAAAGCCGAAATCGGAAGTTAAGCGCTCCCGGTAGTATTTTGCTGTGCGTTTATAGTAAAATAGCGGTACAATGAGGGCAGGATGGTGTCCCTATGACAAATAAATGGTACAAAAAGTTAATCCTTTCGTATTTCCCCGTATTTCTGGTAGCGATCTCATCCGTGTTGTTTATCTCGTTTCTGCTTGTGACCGAGGTGTCCAAGAAGGAGGCGGAGAAGGCAAACGGCATCTCGTCCCGTTATGTGATCGAAACCGTCGAAACATCGCTGCGCGATGTGGAGCAATCCGTGCTGAAGGAGCTGGAGGTAAACGGGAATGTCCGTGATTTTTTCACCAACCAGTCCGGCGCCGATACAAGGCTGCTGCAATACCAGCTATCAGGCGATGCCAAAAATCTGATGACCAAGCATTATTTGATTCACTCGATTTACTTCTACCGGTATAGCGACAATCTGGTGCTTACGCAAAGCTCCGCCGAGCCGATCCAGCGGTTTGAGGACAAGGCGTTTCTTCAGCAGGAGCGGGACGCTTCGCCGCGCATGCGCTGGTCGTCCCCGCGGCTGCTGCGCGGGTACGTCAGCGATTCGGAGGAAACCGTCATTACGATGAGCAAGCGGATGCTGCTGCCGTTCGGCAATCAAGGGATTGTCATTATCAACGTTCGGCTGGGCGAACTGCTGCGTACGGTCGATGAATGGACAGCAGGCCAACTAACCTTTATGAATATTTATGATCAGGACAAGCGGATTTATCCGAACCGGGCTTCGGCGCCGAATTCCTCGGAGAGCAACGCCAAGGTGATGAGTGAGGTTCACTCGCGTTATTTGGACTGGACGTTTACGAGCGGTCTGAAGGCCGGTCAGTTGTTCGGCTGGGTATCGGTCGTGTCGTATGTATGGATAGGGATCGGGGTCGCCATTCTTATCCTGTGTATCGTGTACCTCGTCTATATTACGAAGCGCAACTATAAGCCGATCGAGCTGATTATGGCCAGAATCGAGGATTATCAGGCGCGGCACTTGCCGCCGGGCAAGCCGGGCGGGGATGAGTTTGCGTTTATCGACAAGGCGCTGGAAAGCTTGATGGACCAGACGAGCCAGTTCGAGAAGCAGTTTCAGGAGGATTTGCTTATTCACCGGCGTCAATTTTTCCACGATTTGATCAGCGGTGACCGAAGCATCGGACTGGAGGAATGGCAGGCGCGAACGAAGCGGCTGCATTTGCCCCAGACGTTTCGGAGGCTGGCGGCTGTCGTGACCGAAATTGATGACTATGCCGGATTTCAGCTGCAGTATTCGGAACGCGACCAGCAGCTGCTCAAGTTTGCGCTTAACAATGTGATTCATGAATTTGCCGAAGGCGAACGGCTGACCATCTGGACAGAGTGGCTGACGAGCAGGCGTATGGGCATCCTTGTGCTGTTCGGGGAGCAGGAGGGAGATGAGACGGTGGAGCAGCTCCTCAAGCGGCTTGGGGAATCGTTCCGGGTATGGGTGGAGGCAAGCTTGCGCTTCTCCGTGTCGGTTGGCCTGGGGACTGCGGTCGCGAAGCCGTCGGAGCTGCGTGTGTCCTGTCAGCAGGCGTTATTTCCGCTGGAGCACAAGCTGACGCTCGGTCGCAACGCCGTATTCCTCCCCTCGGAGCAAGGAAGGGAGAAGCCGCCGGGCAGCTTTCATTACTACCAGCAGGTGCCGCTTGCCTTTCAATATTTCCGGATGGCGAATCCGAAATGGCAGGAGATGCTGCGCCATATGTTCACCCATATGAGCGGCGAGCGCTTGAGCGACCGTGAGATCGGGGAACTGATTGACTACACGCTGCATATGTTCCAGCGGGAGCTGGATGAGATGCCGTCCGAGCTACGGGCGAGCTGGGAGGCGTCGCTTCCGCAGCTCAGCGAGGAGCTGGAGCAGGCACAATCGGTGGAGATGATGCTGGAGGCGCTGCTCAGCCGTCTGCTGGAGCAGGAGCATCTGTATGCCGAGCTGCGCGATTCGAAAAGCCAGACGTCCATGCTGAGCGAGATGAAGCGCTATATCGAGGAGAATTTTGCCGATCCGGATTTGTCGTTGAACCATCTCAGCGAGAAGTTCGGCATCAATCCGAAGTATGCAAGCCAGCTGTTCAAAGAACGATTCGGAATGAAATTCGTCGATTTCCTTGTCCAGCTGCGGATGGAGGAGGCGAAAAAGCTGCTGATTCAAAGCGACGCTTCGATCCAGGAAATTGCAACCAAGGTCGGGTATACGCACAGCATTTCGTTTGGCCGGTCCTTCAAAAAGGTGACCGGCGCGACACCGGGCGATTACCGCAAGCTGATGTAGGCTGCCGTATCGTATACGTTCAGGCGTTATGGCGTATACTACGGGTCACGCAGGTCAATCCCGCTTGAGGTCTACTCAAGCCATTGCCGCTGCGCAGGCGCAGCGGCTTGAATTCAGGATATACGGCGCAAATGGGCCGCTGCCTTGACGGAGGGCGGTCTATTTGTGTTTTTGGCGCTTCGCATGCGAAAAAGCCCGTCCCTGCAGTGTTTTCGGAATTTGGTTAGCGGGCGGGAAACGGTTAACCGGGCGAAATTGACGGAAATTCACCGCGTTTGGGGTTCCGGTTGGCTTCACAGAATCGGGTTAAGCGGGCCGCCGGACTGGAATCCGGCATTTAGTTGGGCGGGTAGAATCTTGTTGGTTGCCGGGATTCCCGGACGTACGGTATAACCAAATTGTGCTCGGACGGCAGACAACAGCCGCCCCGAGCGACGACCGTCACACCGGCAAGCGCAACATGCCGGAAGGCGGATCAGGCTGCTCTGTCCTAATAAATAGGGAAGCCGCTGATCCGCGAAGCCCGGTCCATGCAAGCTCTGGTAGTCCAAGGCTACATCCTAAACAAGGAGGGGTTTACGTTGAACAAACAAAAAAAATGGAACAAGCTTACGCTTCTGTCGGTCAGCTCCGTACTTGCTTGCGGCACGGTGCTCGCCGGCTGCTCGTCCAGTGAGCCGAATGCAGGGGGCAGCTCCGGCGGAGCCGCGGAAAAGAAAGAGCAGGTAACGCTGCGCGTGGAAATGTTCGACCGCGGCAATGCGCCAGCAGGCCAATCGGCGACTGACAACTATTGGACCAAGTGGATGCAGGAGAAGTTTGCGACACCTAATAACATCAAGCTGGAATATGTGCCGGTGCCGCGCGCCCAGGAAGTACAGAAGCTGAACGTGCTGATGGCCAGCGGCGGCGACGCTCCGGACATCGTGTTCACGTACGACAGCAACCTCGTTTACAACTATGTGCAACAGGGCGGTTTGGCCGATATCGGCGCGGCGCTTGATGAGCACGGCAAAAATTTGAAGGCGTTTCTGGGAGCGGACACACTCAAGTTCGGCCAGTTTGATGGCGTTCAGTATGCAATTCCGGCGCGCCGGGTAGAGGTTGGCAAATACGCCTCATATATTCGTCAAGACTGGCTGGACGCGCTCGGTTTGCCGGTTCCGAAAACGACGGAGGAAGTGTATGCGACGCTCAAGGCGTTCAAAGAAAAAGACCCTGGCAAGGTAGGCAAGGATCTGATTCCGCTCGGTATGGCGCTGGCTCCAGCCTCCTTCGAGCCGATCATCTGGCCGTTCATCAAGAAGGACCTGACCGAGGAAGAGAAGTACACGCAGCGTATGCAGCTCGGCTCCAACGACTACCCGGTTCTGACCTCTGGTCACAAGGAAGCCGTCCAGTTTATGAACAAGCTGTACAACGAAGGGCTGATGAGCGCCGACTTCTCACTGGATAAAGACAAGAAAAAGATGAATCAGGACATTATGACCGGCAAGGTCGGCATGTTCAGCGAGGATTCCATCAACCCGCTGCAAACCACTCCAGGCGTTTACAAGGTGCTGCAAACCAACGTGAAGGGCGCGAAGCTGCTGCCGGTTGATCCATTTGCAAGCGCGGACGGCAAGCATACGAAGCCGATGTATTTGCCGGCGGGGATGTACGTGATGATTCCGAAGGCGAGCAAGCACGTGAAGGAAGCGATTCAATATCTTGACTTTATGGCGCAAAAGGACAACTACTTCAAAATCTTTAACGGTGACGAGGGCGTCGATTACAAGCTCGAGGATGGCGTGCCGGTCCGGATTGACAGCCAGCAGGTGAAGGAAAAAATGTTCATTGGCGGAGACTTCATGATCATCTCGAACGGTCAGGATCTTGGCGACCAAGCTAAAAACACATTGCTCAGCGTCAAGCATTTGCCGCCGGAATATGTGAAGGATGGCGAGCTGGCTCGTAAAATCGCGATGACCGATACGGAGCCGCAGCTGCGCTTCTCTCGTCCGATTCAGGCAGAAGTGAAGTATGGATCAAGCTTGCGCGATAAATATGATGAACTGATTGTAAAGTCCGTGCTGGCGAAGCCGGCTGATTTCGACAAAACGTATGAACAAGTATTGAAGGATTACATGAACAGCGGCGGTCAGGAAATTCTCAATGAGCGGAAAGCCGCTTACCAGGAAATGAAGAAAAAATAAAGCCGAACCCCGAGTTACGCGCTTGGCGGGGACGCGCACACTTGCGGTCAGCAGGTCTGCTCGTCTCCGCCGCGCAAACGGGGGGAAGGAGGAGAGCAGTATGGAGATGGATGCAGAAACGACTGTACCGATGAATAAGCATACTCGTACCCGGCAAGGCGCTTTCAAAGTATATATGCGGCGGAACTGGCAGCTTTATGCGCTGCTGATGCTGCCGATCGCGTACTTCCTGGTATTTAAATATGGCCCGATGTATGGCGTGACGATTGCTTTCAAGAAATTTAACTTGTTTCAAGGCATCAATGCCAGCCCCTGGATTGGCTTTGAAACGTTTAAGTCCATTTTCAAAATGCGTGAATTTTATGTCGCACTGCGCAACACGCTGGCGCTGAACCTGCTTGATCTGCTCGTTTCGTTTCCGGCTCCCATTATTTTGGCAATTTTGCTGAATGAACTGAAAAATGCGATGTACAAGAAGCTGTCGCAAACGATTTTGTATTTGCCTCATTTCATTTCCTGGGTAATTGTCGGAGGGATCGTGTACCAAGTATTCGCTACCAAGTCGGGAATGGCCAACGGTCTGCTGAATAACATCGGTCTGGAGTCAATTCCTTGGTTGTCCGATAAGAACTATTGGGTTTTAACTTACCTAGCGACCGGTGTATGGAATAGCGCAGGCTGGGGGACGATCATTTATTTGGCCGCGATGACAGGCATTAACAAGGAGCTGTATGAGGCTGCGGATGTGGATGGCGCAGGCAGATTCACTAAAATTCGCTACATTACGATTCCGGGCATCAAGCCGACAATTGTCGTGCTGCTCATTTTGAAGCTGGGCGAACTGGTGCAAATTGGGTTTGAACGTCCGTACGTGCTGGGCAACGTGTCGGTTAGCGAGTATTCCGAGGTGCTGAGTACGTTCGTATACAAGATGGGCTTGCAGTCCGGCCAGTATTCGCTGGCGACCGGGGTCGGATTTTTCCAGGCTGTTGTCGGACTTGTGTTTATTTTGAGTGCGAATTACTTTGCCAAGAAAACAACGGACCAAGGGATTCTTTAGCCCCGCTGAGAAAGGAGCGCATCTATGCCGACCAAAACAAATGACCGCGTGATTGACTGGACGATCAACCTGCTTATTTTTATTACGCTTGCGTTATGCTTGATCCCGTTTCTGCACATTTTCTCGATTTCGCTTAGCTCCAATCGGGCGATTATGTCAGGTCTTGTCACGGTTTTCCCGATTGAAGTCAGCTTTGAAGCCTACCGCAAGGTGCTGAGCGACGTTTCGATGATCAAGTCGATGGGCTTTACAGTGATGCTGACGTTGATTTTTACCGTGTCGTGTATGGCGATGACGGCGATGGCCGCTTATCCGTTGACCAAGGATTATCTGAAGGGCAAGAAATTTTTTATGCTGTTGATCGTCATTACGATGTTTTTCAGCGGCGGTATCATTCCCGAATATATTTTGATGAAAGAGCTGCATCTGGTCAACTCCATGTGGGCGTTGATTTTGCCGCTGCTGATCAGTCCGTTTAATCTGATTATTCTTATTAACTTTTTCCAATCTATTCCTTCGAGCCTGCATGAGTCGGCCGAGATGGATGGCGCCGGTCATATCCGGGTACTGACGCAAATTGTGCTGCCGCTGTCGATGCCGGTTATTGCCACCCTGAGCTTGTTTTACGCGGTGAACCGCTGGAACGGATTTATGGATTCCTTGTTTTATATTACCGATCCGAAGATGTACCCGCTTCAGCTCAAGCTGTATCAACTCATTATGAACAATACGTTGAACGACCTGATGCAGCTCGAAGGTACGCAGCTTGTCCAGTTTTTGCCGGAAAGCCTCAAGGCTGCAAGCGTTATGTTTGCGACACTTCCGATTTTGCTCATCTATCCGTGGCTGCAGCGTTACTTCGTATCGGGCATTATGCTGGGTGCGGTGAAGGGATAAACGAGCGGCGAACGCTTCGCTACGCGCATGCCCGGCCGAGCCGTGACAACGACTAGGACGACTTGACGAGACAGAGAGGACTTGAGACGCGATGAGCCAACTGTTTACCGATAAAGAAGAATATTCGTTCTCCACCTGCTGGAATATCAAGCGCCATCAGACCGGAAGCGGGATGATTGAGGAAATCAAGGCGCTTGGCTTCCGCCGGGTTGAGCTGAACTATAATGTGACCGATGAGCTGCTGGCGACGATTGAGCCGATGATTGAGCGCGGGGAAATCGGCATCTCCAGCGTACACAACACGTTCCCGCATGATCCTGATCCGGATTACGGCACAGATTCCGTGCTGCTTGGCTTCGAGGACGAAGCAAAGCGGAAGCGGTCGATTGAGCTGCTGAACCGTTCCATAGATTATGCGGCCCGCTATGGAGCGGAGGCGGTTGTCGTTCATCCCGGCGAAGTGCCGTTCGAGGACAATATTGACGCCCGGCTGAAGCGGTTGTATCATGAACAAGGCAGGGAGTCCGAAGCTTACCGGACGTTGTGGGCCGAGATGCTGGAGCGCCGTGAACGCTTGAGTCCGTATTATGCGAGACGCATTCGTGAAAGTCTGGAAGAAGTGTGCGACCATATTGCCCGGAAAGGGTACAAGATGGCCGTCGGGATCGAAACCCGCTCGCGCTGCTATCAGATGCCGACGCCGCATGAGGCGAAGACTATCATTGACGAGCTGAAGGGCGCGCCTGTTTATTTGTGGTACGATTTCGGCCACGCGATGATGATGGATCGGATGGGCTTGTATGATAGCGTGAAGGATTTGCAGGAGGTTAAGCGCTATATCTATGGCATTCACATTCATGAAACGGTCGGATTGTCCGACCATTATTGCCCTTATGTCCACAGCGGGACGGATGACTTCGATGACTTCGTTGAAATTGTGCGCGATGCTCCGCTGAAGGTGTACGAATTGAAGGCAGTCTGCACCCCGGAGGAAATTGAGCGGAGCCACCAACTGCTGAAGCAGAAAATTGCGGCGCTGCCGCGCGAAGAGGGGACAACTGCATGAGTCTTGATCCGTATTACGCCAGTCTGCTTGCGATGAACGATAATGCCGTGCGTACTGCGCTGCAAAGGCAGGTCATGGACCCGGACAGCCGCCATTTCGGCGGCGTCGTGGAGGAAGCGACCGGCTTGCCGAGTCCGACCCATATGGGCACCGCTGGCTGGATGGCCGCGATGGGCTGCGCGCTGGTCAACCCGGATTCCGCGTTTTATCGGGATGCCGGGCTGGCCGCCGGGCTGGAGCTGGCCGCCGATTACATGCTGGAGCGCCAGCATGAGGATGGGACGATTTCTCCCAGATGGACCAACTATCATTCGCCGCCGGACACCGGCTTCGTCGTCACCGGCCTCGGCCAGCTGTACCGGCTGCTGGAGCGGGACGGCGGGGCGCAGGCGGACAATGCGCGACTGAAGGTCAAGCTGTTTCTGGAGCGCACCATTCCTGCGATGCTGACAGGCGGCTGTCATACGCCGAATCACCGCTGGGTGCTGACCTCGGCGCTGGCCTGGCTGCATGATATTTTCGGCGGCGAAGCGTTGACCGGGCGGGTAGAGGAATGGCTGGCCGAAGGGATGGACTGCTCGGAGGACGGCGAGTGGACGGAGCGGAGCCACGGCATCTACAATACGGTCAACGATATTATGCTGTATCATACAGCAACGCTGCTGAATAAGCCGGAGCTGCTGGAGCCGGTGCGGCGCAATTTGCGCATGATGATGTATCTGGTGCATCCGAACGGCGACATCGTCACCGAATATTCGGGTCGCCAGGACTTCGGCCAGCGGGCGGATTTATCTGAATATTACCTGATCTACCATCTGATGGCGGCACTCGATCAGGACGCGTTGTTCGCGGCCATGTCTGATTTGGCAAGCGAACATTTGTCGCGTCTGGGGCCTGTCAATAACCATGCGATGCTTGGTTATCTGCTGTTTCCGCAAACGCGGCTCAGCGGGCTGGAGCGCGCTCCGCTGCCGGTCTCCTATACGAAATGGATCAATGAGCATCATCCGATCGAAGCGGATTTGGCAGCCCGCGCTGCGGTCGGCCACCACGATAAAATCGAGCACAGCTCGATGCATCTGTCCTTCGGCTCATCCGTCATCCGGCGGCGCGAGGGGGAATTAAGCGCGACGATTGTGACGCGCGGCCCGTCGTTTTTCTCGCTGCGGCACGGGGCGGCTCATCTGCTCGGTACGCGGCTGTTTACATCCTTCTCGCCTGGACTCGTCGAGCTGGAGGAGCTGGAGCGGACCGAGGACGGCTACCGGCTCGGGGTTGAGCTGGAGAAGGGCTATGCAGGACCGGTGCCCAAGGCAGCGCTGCCTGCGTCGGCCAGTCAGCCGATCAGCCCATGGTATTTGCTGCCGCATCACCTGCGTCCGGTGACGCATCTGCAGAAGCATCGCCTGGCGATTGATGTCGCCTCCGTCTCCGATACATGGAAGCTGCAGGTTAAAGCCCAGGATCTGCCGGATGTGCTGACGCAGGTTGCGTTTACATTCGCGAAGGAAGCAAGGCTGGAGGGTGAAGGGCTGGTGCGGATCAGCGACGAAGCGCACTTCTGGACCGGCGGCGAAATTCGCGTGCAGGCGGGTGCGGACCGGCTGGTGCTGACGGCGGGCGCGCAGGAGCATACGGCGCCGGTGCTGCGCGTCGATCCGGCGCTGCCGGGCGTGCAGACGGTGCTCGTCAATCTGGTGACGCCGCTTGATCATACATTTACGCTGCGTTTGGAGCGGGACGGGGAGGAAGGCTAGATGGCAGCTTCAATCGCCTGGGAAGAAGAAAACAGCGTCCGCGCTGCGCTCGGTACGGATGAGCGCGGCATGGTCGCCACGATCGCCAACCGCTACGTAGGCGCAAGTCCGGCTATTCCGTTTGTGTACCGCGCCTTCCGCGAGGATGGCGTGCTGCAGACGGCAGACGGGCTGTACGATCTCGATCTGGCGCAGCGGCTGCCGGAGGCCAAGCCCGGACAATACGCGTATGCGTGCGGCTTGCTGCGCGAAGCGTCGGAGCGCTCGGTCGAGCTGCTTGTCGATTGCTTCGGTCCGGTGACGGTGTATTTGAATGGACAGCGTATTTTCCGCTCGACGGTCGTGCAGGAGATCAAGCCCGATGAAGTTGTGAAGGTGCCGATTGATCTGCAAAAGGGCTGGAACAGCCTGATCGTGAAGCTGCGCAAAACGACCTCCGGCTTCGGCTGCCACCTCGGCGCCGAGGAGGGGAAGGTGCGTATCCTGCACGTGCTGACGCCGTTCGCCGAGCGCAGCGGGCAGGCGGGCTGGGTGTATTCCGCGCCGATGGACGCGGACTGCTGGCCGGAGGACGCGGAGGGCCGGCTGCTGGACGGCCGCGCCGAGCGGCTGCTCGCGAGCGAGCAGGACAGCGGGCTGGGCTGGCTGCCGCGGCAAGCCTGGCCGCAGGCTGAGCTGACGAAGCTGGCCGCCGAACGCTTGTACGGACGGCAGCCGGGACGGCATGCGGCAGCCTGGTCGAAGCTGGTTGTGCCGCTCGCCGCGGGCGGCGGCGCGCAAAGGCTGCAGCTGACCGGCTTCACTGCCGGGCCGCTGCAGCTGTGGATTAACGGCGAGCCGGAGCTGACGCTGGACGCGCCGGGCGAGTTCGCCCATGAGCTGTCCCGTCCGCTGCCGCCGGGCAAGCACGATGTGCTGGTCCGCACGGCATGCGGGGCGGACGGCTGGGGCTTCCGGCTGGAGGCCGCCGCAAGCGAGACGGGAGCTTGCGCCTGGGCGCAGCCGGTCGCGATTCACGGCACAACGGCCGCGTGGCTGTATGCCGGACCGTTTGCGCCGGGAGCGGAGCTTGCCCCTGCGCAGCTGCAGACGATGCAGGCGCTGTTCCCGCTGGAAGGCGGCAGTGCGGCAGAATCGTCTGGCGCCGGCGTCACCTACTGGCGGCTGGATTCGCCGGGCTTGCGCCCTCGGCCCTTTTATGAAAATGCGATGCTCAGCAGCAAATGGACGACCGGCGGCGGCTCAAACTTTGCCCGCTGGGATTATCCGCTGGGCGTCACGATGTACGGCCTGCTGCAGACCGGACGGCTGCTGGAGCGTGGCGATCTGATCGGCTACGCGCTGGCGCACATCGCCGCCTGCACCGATATGTATGCGTATTCCCGCTGGGACCGCGATACCTACGGGTTTCCGGGAATTAACCATCAGCTGGTGCTGATCAAAATGCTGGACAACTGCGGCTCCTTCGGCTCAGCGATGCTGGAGGCGTACGCCGAATGGCAAAATCCGGGCTTCCTTGAAGTGGCGGATGTGATCGCCGACTTTATTCTGAACAAGCTGGAGCGTCGGGAGGACGGGGCGTTTTACCGGAAATGTCCGGGCGAATATGCGGCCGACACGATGTGGGCCGACGACCTGTATATGAGCACGCCGTTCCTGATCCGGTATGCGCGGATTACCGGCAAGCGGGAGGCGCTGGATGAAGCGGCCAGGCAGTTCCTGCTGTTCAAAAATTACTTGTACATGCCCGAGCATGCGCTGGTGTCGCATGTTTTCGACTTCAAATACAACGTGCAGACCGGCATTCCATGGGGACGCGGCAACGGCTGGTGTCTGTTCTCCATGTCGGAGCTGCTCGCCGCGCTGCCGGAGGACCATCCGGACCGTCCGGCGATACTCCGGTTTTTCAACGAGATGTGCGCCGGCGTAGCCCGTCTGCAGGCGGACAGCGGCTTGTGGCGTCAAGTGCTGAACGAGGCTGACGCTTATGAGGAGGCATCCTGCACGGCGATGTTTACGTATGCCTTTGCGCGCGGAGTGCGGTTCGGCTGGTACGACCATCCGGAATCGTTTTACCGGCAGGCGCTGCTGGGCTGGGAAGGGCTGACACGTCAGGCGATTGACCAGCAGGGCAATGTGCATCGCGTGTGCAGCGGCTCGCGTTACGCGTTCCATGCGGAGTACTACAAGGACGATTTGCGCACGGTTCTGAATGACAATCACGGCATCGGCATTATGCTGCTTGCCGGTGTGGAGGTTTGCAAGCTGCAGGAGCAGCTGCGGAAAGCCGGGGAGTAACATGAGCGCCTCACAAGGCAAATATTCCATGCATTTATTTATCTTTGTGTTTTATATGACGCAGGGGGCGTTCGGGCCGTATCTCAGCTTCTGGTTCGCTGAGCAGGGCTTGGACAACCGCCAGATCGGGCTGCTGTTTTCCATCGGGCCGATCGTCGGGTTGTTCATTCAGCCCTTGTGGGGCATGCTGTGCGACCGTTACCGGGCGGAACGGGCCATTTTGCTGCTTTCGGCCGTGCTGGCGCCGCTGTTTGCCTTCGGCTACCTGATCGCAGGGACGTATTTCGCTGTTTACATGCTTGCTGCACTCGGACTTTCGCTGACCTATTCAGCCATGGGGCCGATCAGTGAAGCGCTGACGGTGCGCCATGCCGAGAAGCATGCGCTCAGCTACGGAGGCATCCGGCTGCTTGGCTCGATCAGCTTCGGAATCGCCTCCACACTGCTTGGCTTGTATTACGCGAGCGCGGGCATCCAGCATATGTTTACGGCGTATGCGGTGCTGATGGCGCTGTTGTTTGGCTCGCTGCTGCTGATCGAGAAGGGGACGGCTCCGCTGAAGCAGCAGGGCCGCCCGCT
Source organism: Paenibacillus sp. sg306046 (assembly GCF_059821225.1). Lineage (NCBI taxonomy): Bacteria > Bacillati > Bacillota > Bacilli > Caryophanales > Paenibacillaceae > Paenibacillus > Paenibacillus sp. sg306046. The sequence continues at coordinate 52,518 of NZ_JCAMRT010000002.1, forward strand.
GCTGGCCGGGCTGAAGTCTTTTCTGGGCGATCGCGGCATGCTGGTGTTTCTGGCGCTTATTTTTATCATGTCGTTTGGCTCGGCGGCCAACAACGTCTTTTTCTCCGTTTATGTCGGGGGCATGGGGGAAGGAGCGTCGGCCCGGATCGGTCTGCTCAACACGATTGCAGCTTTGTCGGAGCTGCCGCTGTTTTGGCTGGCGGGGCGGCTGCTCAAGCGGTTCGGCCCCTTTCCTCTGCTGGCTGCGGTCGGCGCAGCGGCTGCGCTCCGCTGGGGGCTGCTGTCCGTGGCGCCGTCGTTTGGCTGGCTGGCCGCCGCGCAGCTGCTGCACGGCGTAACCTTTGCCCTGCTGGTCGCAACGGGCATTGCTTATATGCACAAGGCAAGCCCGCCGGAGCAGGGGACGACCGCGCAGACGTTATTTGCCGTCGTCAGCTCGAATCTGGCGATGCTGGCCGCGAGCAATGCGGGAGGCTGGCTGATCGACAGCTACGGGTTCGCGGCGATGTACCGCTTTACCGCATGCTTGTCCTTGCTGAGCGCGCTCGGCTTCATGCTGCTGATGCGAGTGCGCCGCAGGTCGGCTGCGCTGCCGCATGAAACGGGCATGTAATCCGCCGGGGGCTGACCGCTGAACAGGTGGATAAGTGGACAACTGGACAGGTAGCAGGAGACAGGCGGATAAGTGGACGAATGGATGCCGAGTGAGAGGTCGTGGAAATGTATGCCATGGAATAGACGCCCGTTCCTGAAATGAACAAGGAAATGGGTGTGCTGCCGTTGGCGGCACAGGCACAGGCACAGTAAGCAGTGGCATTTTTTCTGTGCCGCACGAGGCTGCTGACGACATCACGCAGAAAGGGAGCTGAACCGGCATGACACAAGCCGAGCTGCTGGAGCTGGCATGGCGCTATGCCCCGGCGATGAGTCTGGATACCGAGGAGCCGTTTGAGCCGATTCGGGCAGGGGTTTCGTTTTTGGAGCAGCCGGGCGCTTCGCCGTCCTTTCGCCGCCGCATCGAATTTGACCCGACGACGGTGCGGGGCGTACTGGAGTATGCGGTGTACTGGGATTACGATATTCAGCATTTGTATGATCTGGAGCATGTGTGGATATTTATCGGTCATGACGGGCAGGTTGTTCGGGCGGAGGCGAGCTTCCACGGCAAATATTTGCTGAGCCTGCTGCCCGACCGCAGCAATCTGGAGCAGACTACCCATGTGCGGCTGCTTGTTCAGGCGGGCAAGCATGCGTTTTCGCCGCTGCCGGAGCTGTTCCGGCTGCTGCCGAACGTGCCGGCCTGCTGCCAGGAGCAGGCCGGCAGCGAAGGCGTGCTGGTGCCGGACATGTTCAGCGGGCAATATCCCGGCACGGAGGTGCACGATCGGCTGGCGGAGGCGCATCTGCAGACGTTCCGCTTTGCGCCGTCCTACCGGTACGAGCCTTATAGCTGGAGCGACGGAGCTTTCGTCCCGTGGCCGCAGCTTCAGGCGGAAATTCCGCAGCGCATGAATGCGCTGCTGGACCGGCTGACAGCGGAAGGGCGCGCCTAAACGCGCCCTCGGCACGGCTTGCGGAAAAAAAGATTGCCGCAAATTTAATTCTGTAGTAACATCGGATTAAGCGCTTAATCCTCTACGAAGGAAGCGCTTGCTGCTTACATCAGTTAAGCGCTTAATCTAAGCTTATCTTTGAAAGGAGAGCGTTCTGCTTATGAGCACGATCCGGCTTACGGTGGCTCAAGCCCTGCTTCGTTTTTTGAACAATCAATATGTTAGCAGGGATGGAGTGGAAACGAAATTCATTAAGGGTGTTATGGGGATTTTCGGTCACGGGAATGTGACCGGGCTCGGAGAAGCGCTGGAATACAGCTCCGAGGGACTCGAATTTATTCAAGGTAAAAATGAGCAGGGTATGGTGCATGCGGCGGCGGCGTTTGCCAAGCAAAGCAATCGGCTGCAAATCTATGCTTGCACCTCGTCCATCGGACCGGGCGCGTTAAATATGGTTACCGCTGCGGCCACCGCGACGGTGAATCATATTCCGGTGCTGCTGCTGCCGGGCGACGAGTTTGCGTCCAGACAGCCTGATCCGGTGCTGCAGCAGCTGGAGGTCCGCTCTGATTATACAATAGCCGCAACCGATGCCTTCAAGCCGGTCAGCAAATATTGGGACCGCATCGTCCGGCCGGAGCAGCTGATGACGGCGGCGACCCAGGCGATCCGCGTATTGACCGATCCGGAGAATACCGGAGCCGTTACGCTGGCGCTGCCGCAGGATGTGCAGGCCGAGGCGTACGATTACCCGGCATCCTTCTTCGACAAGCAGGTCCATTATATTGACCGCCGTCCGCCAGCGGGCGATGCGGTGGCGCGGGCGGCGAAGCTGCTGCAGGGCAAGAAGCGTCCGCTGCTGATCGCGGGCGGCGGCGTGCTGTACGCGTCCGCGGTGCAGGAGCTGCGCGCTTTCGCGGAAGCGTTTCATATTCCGGTCGCGGAGACGCAAGCAGGTAAAAGCTCCATCGCCTGGAACCATCCGCTGTCCGTCGGCGCGGTTGGCGTAACCGGCACATTGGCGGCCAATCGGCTGGCGGCGGAGGCCGATCTCATTATCGGCGTCGGCACGCGTTACTCCGATTTCACAACGGCGTCGAAATCGGCGTTCAGCCACGCAGAGGTTCAGTTTATTAATCTGAACGTGAACGCGTTTGACTCCTCGAAGCTGAATGGCGTGGCCGTCACGGCGGATGCCCGGCTCGGGCTGCAGGCGCTGCAAGCGGCGGCGCAAGGCTACCGCAGCGGTTATGCGGACGGCGAAATTGCCGGATTGAAGCGGCAGTGGGACGCAGAGGTTGACCGGCTGTATACGCTGGAGCATGAGGCTGGATTTGCCCAGACGCATGCGCTTGGCATCATCAATGAAACGATTGATCCGTCTTCGATTATCGTCTGCGCCGCAGGCAGCTTGCCTGGCGATCTGCACCGGCTGTGGCGGGCGGTAGAGCCGAAGACGTACCATATGGAATACGGCTTCTCCTGCATGGGCTATGAGGTAAGCGGCGCGTTCGGCGCAGCGCTTGCCGAGCCGGAGCGCGACGTGTATGCGCTTGTCGGCGACGGCAGCTATCTGATGCTGCACTCCGAGCTGCTGACGAGCCTGCAGGAAGGGCGCAAGCTGACCGTGCTGCTGTTCGACAATCATGGCTTCCAGTGCATCCACTCGCTTCAGAAGGGACACGGCAGCCAAGGCTTCGGCAATGAATTCCGCTATCGCAGCTCGCAGACGGGGCGGTTAAACGGCGACTATATGCCGGTAGACTTCGCCGCGCATGCACGCAGCATGGGCGCGCAGGCTTACGAGGCGAAGACGGCAGACGAGCTGCGCGAGGCGCTGGCGCAAGCCAAGCAGGAGCCAGGCACGACGCTGATCTGCATCTCGGTCGTGCCTGGCACGCAGGCCGGCGGATACGAGTCCTGGTGGCATGTCGGCGTGGCCGAGGTGTCGGCCAGCGAGCGGGTGCTTGCGGCGCACGGCGAGATGCAGGCGCGCAAGGACGGCGTCAAGCTGATCTGATATCGTTGATATCGCTGATAGCGAGGACTTAGCACATACCGAGGACATAAGCAAAGGGGATATGAGCATGAGCAAGCTTCCTTTTCCATTGGCGGTGCATCCGATCAACTGGGTAGGCGAGGACGTGAAGGAGCATGGCGACGACACAACCTTTGAGCAAATTGTAGATGATATCGCGGCGCTCGGACTGAAGGGGACGGAGATGGGCCGCAAATATCCGACGGACCCCGCCGTGCTGAAGGCGGAATTGGATAAACGGGGAATCGCCCTTGTATCCCAGTGGAAATCGGTCTTGTTCTCCGATCCGGCTTACCGCGAGCAGGAGCTGGAGGCGTACCGCAAGCATGTGCAGTTTCTGCACGGGATGGGCGCGACGGTCATCAGCACCTGCGAGGTTGGCGGGTCGCTGCATTTCGATCCGCGCCGCACGCCGCATGAGAAGACTGTCGAGCGGCTCGATGCGGACGGCTGGAAGCATGTAGCCGAAGGGCTGAATGCGGCAGGTGCGATTGCGCGCGAATACGGGCTGAAGCTGACGTACCATCACCATGGCGGGACGGCGATTGAATCGCCGGAGGAAGTGGACCGGCTGATGGAGCTGACCGATCCGGAGCTTGTATACCTGCTGTTTGACACCGGCCATGCCTACTACGGCGGGGCGGACCCGCTGACGATGCTGCGCAAGCATTATGACCGGATTGCTTACGTGCATCTCAAGGATATTCGTCAAGAGGTACTGGACGCGGCGAGAGCCGAGGGCGTGGACTTTGTCACCTGCATCCGCAAAGGCGTGTTCACCGTTCCCGGCGACGGCTGCCTGTCGTTCGGGCCGATTATCGCCGAGCTGATCAGCCGCGGCTACAGCGGCTGGGCGACGCTGGAGGGCGAGCAGGACCCTGGACTGCATCCGGCCCGCGAATATGCCGCCAAATCCATCGCGTATTTGAACGAGCTGGCAAGCTCATCCGAGAAAGGGGTATGAATCGCATGACTTACGTTTCCTTTAACGCGGCTAAGCCGCTTGACTTCGTCGCCATCGGACGGCTGTGCATCGACCTGAACGCCAATGAAATCAACCGCCCGATGGAGCAAACCATGACCTTCACCAAGTATGTCGGCGGCTCGCCTGCCAACATTACGATCGGCATGTCGCGTCTCGGACTGAGCACGGCCTTTATCGGCAAGGTGGCGAACGACCAGATGGGACGGTTTATCACCGATTACTTGCAGCGCAACAGCATCGACACGCGCAACGTTGTGACCGATGATACGGGCGCGGTGACGGGACTTGCCTTTACAGAAATCAAAAGCCCGACCGATTGCAGTATCCTGATGTACCGCGACAACGTGGCCGACCTCAAGCTCAAGCCAAGCGAGGTGCAGGAGGAGCTGATCAGCCAGGCGAAGGTGCTGCTGATCTCCGGTACGGCGCTGGCGCAAAGCCCGTCGCGCGAAGCGGTGTTCCAGGCGCTGGACTTCGCCCGCAAGCATGGCGCGGTTGTTGTATTTGACCTTGACTACCGTCCGTACACCTGGACCTCGGCGGAAGAAACAGCCGTTTATTACAATCTGGCGGCAGAGAAATGCGACATTATCCTCGGCACGCGCGAGGAATTCGATATGATGGAGCGCTTTGAGCAAAATCCGGAGCGTAGCGACCGGGTGACCGCGTCCAAATGGTTCAGCTACTCGGCTAAAATCGTCATCATCAAGCACGGCAAGGAAGGCTCGATTGCGTATACGCAGGACGGCGAAGGCCATCGGGCGCAAAGCTTCCCGGCGAAGGTCGTCAAGACGTTCGGCGCAGGCGATTCCTACGCGGCCGGCTTCCTGTACGGGGTTATGCAGGGCTGGAGCCTGGAGCAAAGCATGGAGTACGGCAGCGCTGCGGCGTGTATCGTCATTTCCAGCCACAGCTGCTCTGACGCGATGCCGACGACTGAGCAGGTGAATGATTATATTGAACGCTGCAACCGCGGCGAAATTACGGCTTCCTGATTCGCGCATCCTCATTTAACCGCAACTTGATCGCAACTTGTCAACGCAAACTTGAAGCCCGGAGAGGAGAAGTCAACATGACGACTTTATTAAAAAACTGGGTGGGCGGCGAATGGATCGCGTCCACATCTGAGCAAAGCGAGCCTGTATTCAACCCGGCGACGGAGGAAGTGCTGGCGCTTGTCCCGCATTCGACCCGCCAGGATGTGGATCACGCTGTTGAAGTCGCGAAGAAGGCTTTTGCTTCGTGGAGCCGTGTAGCCGTACCTCGCCGCGCGCGCATTATGTTCAAATACCAGCAGCTGCTGGTCGAGCATTGGGAGGAGCTGGCGCGGCTTGTCACGCTGGAAAACGGTAAAAGCTACGCCGAGGCGTACGGCGAAGTGCAGCGCGGCATCGAATGCGTAGAGTTCGCCGCCGGCGCGCCATCGCTGATGATGGGCAAGCAGCTTCCGGACATTGCAACCAACCTGGAGTCCGGCATGTACCGGTATCCGGTCGGCGTTGTCGGCGGCATCACGCCGTTTAACTTCCCGATGATGGTGCCGTGCTGGATGTTCCCGCTGGCGATTGCGTGCGGCAATACGTTCGTGCTGAAGCCGTCGGAGCGGACGCCGCTGCTGGCAGGCCGGTTGGCCGAGCTGTTGAAGGAAGCCGGGCTGCCGGACGGCGTGTTTAACATTGTCCACGGCGCGCATGATGTGGTGAACGGGCTGCTGGAAAATCCGGATGTGCAGGCCATTTCCTTCGTTGGCTCCAAGGCGGTTGCCGAATATGTACACACGAAAGCAAGCTCGCACGGCAAGCGGGTACAAGCGCTGGCCGGCGCGAAAAACCACTCGATCGTCATGCCGGACGCTGACCTCGACTTGACGGTGAAGGAAATTATTAGCGCGGCCTTCGGCTCGGCGGGCGAGCGCTGCATGGCGTGCTCGGTTGTCGTCGCGGTTGACGGTATCGGCGATGAGCTGGTAAACCGCCTCGTCAAGGCGGCTGATCAGCTGCGGATCGGCAACGGGATGGAGGACGGCGTGTTCCTCGGACCGGTCATTCGCGGACCGCACAAGGAGCGGACGCTGAGCTACATCGAAACCGGCGAAAAAGAAGGCGCGATCCTCATTCGCGACGGACGCCGGGATGCGGCGACCGGCGGCGAAGGCTTCTTCGTGGGCCCGACGATTTTCGATCAGGTGTCGAACACCATGAAAATCTGGGAGGACGAAATTTTTGCGCCGGTGCTGTCCATCGTTCGCGTCGATTCGCTGGAGGAAGCGATTGCGTTTACGAACAAGTCGGAGTACGCAAACGGAGCTTGCCTGTTTACGCGCAGCGGCGCCAACGCACGCCAGTTCCGCGAAACGATTGATGCGGGTATGCTCGGCGTCAATCTCGGCGTCCCGGCGCCGATGGCCTTCTTCCCGTTCTCGGGCTGGAAGAAGTCGTTCTTCGGCGATCTGCATGCCAACGGCACGGACGGCGTGGAGTTCTATACGCGCAAGAAAATGATGACGGTACGCTGGTAGGCGGCCGCCCGTCGTCCGCAGCGATCCATGAAGCTTGAAGGAGCTGAACGTAACCCCATGAAGCTTGTTTCCATGAAAGACATGCTGCTCCAGGCATTGGAGGGCGGCTATGCCGTCGGGCAGTTTAACTTGAACAACCTGGAATTTACCCAGTCGATTTTGCAGACAGCCCAGGAAGCGCAGGCGCCGGTCATTCTCGGCGTCAGCGAGCCTTATATCCCTTATATGGGCGGATTGCCGTGCATTGCTGGCATGGTCCGCTCGCTGATTGACTATTACGGCATCACCGTGCCGGTGGCGCTTCATCTTGATCATGGCACCAGCTATGAGGTTTGCATTCGCGCGCTGAACGCGGGCTTTACTTCGGTGATGATCGACGCTTCGCATCAGGATCTGGAAAGCAACATTGCCGTCACGCAGCGGGTCGTACAGGCGGCGCATGCGCTCGGCGCGACCGTCGAGTCGGAGCTGGGACGCATCACCGGACGCGAGGACGATATCGTCGTTGATGAAGCCGAAGGCATGTACGCGGTGCCGGAGGAGTGTGTCCGTCTCGTGCGGGAAACGGGCATCGACTGTCTGGCGCCCGCGCTTGGCTCGGTCCACGGCCCTTACCGGGGCCAGCCGAAGCTTGGCTTCGACCGGATGGAGGAAATTCAGCGTCTGACCGGTTTGCCGCTTGTGCTGCATGGCGGCAGCGGCTTGCCGCGCGAAGAAATTTTGCTGGCCATCGCCAAGGGCACCTGCAAAATCAATGTCAACACCGACAACCAGATCGCTTGCACGACTGCGATTCGCAGCTACTTGAACGAGCATCCGGACGCTTACGATCCGCGTCACTATCTGAATCCGGCCAAGGATGCGATCCGTGCGGCGGTTCGGTCCAAAATGGAGCTGTTCGGCTGCGTCGGCAAGGTATAACAGAAGGGGAAGGGAAGACTTCATGAAAACAGTGAAAGTCGGCATCATCGGCGCAGGCCGGATCGGAAAAATTCATGCGGACAATTTGCTCCGCCATCCCCAGGTTGAGATTGTCGCGATCAGCGACCTGTTCGCAGGCCCGGAGCTGGAAGCGTGGGCGGAGGCGAGAGGCATCGCGGAAGTCACGCGGGACAGCCAGCAGGTCATCGGACACCCGGACATCGACGCGGTGCTGATCTGCTCGTCGACCGATACGCATGTGCCGCTTATTCAGGCGGCGGCGCAAGCTGGCAAGCATATTTTTTGCGAGAAGCCGGTCAGTCTGGACTTGAGCCAGACGGAAGCGGCGATCGCGGCGGCCGACGCCGCCGGTGTTCAACTGCAGATCGGCTTCAACCGCCGGTTCGATCATAACTTCAAACGCGTCCGCGAGCATGTGGCGCAGGGTACGATCGGCAATCCGCATCTGATCAAGATTACCTCGCGCGACCCGAGCCCGCCGCCAGCGGAGTATATCAAAGTGTCCGGCGGCATTTTCATAGATATGATGATTCATGATTTCGATATGGCCCGTTATTTGACTGGCAGCGAGGTTGAAGAAGTGTATGCGCAAGGCCATGTGCTGATCAATCCGGTGTTTGCCGAGTACGGCGATGTGGATACGGCCATTGTGACGCTGCGGTTTGCAAACGGCGCGCTCGGCGTGATCGACAACAGCCGCCAGGCGGTATATGGCTACGATCAGCGGGTCGAGGTGTTTGGCTCCAAGGGCAATGTGTCCGTCGTCAACGATTATCCGAACTCGGCTGAAATCAGCACGGCTGCCGGCGTTGTGCGCGACAAACCGCTGCATTTCTTCCTGGAGCGCTACAACGACGCTTATGTGGATGAGGCGCGCTGCTTCATCGACGCGCTGTTGAACGGAGCGCCGCTGCCGGTGACCGGCTTCGACGGCCTGCAGGCTGAACGGATCGCCAGCGCCGCCAAGCTGTCGCTGCGCGAGGGACGTCCAGTCCGGCTGAGCGAAGTGAGCGGGGCGTCTGCGGCCGGCTCAACTGCAGCTGTGTAAGTTAGCAGGTACGAGGAAAAGGAGGAAACCGTATGTCCGAGCTTATTATCAAGCCCGCGCCTCAGCCTGATGCGGAAGGCGTGCTGCTCAGCGTCACGCCGGAATCGGCAGGCTGGACGTATGTCGGCTTCCAGAGCGTGAAGCTGGCAGCCGGCCAGACGCTGCGCCGCGAGACGGGGACGCAGGAAGTATGCATCGTTCTGATCAGCGGCAAGGCGGATGCGCGTACGAAGCAGGAGAGCTGGTCCGGAATCGGCGAGCGCATGAGTGTGTTCGAAAAGACGCCGCCGTATTCCGTCTATGTGCCGAACGATGACGTCTACGAAATTACCGCGTTGACCGAGCTGGAGCTGGGCATTTGCACGGCGCCCGGCCAAGGCACGTACCCGGCGCGATTGATCCGCCCGGCCGATGTCGGGGTGGAGAAGCGCGGCTACGGCAACCTGGAGCGTCAGGTGCAAAACATTTTGCCGGAGCAGGCGCCTGCGGACAGCTTGCTGGTCGTGGAAGTATTTACGCCGAGCGGACATTGGTCCAGCTACCCGCCGCACAAGCATGACCGGGATGCGCTGCCGGAGGAGTCGTTTCTGGAGGAGACGTATTTCTACCGCGTGCAGCCGGAGCAGGGCTTTGCGGTGCAGCGCGTGTACACCGATGACCGTTCGCTTGATGAAACGTTGATCGTGCAAAACGGGGAAACGGTGCTGGTGCCAAAGGGGTATCACCCGGTTTCCGCTCCTCCGGGCTACGAGGTGTATTACCTGAACGTGATGGCCGGTCCGGTGCGGACATGGAAATTCCATAACGATCCGGACCATGCCTGGGTGATGACCCCGCCCCGCACGTAACATTGGCAGTTGCATGATGCTTCTTCATTCCCCATAATAGAGAGACATCTCCCTGACGAGGGGAAGAAACGGCAAGCGGTGAATCCAATGAGGGCTACAATTTATGATGTTGCGCGCGAGGCGGGCGTTTCGATCGCCGCCGTGTCGCAAGTAATTAATGGCAAGGGAAAAATCAGCGAGGAGCGGCGGCACGAAATTATGCAGGTGATGGAGCGGCTGGACTACCAGCCAAGCGTCATTGCCGCCGCGCTGACTGGCAAGAAAACGTATACGCTCGGCTTGCTCGTGCCGGATATTTCCAATCCGTTTTTCGCCGAGCTGGCGCGGGCGGTTGAGGATCAAGGGCATCAGCGCGGCTACAGCATGGTCATGTGCAGCACGGACAACAAGGATGAGCGCGTCGAGCGTTATCTGAATCTGCTGCAGCAGAAGCAGGTAGACGGGATGATTATCGCCACCGGCGTTGACGATACGCGTGTGCTGGAGCCGCTGCTGGCGAAGTCGGTGCCGTTTTTGATGATTGCCCGGCATCTGAAGGACCTGGAGCTGCGAACCGTCATCGTGGACGACTTCGCCGGCGGCTCGCTGGCGGCCGAGCATCTGCTGGAGCTGGGCCATCGGCGGCTGGCGATTTTTGCCGAGCATCCGAAGGTCAGCAGCAGCCGTGAGCGAATTCGCGGCTTCCGCCATGCGATGCAGCAATCCGGGCTGGAGCTGCCGGAACTGCAGGTGATGACCTGCGGCGAAAATCTCGTCGCCGAGGGCGACCGCCATGCGCGGCTACTGCTGGACGGTGTCGATCGGCCGACCGCTGTGTTTTGCTGCAACGACCTGCTCGCCATCGGCGTGCTGCAGGCCGCGAAGGAGCTGGGGCTGTCGGTGCCGGAGGACTTGTCGGTCGTCGGCTTCGACAATACGATTTTGGCGACCGTCACGACGCCGATGCTGACGACCGTCTCGCAGCCGACCGAAACGATGGGCCGCCTGGCCATCGACCGGCTGATTGCGCTGCTGAAGAAGGAAGAGGAGCCAAGTCAGCCGCTGCGCTCGGTGCTGCAGCCCTGTCTGATCGTCAGACAATCGACCGCGCGGCTGGCTTCCAGTCCTTAGAAGGGACAGCATGCAAGTTCAGAATTATGGCGCGTCGCTAAGTACTTATACGTTCTGATCGTAACAAACAGGCCGCTCAATGAGAGAGGCCTGTTTGTTACAGGCTCTTTTCTTAAAAATAAAGAGCTATTTCTTGAGAGTGATAATGGGTTAATTACATAAATGTTAGGTTTGTCAGCTAGCGGCTACATGGTCAAAAGCGATGACGAATACAACGGTTACGTCGTACACGGAATCCCAATCCTGATAGCTTGAAGTCCCCTTTCTCCACTGGTGAATTCGTTCACCTTGTACCGTCACGCTGTCGGTAAGGTCGGTATGCATGATTAGGGTGTGTCTTAAAACTCCGCAGGGAGCAGATGTTGCCGAATTTTCGTTCCATGCAAGGCGCTTTTTCGCAGGCTTACGGGGGGGAAGTCAAGGAAAAGTAACGCAGCAGGGGGCGAAAAGGCGGTGAAAGATGCCCTTGAGCGAGTTTTAAGACACGCCTCAGTTTATCGGCAAACCATGTTTTCAAATATCCGCCCGAGCAAGCAATCTGATTGTTTTTTTCAATGGGCTGAGCGCTTTTGAGCTTGTTGGCCTTTTGCCGGCTCTTTTCCTTATGCTCAGACGATTCGTTGTACTTCCAGCTGGTGAGAATGGTTAGCGGATTTCATGCTGTGACGGTTGTCGGAACATTAAATTTTTTTGACTTTTTTTTTAGATTTTTTTGTTGTAGATTGTAACTGAATATCGACAAAATCTGCTAATATATTTAAGTGATGTAGGTTCAAAGGTCCTGTTTAACTCATTTGAAACATTAGAAAAATCCCCTCATTTAGATCTTAAGGATCACAAAAAGTTACGAACCGCTGGAAGGGTAGATTGCCAATGAAGATCAGCATTGTTCTGCTTGCCCAGCACTTCAAGCTGACAGTGGCATGCATCGAACGCATACGGTTATACACCACAATACCTTATGAGCTACTCGTCGTCGTGGAGCATGATACCGATGAATTGCCCAGCTACATATCCAGTGCTTACGAAGTTCGTACGCTGGTCAGTAAGCAGGGCAAAGGTGTGGCGGCTGGTTACAATTTGGGAGCGGCTGAGTCATCGGGAGAATTGCTGGTGTTTATTCGCGATCAAGTCATGGTTACCAAGGGTTGGCTTTCGCAGATGCAGACATGCATGGAAATGAATCCTAACGCGGGAATCGTCGGTCCTTTGTTAAATGGCGTAAGCGGCGAGCAGCATGTTCCTGTTTGCAGTAATGATCCGAAGCAGCTGGATAACCTTGCCGAAGCTATTACGGTGGGCAAATCGGGAAGCTGGACGAGGGTTCCAAGGCTGGTCAGTCACTTGATGATGGTGCGCCGCAGTGTGTTTGAACAGTTGGGGGCATTTGACGAACGGTTTGAAGTCGAGAGTTACGAGGACGAAGATTTATGCTACCGTGCGTTGATAAATCAATATGATTTACTGTTGGCCGAAGGGAGCTTTGTGTTTCGCCAGGAGTCGCCTTCGCTGTATCCTTCTGACCCCGACTGGTACACGCACCGGCTTACGTTGAATCGAGCCAAAGCGATCGCCAAATGGGGAAAGGACCTTACGGCAGCCTTGTATGGCTCATCTCGCAAGATTACGATCAGTCTCTGCATGATTGTCAAAAATGAAGAATCGACGCTCGATCGTTGCTTATCGAGCGTAAGGGATCTTGTGGATGAGATTGTCATTGTAGACACAGGCTCGGAGGATCGGACGAAGGAAGTTGCTGCGAGATATACGGATCGCATTTACGACTTTGCTTGGGTGAATGACTTCTCAAGGGCCAGAAATTATGCGTTTAGTCTTGCAGCCAAGGAGTATATCCTATGGCTTGATGCAGACGATTGTTTGCTTGTTGAGGATGCCGAGAAGCTTCGAGCTGTGGTATCTCAGCTGCCCTGGCATGTTCATGCAGTATCAATGCATTATCATCTTGAGCGGGATGCATACGGCCAGGTCACGTCAAGCTTGAGGCGTAATCGGCTTGTGAAGCGAGCGTGCGGCTTCCACTGGATCGGCGCGGTGCATGAGTATCTGGAGGTGTCCGGAACTGTCCTGTACGCCGATATAGCGGTTACACACGACCGAAAGCATCAACAGTCGTCGCGCAATCTGCATATTTATGAAGGAATGCTACAAGAAGGCCGGAATCTCTCCGCGCGTGACCGGTTCTACTATGCGAATGAACTGTTTGACCACGGTCGCTTGGAGCAAGCGGTTGAGCAGTACGACCTCTTCCTCGCTATGCCGGACGGCTGGGAGGAGGATTGCATACTCGCCTGCCTACGGTCTGCGGAAGCGCTGCTCCTGAAGGAGCGACCGCGGGAGGCCAGGCAGCGGATCGTTCAGTCGTTCGCTTACGCTCCGCCCCGGGCGGAGGCCTGCTGTAAAATGGGCGAGCTGGAGTTAGCCGATCGTAGGCTTGAGCATGCGCTGAACTGGTACAAGCTGGCTGCGGAGTCTCCTAAACCGACAGAGTCCAATGCAAGGCTCGATCACGCTGCGTGGACGTGGCTTCCCCATTTGCAGCTGTGTGTCTGCTATGATCGGCTCGGACAATACGAGCTGGCTCACCGGCATAATGAGATTGCCGGGACCTATGTGCCTGAGCATCCGAGTGTATTGGCTAACCGAGATTATTTGAAGCAACACTTTACTTCACATATACAGGGGGAAACAACTAGTGAACATTCGAAATGACAGGAAAAAAAGCAAGGCTGATCGTACGAAGATGATTTATAAGGGATCGATGGCGCTTGTTCTGATGAGTCAGTTTCTGACGCCAATTTTGCCAAGCATAGCAAGCTCAAGCGTTCATGCGGCTTCCTTCAGCGATATCGACAATTCTTCGTGGGCGTACCGCTACATTTCCAAAATTACTGCGCTTGGTGTAGCGATCGGAGATGAGTCTGGCAAGTTTAATCCGGATGCCCCGATCACGAACCAAGAAGCGGTCATGATGGTGCTTCGCTTCATGGGTTATGAGCAAGCCCAGGCTGGCGGCCAGAATCTTCCCTTTACCGTAGATGCTTGGGCTGAGGGCTGGGTACAGAAGGCGCTGGAGCTCGGTCTTGTAATACCGGGCGAGGAAGCAAAGCCCAATGGGGTCGTATGGGGAAAAGAGCAGGCAAGCCGTGAATGGATTACCCGCCTCGTGCTTAGAGGCGTAGGCAAAGAGAACGAGGCCAAGCTTCTCCAAAGCTCGACGATCAATTTTGCCGATGCTGCCGACGTATCCGACTGGGCTAAGGGATACATCAATGCGGGCATTAATCGCAGAGTGATTTCCGGATTTCCCGACAATACCTTTAAGCCGAAGCAAGTGACGACACGCGCACAGCTTGCGGTCATTCTGTCCAACGCTGAGGTTTTGACGGACTCGCCTTCCGATCGTATTACCCGCGGATCTGTCATTTCGTCAACTGGAGACACGCTGGAGCTGCTGAGTAGCCAGGGTCAACAGGCAAGATTTGCGCTTAATACGGAAACCGTGCTCTACGGCGCGGGAGGCTCATCCAATATTTTGCCGGGTCAGCTTGTTACCGTCATACATAACGGAAGCACGGCCAGTTTCGTTGAGGTGCTCGGAGGTGCTCCGCTTGCTGGAGCCGTGGGTCCAGTTGGTCCTCAGGGCGAGAAGGGCGAGAAGGGCGATCAAGGTGAAGCAGGACCTAAGGGAGATAATGGTTCGGATGGCGCTGTGGGAGCGACGGGACTTACGGGCCCGACAGGAGCAACGGGAGCCATCGGCGCTGTGGGAGCGACGGGACTTACGGGTCCGACAGGAGCAACGGGAGCCATCGGCGCGACGGGAGCGACGGGACTTACGGGTCCGCCAGGAGCAACGGGAGCCATCGGCGCAACGGGAGCGACGGGACTTACGGGTCCGCCAGGAGCAACGGGAGCCATCGGCGCAACGGGAGCGACGGGACTTACGGGTCCGCCAGGAGCAACGGGAGCCATCGGCGCAACGGGAGCGACGGGACTTACGGGTCCGCCAGGAGCAACGGGAGCCATCGGCGCAACGGGAGCGACGGGACTTACGGGTCCGACAGGAGCAACGGGAGCCATCGGCGCGACGGGAGCGACGGGACTTACGGGTCCGACAGGAGCAACGGGAGCGACGGGACTTACGGGTCCGACAGGAGCAACAGGAGCAACGGGAGCAACGGGAGCCGGTCTTGCAGGAGTGCAAGCGTTTGACTCCGTTGCAGCTCTGAGCTATCCAGCTTTTCAGGTCGTGACTTATGACGGCAGCTTATATATGGCAACAGTTGCTTCGCCGAGCGGAACGCCGGGAACTTCACCAAGCTACACCTTGCTGGTCTCCAAAGGAGCTACCGGGTCAGCTGGAGCTACCGGAGCTGCCGGATCCGGTGGAGGCAGCGCGGCACAAACTGCTATTTATTCGTATCAGTTAGCAACGCTTGTAAACGCAACAGTATTAGGCGGCTCCGACTTTTCGTTTTCCAACAATGGTCCGAGCCTCGGAACAAGCAAGATCTCACACACGGCCGGAACAGCTGTATTCATCGTGCCTGAGTCAGGATTTTATGAAATCCAATACGGAGTCTCGATGACGGCGGGGATTGGAGCCGCCCTTGCGATTGCTGTAAACGGATCGGTCAGTCCAAGCACCGTGATTCCTGTTCTGACGGCAACAGGTCAGGTCAGCAACTCGACTATTTTGTCATTGGCCGCCGGGGATGTTATTACGCTGCGCAACGATTCAGCAGTTGCCCTGACTTCAGCCTTGGCTCCTTCAGTAAGTGCTTCTATGACGATCGTCAAGCTTCAAGTTCCTGAGGTATAAATATGAAACGAATCTGCACGAGAAAGGAGAGGAAGCTGTTGACCCCTACGCAACGAAACTATCTCATGACCTGCACTGTGTTGGGAGCCTTTATTGCAAGTTCAATCCCGGCGCATGCTGTTAACGGAGTCAGTCAATACGCCCCTGCAGAATCAGGCTATTCTGCTTCCGTGACGCAAGCGGTGTATACGACTGCAGCCATGACGATTGCAGAGGCTACGTATGCAGTTCAACCCTCGATCGGAGTCGGCTTTGACCGGAAGCTGGCACTGGCCGCCGATGGCCGACTCTGGTATTGGAAGAGCGATGAAGCTATGCCCGGATCGCCTATTCTAGAGGACATAGCGGCGGCTTCGGTCGGTGGTCATGTACTGGCCCTGTCCCGTGAAGGGAAGGTATGGGCTTGGGGCAGCAGCCGCAACGGGCTGCTTGGTACCGACGGTGAAGGCGACCTTGTGATGCCCGCTCTCGTATATGGGCTCGGAGGAGTTCAAAAGGTAGCGGCAGGAGCTAGTCATAGCTTGGCCCTTATGAAGGACGGCACCGTCTGGAGCTGGGGGAGCAACGGAAATGGCGAGCTGGGTGACGGCTCGTATACGGCACGGCCAGTCCCGAGGCCGATCAGCGGGTTGCAGGATATCGTCGCGATTTCTGCCGGCTCCGGCCACAACCTGGCTGTTGACCGCGACGGCAGTCTGTGGGCATGGGGCAACAATGCCTTTGGCCAGTTGGGAACGGGTGAGCTAACCAATTCCTCTGTACCGGTTAAGATTGCTTCGATTCCTAAAGTAAAATCGGTATCGGCCGGTTATTACCACAGCCTGGCTGTTTTGGAGGATGGCCATGTTATGGCGTGGGGCTCCAATGCGTTCGGCGAACTTGGAGACGGATCTCTGGTACTCCAAACTTCCCCGACGCCTGTAAAGGGGTTGGAGAACGTGTCCCAGGCAGCTGCCGGAGCCTACTACAGCCTAGCTCTTCTAGAGGATGGGACGGTGTGGTCGTGGGGCTCTAACGCACAGGGGCAGCTTGGAGAGAGCATCGGTGAGCATCGCGCCCTTCCTGGGAGAATCGAAGGCCTACTAGCGGAGCAAGTGGCTGCAGGCTACTACGGAGCAGCTGCTACAGACTCTGACGGACATGTATATACATGGGGTTCAGACTTGGTCTCCTCCCGACTGGTTACCCAGCAAGGGCTCCCGATAAGGGCTGACTTGCTTCTGAAGCCTGTAGAATAATGAGCATGTAACTGATCGGCTTGCTGAAGAGGTTGTCTCCAAAGTCATAACGACTGAGGGACAGCCTCCAGCTTGCCTGCCTCAACGGCACTCCTCGATCCGATTCCTCTCGATATCCACGCTATCTACCTGTATTCAGGCATTCCATCTCGTACTTTCTAGAGCGTGTCTGAATACTCATCTTAATGGGGTTATTTCGACAAATCATCACCGAAGCAGGAAAGGTAAGCTCAAAAAGTCCGGGAAAGCTTATCAAAGCGTGTTGCGATCCCACGGAATTGTTTGAGTTTGTTGAAAAATGCTAAAATTTTGTTTTGCTGAATATCTTGATGCGGCGCTATGCCAGAATCAACAATGGCAATAGTTACATTTTTTCCTGCACGTTGTTTAAATTGACGAGTTTCTAATCCGATATACGTTCGTATGTCCAAGCCTTGGGCGCTAATATGCGGATATGGTTTTATAGCTGACACCCCAAGAAGAACGAAATGGCTCATGACGAGGATTATTTTCATAGATCGACAGAGCTTCTTCATGCTACTCCTCATACATAGCGCTGAGCAGCACAGCCTCGTATAAATCCCCAAGCCCCGGCGTTTATACGGACTATACAGTCCTCTCAACTCATCGTATTTGATCTGAAACCATTTTGAAATTTTAACGAATCAAAATTTTTTACAATTTTTTGCGAAATCTCAGCTTCCTTTGACGTTGTGGCAAAATCAGCGAGAAGCAGAAGCTTGTATAGGGAAGTCATGTCGATCCGCGTATAAAAATCAGGTTGCTGGTCTAACTTTGAAGCAAGCTCGCTGATTGGATTGTACAGCTCCTTGGGAATCGGGTATCCGATTACTTGCAGCGCTGTTGCTGCTACCTCCAAACGCTTTAATAATTTTAGCAAGTTCTCTTCGGACAGGCGTTGTTCGCCTACGAATTGGTTTTTCATGTACGCTGTTATGCTGTGTGCAATTGCTGCAGGCTGCTTAATTTCCATCTTAAAGGCTTTGTAGCTGAGCAGCAGGTAATAAAGATCACTCATGTTCTCGGGACTATGAATAGTCGTATCATCTTCAACAAGGATGCGATAGCGTGCCGAGAGCATTTCCTTCATGCTGGACTCATCGTAGGTAAAGTGAACCAGCTTGGCAAGCGCCAACCCATAAAAGTTATCTTCCATATTTTCATCAATTTGTCCGATTTTATCGCAATCACTTCGTACAGCATCTCTACATCGTCGCGAATTTCTTGAAGGATCTGGACATGTTGATAACCAAATGAGCGATATACCTCGGCAAGAGCGCTTAAAAATAGAGGCTCCAGCGGAATGTTGGTGATACATGGAAATGGCGGCTTGATCCAAGATGTCATTCGTTACCTTGAAGTCGGCGCCATAAAATTTGTTTATATGGATGAGTGTTTTAAGATACAAAAAATAACCTGGATGTTCACGATCAATGGAATTTGCCAACGTTGTATTAAGAAGGGTTAGCCAACTGGCTCGGGAATTTTAAGCACTCAACTTGTTCAGCGTATGAAAGTCTTGCTCCAGAAGCTGGAGAATCGAAATAATCGTACCCCCGGAGGTAACAGACGAAATCAAATCTTGTTCGTCAAAGAAAGAATCTTGCTTATACAGCTGTGTACAGGTTTTGATATTTGATAACCAGCAATTGACGCTTTGGCAGATGAAGTATGACTGTAGCTAGTCAGATGGGGAGCAGCGACAGAGATCGGTCCATAACTTGCTCCATGAAGTTGCTTCCCCAGATTTCCAGGCAACAGGAAGTGTTACAGAGGTTGCGGTAATAATGGCTTCACGCGGATCACCAGTGCCAGCTTCAATGAGCCGAACCTCGGTAGACGGATCGGCTACATGGTCAAAAGCGATGACGAACACATCGGTTACGTCGTACACGGAATCCCAATCTTGATAGCTTGAAGTCCCTTTCATCCACTGATGAATTCGTTCACCTTGTACCGTCACGCTGTTGGTAAGCTCGGTATGCGTCGTTAGTTTATCGGCGAACCATGTTTCCATGTATCCACAGTAGTAAGCGATCTGATTGTTTTTTTCAATGGGCTGAGCGCTTCTGAGCTTGTTGGCTTTTTGCCGGACCTTTTCCTTATACTCGGATGATTCGTTGTGCTCGGAGATGGTGTAGGAAAATGACTCATTTCCATAATCCTCAAGAATTTGAAAATCAGAATCATTTTTAATTGTGCGATAAAGAGCTTTTCGTTCAGCTGAACTCTCGGTTTTGATCAAACCAAGCCATATTTGCTTCATCATTGTAGTGTGACCTCTGAAATAGGTTTACAAAATTATATATATCAAAGAGGAAAATGTGAATAATATCTATCTAAAATATTAAAATTATGAAACTAACTAATTAACAAAAAGCCGCCCCGATTCGGGCGACCTTGTGCATAGGCTGCCGCTTTGAAGGTGAAGCCAACGATTATCCAAACAACCATTGCACCCATACGGCGAGACAGATCAGGGTGAAAATGACGGTAGGCGGGATGACAAGCGCGGTGACTTTGACGTAGTCGTCCCAGGTGACCTTTACATGGTGCTTTTTGAGAATATCCATCCAGATGAGGGAAGCGAGCGTGCCGATCGGCAAAAACAGGGAGCCGATATCGCTGCCGACTACACTGGCGAGATACATGATTTTCAGCGTGACCGGATCAAGCTGCATCTGGGTCAGCGATAAGGTGCCGACCATCAGCGCCGGATGGTTGTTGAACAAAAAGGACATGACGGACATGAAGCCGCCCATCAGCAAGCTTGCATTCAGTAGATCGCCTGACGCTATCGGCTCGATGACCGACACAAGCAGAGCAATCAGCCCGATATTGTTCAAGCCGTAGATCATGATGTACATCCCAAGGGCAAAAATTAAAATATGCCACGGCACCTTCTTGAGCATGTCCGCGGGTGGCATCTTCAAGCGGACCCAGCGCCAGCCGAGCAGCAGCAGCAGGGAACCGACGACCGCAACGAGCTCCACGGGGATGCTGAAGAACGAAGCGACAAACAAGCCGACTCTGACCAGGAACACAAAGCAGAGCAGCCGCAGCATAAAAGCCGAGCGGTTGCTGATGGTATCGACTTGTCCCATCGGAGGGTTCATGAAAGGATGCTGTTTTAAACCGTGCGGATGAGGCGTCAGGTGAGGCAGCGCCTGTCCGGGCAGCCTGCGCGGCAGTTCCTTGGGCAGCTGACGGTAGAAGCACAGAAACATCAATCCGGACATCAGCAGCACGCCAAGCGTTGCGGGAACAAACATCATCAGGGAATGCGTGTACAGGTCCATGTGGACAATTTTCAAGGCGACCATGTTGACGAGATTGCTCACCCCGATCGGGGCGCTGGAGGCGGTTGCAATTAATGCGCCGGAGAGCAGAAAGGGCAGCTTTTGATGGTTTTTTAAGCCAGCAGCAGCAAAATCGGCGTCGTAATGAGAATGCTGCCGTCATTGTTGAAAAATAAGGTCATTAGAAAGCAAAGCAAATTCACATACCAGTACAAGCGGATACCCGACCCGCGGGCGCGGTAGGCAAGCCCTTCGGCCGCCCAGCGGAAGAAGCCGAAGCTTTCCATTACGATGGCCATCACAATGGTTGCCATAATCGTAATGGCCGCGCCCCTGACGGTTTCGCCAATAACAAGCAGGTCGGACAAGGAGACACTGCCGATTCCGAATACAAGCAAGGCCCCTCCGGCTGCCGGTATAGCCTCATGAAGTCCTGTGGGACGCCACAGGATCAAAGTCATGCTCAGCAAGAAGACGGTGAGCGTCAGTGCGGTCACAGTGGGATTAGACATAAATCCACCTCCATTTCCTGGTTATGCGTGCGGCCCGGTTAAGGACTGGACATGCGGGCGAGCGCTTCACGCTCTTGGGGCATACGCTCGACGACGGGTTTGGCATTGTAATCGGATGCCGCTTCATCGGGATGATTCAGCAAGGCGTATACCCCCCAGCCGGTGAGCGTTATAATCGCAAGAATAACCATCGGTTTTCCCTCCTTTATTCCGGCAACATGGCCGCTTCTTCAACACGTCAGCCCTTCGGCCTCTGGGTCAGCCGAGAGGGCGGCCGGTGGATCGAATGGATCAGCCTGTCGGGCGAGACTTACGGCGTATGAGCTGATTTAATATGACTGACATTCCACGTAACGGATTCGCCCCCGGCTGTCTGCAGCGTGAGCAGTCCGCGTCCGACGGATTGGACAAA
Source organism: Paenibacillus sp. sg306046 (assembly GCF_059821225.1). NCBI lineage: Bacteria > Bacillati > Bacillota > Bacilli > Caryophanales > Paenibacillaceae > Paenibacillus > Paenibacillus sp. sg306046. The sequence continues at coordinate 73,885 of NZ_JCAMRT010000002.1, forward strand.
GCCGATTTTGTCGGGCGCATCGCCCAGGTCAAGCACAACCATACGGCCCTCCATTTTTTTGAGCTGCTGCTCGAAGCTGCGGGCCAGCGTGAGCTGGGGCGGCTTGAAGGCAAGCTGCTGCTTGTCGGCGGTTGCCTCTCCGGGCCGTTCCTCTTGCGGCGCCAGCTTCATGCTGTGCAGATGAATAATCGGTACATAGTAATAGCGATTGGCGCTTATATATACGATGATGTCGTCGCCGACATCATCGAGCCGGCCGATATTCGGCAAGGATTTGCCGGAAAGGACAAATTCAACCTTTTGACCGACCCAGGCCTGCAACATAGACAAAGCAATTCCTCCTCTCCCGGATCAGGATAAAGCGACGCTTTATCCGAAGTGTCCAATCACTGGATCAGCTTACAGGAACGGGTCCCACTTGGATGATTTGCGTACAGCTGTACGTGTGCGTGCTGTCCGACGGATGGTCGCCGCCGCTGCCCGGCCTCTGACGCTGTGCTGACGAGTGCCTGCACCGGCTACGAGGACGTTGTTCATTTGCCCGCCGTTTTTTGCGTTTTTACGGCCGCTGCTGGACTTGCTTGTCTACAGGATGCTTGCCTCGGCTGGCCTGCCGGGTTGCGTCGTTAGCCTGCTTGCTGCCCTGGCTGCACCGCCTGCAGAACCCTGGGACGAGCTCTGGCGGGACTGTCGGAACCGCCTCCTTTTCTACCTTCCTCTTTCAGAATAATTTATACAAATTATGTAATTGGCATGGCCTTTGTACTAGCCGTATATCTATACCCTATCAATTTTCATACTTATACGGGGTTTAATGATCTAGATTCATAGGGCAAGGGCAATTGACCGGTCAGGATTGCTGCTGGGATGGGCTCTTTCTACACGGCTGCTGCATATGCTGGAGCGTGCGCACATAGCGTATGAAGCCGGAAAAAGGGTTCATGCAGAGGTGAGGTGAGTCAGATGAACATTCCGATGCGGGCGATTGCGGTCAGCGAGGCGGAGGAACAGCGGCTGCAGCAAAGTAATACCCATGCCAAATTTGCCCAGGCTACCTTGATGGCAGATAAACGGAAGCAGCGGATCGGTATCCGGTACCGGGGCGGACATACACGCTACTACCCGAAGAAATCGTATGAAATTCAGGTTGGGAGCCGCAGCATCCATTACAATGCCGAGCTGGACGATCCGTCGATGATGCGGAATGCGTTGTCTTTTGCTTTTTTTGAAAAGCTGGGGGTGCCGAGCCCGCGAACCCGGCATGTGCAGCTGATGCTGAACGGAGTGCCGCAGGGGATGTATTTGGAGATTGAAGGGGTGGACCGGTCATTTTTCGCGAAGCGGCGGGTGAAGGCGCAGGCGCTGCTTTATGCGAGCAACAATAATGCCAATTTCCGGCTTACGGACGAAGATGGCCAGCGCAAGCAGTCGCTTTCATCCGGCTATGAGCCGGTGCTCGGCGGGACACGGGAGCTGGAGCGGATCGCACGGTTTGTGAGCCGCATCCAGACGCTTAAGGGAGCCGCGCTGCTTGCTTATTTGAAGACGAATCTGCATATTCCCCAATATTTGCGCTGGCTGGCCGGTGCGGTGTGTACGGGCAACTACGACGGCTTCGATCAAAATTATGCGCTGTACCGCACCATTGGCAGCTCGCGTTACTGCATGAGCCCGTGGGATTACGAGGGAACCTGGGGGCGCGACTGCTACGGAGGGCTGCATGCCGCCGAAAGCGTACGTATTACCGGGTATAACGGACTGACAGAGAAGCTGCTATCCTTCCCTGGGCTGCGGGCCGGCTATCGTCAATTGCTCGACGGCATGCTGCGCAAGCTGTTTACATTGGAGGAGTTGGAGCCGGCAATCGTCGGGCTGCACACACAGCTGCTGCCGGAGCTGCTTGCAGACGGAAGCCGCAGGCACAGCGCTTATGAGATCATGTCCGATCTGCACGTTTTTTTTCGCTATATACGGGAGCGGCGGGCATATCTGCTGGAACAATTGCCGAAGCTTTAGACAAGAGCAGCCGAAATCATCGGCCGAACAAGCAAGTCATTCGCAATCATAAGGGACGCGGGCCTATCAAGGCAATCGCATGAGCGGTCCATCGCAGCGGGGAGAAGCTGGTGAGTCTGCCCTGGCGAAGCGATTGCCCCGGCCTGCCGATAAATATATTTGCATTGTCGTGCTATTCGTAGGAAAATGGAAGATAAGAAACGTTCAGCTTACATCATGATTTTTAAATGGAGTGAATGATCATTAAAGCTATGAATGAAGCTATGAAGATGCTGAAGCAGACAAGCCGTACCTTCTACATCCCGATCTCCCGACTCAAGCCGGGGTTGAAAGAAGCTGTAACCGCCGCCTACTTGTGCATGCGGGCAATTGACGAGATTGAAGACGGGTCGGAATTGGACGACCCGACGAAAATCAAGGTGCTGAACGCCATTCGCGACGCTCTGCAGACAGGCAATCCAATTGCGCGGGTCGGGGAGCTGCTGGAGCCGTACAAGGGCGTGCTGCCGGAAGTTTCGCAGCGGCTGAATGACTGGATGGAGCTGTGTCCGGCCGGTACGCGGGAGATGGTATACCGGTATACCGCCTTGATGTCCGGCGATATGGCCAGCTGGGTGGACAAGCAGTGGCGGATCGAAACCGAGCAGGATCTGGACGGCTACACGTACAGTGTCGCGGGCTTGGTAGGGGAGATGCTGTCGGAGCTGTGGGAGTGGGATGATCCTGAGGTGAAGACAGACCGCACGAAGGCCGTTGCTTTCGGCCGCGGGCTGCAAGCGGTCAACATTTTGCGCAACCGCAAGGAAGATCAGGAGCGCGGTGTCAGCTTCTACCCGAGCGGGTGGGGGCAGGAGGAAATGCTCACCTACACGCAGCGCAACCTGAAGCTGGCTGATGAGTACATTGCCGACATGAAGCCGGGTCCGGCGCTGCAATTTTGCAAGCTGCCGCTTGCACTCGCCCATGCGACGGCCAAGCTGATCCGCGCAGGCGGCAGCAAGCTGAGCCGCGCGGATGTGCTCAGCATTGTAAACCGGGCGACAGGATAGCGGCGAGTTAGTCACGCTGCAAGGCGGTTAGCCGGTCAAGCGTCGCGTCGGATCACGGTACGCTGCACGCGCTGCAGTTGCAGCAGTTGGTGCCGACTAGCGGCACAAGACAGTGGCTAATCGGCAGCGGCTTGGGCAAGCGGTAAGAACAAGCCAGCAAGAACAGCCACCAGCCCCATGCTCCGCGGGCTGCCCGATTGTGGGAACCAAAAGCAAAAACCACGCCTTCCGTTAAGGAATGAATTGCACCCCGCCTGTTAGTTGTGTCTAACAAATGAGGTGTAGTTCAGTTAAGGAGGCGTGGTTTTTGCTTTGTCATTTTGCTGGCTCCGCAGGAAACGCGGCGCCTGCGGCTTTATTTTTTCGGAGCTTGGTATTTGCCGAGGAACTCGGTGACTTTGGCGCGGTCAGCCTTCAGCTCGTTTCCGGTTTTCACCAGCGGACTGAGTGTCGAGAAAGCTTTGAATTTATTGTTTTTGTAATATTTGGATGAAGTCATCCTGATTGATCGAATACAAGACGGCTTTACGCAGGTCGTCGCTTTTCGCTACCTCGCGGTTTTTGGTGTTAAACTGCAAGTAAGAGACGGCGTTGCTTTCCATCGTTTGCAGCGCCAGCTTGCTGTCGCCTTTGACGGTATCGTATTTCGTTTCAGGCACCGAGTAGAACAGGTGGATTTCGCCGCTGCGCAGCGCCGACAGCGTGCTGTCCGCATCCTTGATGAAACGAACCTTCACGGTGTCAATTTTAGGCTCATTGGCCGTTCCCTTCATGTAGGCCGTTTTTTTCAGGAACGTGCCGTCGTAGTCGTTTTTCACCGACAGGATGTAAGGGCCGCTTGTGTACAGCGTGTTGTTGTATTGAGCGGCTTCCGTGACGGTGTTTTGATCGCCGTAAGCAATATCTTTTTGAGCACTTCTTTAACCGATTTGCCAGTGCCGGATTGCTTCACTTGGTCCAGCGCGCTCAGGTCGGTCACGACTTCAGCTGTCTTGATATGCTCATGCAGCGTATAGGTGCGGTGGTTCGGCACCGAGTTTTTGTTTTTCGCCCGGTCGAGTGTAAACAGAAGGTCGTCTGCGCCTACGCGCTCACCGGAATCGACCGCTTTTTTGTTGTCGATTTTGGCGAAGTTGATATCGTCGCGCAGCAGGAAGTAGTACTCGGAGTTGCCTTCCGCGATGACATGGTTCAGCAACAGCGAGCCTTCGGACGTAATTTTGTCATCGTCGGTCATGTTGATCAGACGCACATACAGATTCGAGTTCAACATGGAAGCCATTCGCGGCCGCGATATCAGCATGATTTTCCAGGACCCGTACGCCTCGCTGAACCCCCGGCAAAAAATTCTCGATATTATCGGAGAAGCGCTGGACATTCATGGTCTGAGCTCCAGCAAGCAGCAGCGAAAGCGGCGGGTTGAGGAGCTGCTTGATCTGGTCGGGCTGGACCCGATGCATGCGCTGCGGTACCCGCATGAATTTTCCGGCGGGCAGCGCCAGCGGATCGGCATTGCCCGGGCGCGGGCGGTGGAGTCGAAGTTTATCGTGTGCGACGAGCCGCTGTCTGCGCTGGACATGTCCATTCAGGCGCAAATTGTCAAGCTGATGGAGGAGCAGCAGCAGCGGCTTGGGCTGACGTATTTGTTTATTGCCATGATCTGTCGATGGTCAAGCATATCAGCGATCGGATCGCGGTCATGTATAATGGCAGAATCGTCGAGATGGCCGAAAGCGAGGAACTGTATACGAACCCGCAGCATGCGTATACGAAATCGCTGCTGGCGGCGATTTCGGTGCCTGACCCTAAAGTCGAGTCCAGGAAAAAGCGGATGAAGCCGGAGGAATACGGCGATGTAGACCGGGACAAATATATCGTGGCCAATTCGAAGCTGGTTGAGGTGTCCGCTGGCCATTGGGTGGCGCTGGCGGAGTAGGGGCAGTCTAGTGCCGACCAGCGAGGAACTGCCCGGCCGGATCCTGCGGCAGGCTCGAAGCGCAGCAGGCAGCATAAGAAAAGCAAGGTCGGAGCCGATGATGGATGACCGTCACAGCTCCGGCTTTTTGGCGTTTGTTTTAAATATGAAATTGGTAATTGTCCCTACGATAAGGCTGGCTACTAACGCCATCAGGATAGACCATATCATGGCTCCTGACATTGAGGTATCGTTGATCACATTAACGATTAAGAAGATGCCGACAACAATGAAAGTGGCTAAATAGTCAATTATTCTTATTTTTTTCATTTATATCACCTGTTATTGAATAATAACATAAAATGGAATTATAGTGTTTGTGATTATTTATTCCACTTGGAGAGCATTCAAAATTAGAACGCTCGAAATGAATGTGGAGAGTAAGTCTGCTGCGTTCCGGCAATTGGCTCCGCTTCATCCGGCAGGCTGTAGCGGGACAGCAGCTGCCAGACCAGCTCACGGCGGCTGGCGGCGCCCGTTTTGGCGAAAATCGACTTCAGATGATCCTGTACCGTGTAGGCTGAAATATGCAGCGCTTTGGCCAGCTCCTTCGTGGATAAGCCTTGCAGCAGCTTGCCGATAATTTGCTTCTCGCGTGCTGACAAGCCGTAGCCTTCCGCCAGCAGCGGCAATATATCGCCGGGCTTGGCCCGCTCCAGCCAGACGCCGAGCTGGCTGGAGCCGCCGGCTCCGTTCAGCACGCTGGCGCGGATCGTCAGAAACTGATCGTCCGGCGTCCGCAGGCATACTTTGGACGGAAGGACGGTCTGCTCAGGCGCACGGCTGTCTGCAAGCGGGGGAGCGGAGGCCGCTGTTGGGCCGGCTGCTTGGTCGGTGGCGTCCGGGGAGTCGGATGACGCAGCAGCCGCGCTCGTCGCATCCGGCATGGCTTGCGGCACGCCGGAACGGATCTGCCAGGCCGATTTGGCCTGGGTCGCGACGGCTCGGATCGGGCGGGGCAATAGGTCCGGCCCGATCCGTTCCCAGTGGCGCAGCCGGGCGAGCCAGTGGTCGGCGGCTTCATTGGACAGCAGCAGCTCCATGCTGGCCGACAACACAAGCATCCCCGTCTCCAGCGCCGGCTCTCCGTCGCCTGTGGTCGTCAAGGATACGCTGTGCTGCCGCAGCCCGTCAGCCATGACCGCGATCAGCGAGCTGATGTACGCCCGCTCCTCCTCCTGAAACAGCGGCTGCTCTTGCCGCCGGAACAAGGTCAGAAATCCCCAACACGCTCCCTCCACAACAAGCGCTGCCCGCAGCTCGTCGCCGAAGCCTGCCGGACGGAGAATGTCGCGAAACCGCATGCTTTGGTTCAACCGTCCCTCGGTTGTGCCGCTAAGGGTGGCAGCATGCTCAAGTCCAGCCGCCAGCCTCGCATATTTATTGACATCGTGCTGCATATATTCATTTTCGAACAGCAGGCCGTGAATCGCTTCGATGCTGTCTTCGGTGGCGGCTCCGGTCGATAACAGGGTGGCCGGATCAACGACGGTGCAGCATGCAGCATCGAAAGGAACGGCTCGGCGCAGCTGTTCAATCAGCGCCAGCCGGTAATCCTGGGAGGAAGCCGATCCGGCTGCGGCGGACGTGATTTTTTTCCGGACGGATTCATACAACGATTGGCTCATGATGGGCGGCTCCTTTCGGCTGCGGCCAGGCTCGATATCCCAATAATGTGGGATTGTTCTCTCCCGTAACCTGTATATAATTGAGAATAATTCTTACTGCAAGTGTACAGGATGAGCGGGGAGATGGGAAGCCAGAGATGTGGATAACGATGCGCAGGCTTCACGATATCTCTGGGTTTTCCGGTTCAGGTCGCGGAATATCGGCAGAGAGGAGCTGCAAGGATGTCGGGTCATGTTGAACGGAATCAAGCTGCAATGGATGGAATCGGAGAGACGGCCGACAGGGACAGGACGGCTGGCCGCCCTCGCCTTGGCAGCATGAGCTGGGACAGTTTGCATGCAGGCGGCTACGAGCAAACGATTGCCCGGAAAATTCCCGGCTACGAGCGGCTGTATGATCAGATGGATCGCCTGATGGCGGCGCATTTAGAGCCGGGGACTACGAGCGCAGCCGCAGATGCGATGGATGTAAGCGAAGCGAGCGCCACAGCGTCCAAAGCAAGGCTGCTGATTGTGGGCGCAGGTGGCGGGCAGGAGCTGGTTACGTTAGGGATGCGGCATCCGGATTGGCTGCTGACGGGCATAGACCCGTCTGTTCCGATGCTGCAAGCGGCTCAGCGGAAAGCTGCAGCTTGCCAACTGGAGAGTCGGGTGACGCTGCTGCCGGGCACGGTAGATCAATTGTCTCAGGCCACAGGCCCAGAACGCTTCGATGGCGCAACTTGCTTGCTCGTGCTGCATTTTGTAAAGGGCATGGACAACAAGCTGGCGCTGCTGCGTGGCATCGCGGAACGGTTGAAGCCTGGAGCCCCGTTATTTATCGCCGCGATTAACGGTGTTCCGAACAGTCCGGCTTTCGCGGTGCAAATGCGCGCTTGGCGCAGCCATATGCTGGACAACGGCATCCCGCTGGCGGATTGGGAGCGGTTTGCTGACTCGATTGGCAACGAATCCGACCCGGTCGCTCCGGAAGCGCTGCAGCAGCTGCTGGAGGCTTCCGGTTTCACACACCTATCGCGATTTTTTGGTTCGTTTCTGATCGAAGGGTATATGGCGACAAGACTGCCGGACAAGTTGCCGGACAAGTTGCCGGACAAGTGACAGCGGCAGGAGGCGGCACAGTGAAGCATCATGCGAGGGCAAGCAACCCGAGGAACCGCTAACGAGGACGAAGAGACAGGGTCTGCGAAAGGCTCTGATTTATGGGAATGAAAACGCAATACAGCAAGTTTCAGGGGGCATATATAATGAAGAAACACATCGTAGTCGTCGGCGGATACGGACATGTCGGGCAAACGATTTGCCGGGAGCTGGCCGAGCGGGTTCCCGGTCAAGTGTATGCGGCAGGCCGCAGCCTGGAGCGGGCCGAGCAGTTCAGCCGCGCAACCGGAGGGAGAGTCAAGCCGCTGCAGCTGGATATTGGCAGCACGCCTGATCCGTCTGTATTGGCCGGGATCGGATTGTTGATCATGTGTGTGGATCAGGCGGGGCCGTCCTTTGTCCGGGCTTGCTTGCGCGCCGGGGTCGATTATTTGGACATTACGGCGGACGACAGCCTGCTGTCGCAGATCGAAGGGCTGCATGACGAGGCGGTGCAGAACGGAGCAGCGGCTGTGCTAAGCATCGGACTGGCTCCGGGACTGACGAACTTGCTTGCCGCTCATGCGGCCAGCTTGCTGGATCGGACAACGGCGATTGACATTTCAATTATGCTGGGATTAGGAGATCAGCACGGCCAGGCGGCGCTGGAATGGACCGTAGACAATATGAGCACGGTGTATCGGATGAATGGGCCGCAGGGCGAACGGCAGGTGTCCAGCTTCACCGATGGACGGCGGACGGATTTTGGCGGCGGCCTGGGCGTGCGTACCGCTTACCGTTTTAATTTTGCAGATCAGCATGCCTTGGGCCGGACACTGGGAGTGCCGGGTCAGGGGCCAATTTCAGTGACGACCAGGTTATGTCTGGATTCGCGGGTGATGACCGGGCTGGCGGCGGCGCTGCGGGCGACGGGCTTGTCCGGGCTGCTGCGGCTGAAGCCGCTCCGGGATGGAGCTGTCCGGCTGCTCAGCCGGGTGAAGTTTGGCTCTGCACAATTTGCCGTAAAAATTGATGCAGCCGGCGAGCAACAAGGGCGGTCGCAGACGGTGGAATGCTCGCTGCATGGCGAGCGTGAGGCGGAGCTGACAGGCCGGGTGGCCGTAGCGGTGGCCGAGCTGATGGTTCGTTCGCCGCAGAAGCATGGCGTACACCATATTCACCAGCTGATGAGCTGGGGTCAGATGGCAAGCATGCTGCAGCCGGCCGTATCCTGGTGTTGCCGGATGGACGGCAAAGAGGTCGGCTTCGGCCGCCTGGAATAGCGAAAAGCATCTGTGAAATTCACAGATGCTTTTCGCTGGTTTAAAATAGACCCGGTGGGGGTCGAACCCACAACCTACCGGTTAAGAGCCGGTTGCTCTGCCATTGAGCTACAGATCTACGGGATAAATGCTTGCTTGTCTCGCTGACCTCATTTAATTTATCACAGGAATCGTCAAAATGCAACAGATTTTTTAAGTTTTTGTGGAGACGGGCAAGCCTTGTGACGATATTATGACAAGGATAAGGCGACTTGCCAGGTTCGGCTTATGTGTAGCTGTAGATGGATTAGCTGGATACACGCAATGAGGTGTACCAAGGGAGGACAAGAATAACCAATTATCTATAATTCGAACAATAATGAGCCAAGAAAATGAGAAAATAGCTGCGTTATAATGAATACAGGGCAAGGCCAAGCAAGCTAAAGATGGAGCAGAAAGAGGGAAACAGGATATGACGAGAGTGAACACGATTTCTGAAGATAAACAACAAATGCCGGAGGTGCTGCTGCCGGAAATCCCGGCGCGGGTGGTGCGGCTGGATGAATGTGGCGGCGTTGGCGACGGGCAGACCGATAATACAGCGGCGTTTCATAAGGCGATCAGCGCGCTGGACGAGCAGGGCGGGGGCAAGCTTATCATTCCGCCCGGATTGTGGAGGACGGGTCCGCTCAAGCTGGTCAGTCGGCTGGAGCTGCATGCAGAGGCAGGAGCAACGGTGCTGTTCAGCAGGCAGTTTACGGATTACCCGATCATTGCTTCGACCTTCGAGGGCAAGCCGTCGATCCGCTGCCAGTCGCCGCTGGATGCCGAAGGTCTGGAGCATCTGGCGATTACCGGCGAAGGGATATTTGACGGCGGCGGCGAAGCCTGGCGTCCGGTGAAGGACTGGAAGATGACATCGAAGCAATGGAGCAAGCTGACCGAAGGAGGCGGAGTTGTCGAGCAGGGCGCTGGAGTGTGGTGGCCGTCCGAGGAAGCGATGAACGGGGCCGCTGTTGTGGCGGCGCTGCAGCAGGAGGGGAACGAGTCGCTGGAAGCGTACGCAGCGGCGCGGGCGTTTTTGCGCCCGAACTTGCTCAGCTTCCGCCGCTGCAGCCGGGTGCTGCTGGACGGGCCGACGTTCCAGAACTCGGCGGCGTGGAATTTGCATCCGTGGGGCTGCGAGCATATGACGATCCGCCGGGTACAGGTGCGCAATCCGTGGTTTGCCCAGAACGGCGACGGGCTTGATGTGGAGTCGTGCCGGTACGTGCTGGTCGAGGATTCCACCTTTGACGTAGGCGATGATGCGATTTGCCTGAAGTCGGGCAAGGATGCCGCAGGGCGGGAGATCGGCTTGCCTTGCGAATACGTGACGATTCGCCGCTGCACGGTGTATCACGGTCACGGAGGCTTCGTCATCGGCAGTGAGATGTCCGGCGGCGTTCGTCATGTCCGGCTGTCGGATTGCACATTTATGGGAACGGATATCGGACTGCGGTTCAAAAGCGCCCGCGGACGCGGAGGCGTTGTCGAGCATATTGAGATCGAGCGTGTCCGGATGGTGGACATTGCGGGCGAAGCGATTTCGTTCCATCTGTTTTATGCCGGGGTCGAAGGCTCGGGCTCAGCCCAGGAGCAGTTCATCCCGGTTACAGAGGAGACGCCGGTTTTCCGTGATATCCACATCCGGGATGTGGATTGCACCGGAGCGTCCAAGGCGCTGCTGGTGAACGGCTTGGCGGAAATGCCGCTGGAAGCAGTGACAATCCGCAATTACACGGCTTCGGCGGATCAGGGGGTCGTTTGCCACCAGGTCAAGCAGCTTGTACTTGAACAGCTCCAGCTTCATGTGAAGCAAGGTCCGCTGATTCGTCTGCATCAAGGCGACGATGTGCGCATCTCCGGTCTGGCCGGCTCCGCTGCGCCGGAGGAAACGACGCTGCTGGCGGTTACCGGCGGCAGATCGGCCCGCATCGTCTGCACAGACGTAAATACGGCCAAGACGCTGCGTGGCGTGAGCATTTCGCCGGAGGTGCCGGCGGACGCCGTGAGCGTGCAGTAAAGTAGCGCGTGGCGAGCGTCCAGCAAAGGCAGCGTGTGCCTCGTGTAGCGTGGAAGGAATGGAAGCCTGCAGCAACTCTCCGGCGCACCGTCCTTGTGATGCTGTTGTGGAAAATATTGGATTTCAAGGGGGGCTCAATCATCTTATGAAGGCAAAGGTCGATCATACACAGCCAGCTTGGCAAGCGGATTTGGGCGGGGGATGGTACCGGAACCCGATTTTATATGCAGACTATTCCGACCCGGATATTGTTCGGGTGGGCGATGATTTTTATATGACCGCCTCCAGCTTCAACAGCTCGCCGGGCTTGCCTATTTTGCATTCAAAGGACTTGGTTAATTGGACCTTGTTGACGTATGCGGTGGACCGGCTGCCCGGCAACTTCGATCAGGTTCGCCACGGCGACGGCGTCTGGGCTCCGAGCATCCGGTTTCATGACGGGAAGCTGTGGATTTTTGTCAGCATGCCGGATGAGGGCATCTATATGACGACAGCGACTGACCCTGCCGGTCCGTGGACGCCTATGCACTTGGTCAAGGAGGTCAAGGGCTGGATTGACCCTTGCCCGCTGTGGGATGAGGACGGTCAGGCTTATCTCGTGCACGCTTTTGCGAAAAGCCGTTCCGGGATCAAGCATAAGCTGCAAATTTGCCGGATGAAGCCGGATGGAACCGAACTGCTGGATGAAGGCCAAATCGTCTTCGACGGGGAGCAGGATCATCCGACGACAGAAGGCCCGAAGTTTTACAAACGCAACGGCTATTACTATATATTTGCACCCGCCGGCGGCGTGCCGACCGGCTGGCAGCTGATTCTCCGCTCCAAGAGCGTCTACGGGCCGTATGAGGAGAAAATCGTGCTGCATCAAGGCAACTCGCTCGTGAACGGTCCGCACCAGGGCGGCTATGTCGAGCTGGCGTCGGGCGAGTCGTGGTTTGTGCATTTCCAGGACCGCGAGGCTTACGGCCGGATCGCGCATTTGCAGCCGATGAGCTGGGAGAACGATTGGCCGGTGATGGGCGTCGACACGAACGGCGACGGGATCGGTGAGCCTGTGCTGACGCACAAAAAGCCCGATGTCGGGCGTGAATGGCCGGCGACAGCGATTGCAGCCGGGGATGAGTTCACCTCCCCCGAGCTGGGTCTGCAATGGCAGTGGCAGGCCAACTGGCAGCCGTCGTGGTATTCGCTGACGGAGCGGCCCGGCCAGCTTCGCTTGTATGCGCAGCCGCTGCCGGCCGCCGATTCGGCGCTCTACCGTGCGCCGAACGTGCTGACGCAGAAGCTGATGGCTCCCGCGCTGACCGCCACGGTCAAGCTGTCGCTGCAAACGAAGACGCCGGGCGTGCAGGCAGGGCTGACATTGTTCGGACATGCTTACCGGTACGTGGCGCTGCGGCAGACGGCAAACGGCTGCGAGCTTGTATGGGCCGAAGGCCGCGGCAGCAAGGAAGCGCCGGCGGTCGAGCGCATCAGCGAGTCGCTGCCGTGGACGGCAGAGGCGCCTGTTGTCTACATCCGCGCTACGGTTGCGCTGGAGGCTGTGTGCTCGTTTGCCTACAGCACGGACGGGGAGCGGTTTACGCCGATCGGCGAGCCGTTTACGGCAGTGCCCGGCGGCTGGGTCGGCGCCAAGCTGGGGCTGTTCTGCTTCGGACCGCATGGGCAGGCGGCGGAAGGCTGGGCCGATATCGACTGGTTCCGGGTGGAGCGGGCGAGCTTGTAGCTCCAGCGGCGACATGCGGGAAATCGGGTTGAAATTCATCAAGGTTATCCAATAAAAGAGCAAGCTGGATCGAGAAACAGCCTTCACCTCCGGAACATCGGAGCGGAAGGCTGCTTTTTTTATGGTTATGCCAGTGCTGGGGTCGTGCGTGACTCAATAAGATCCCCCTAGTGATGCAGAGCCGGAGTGGTCGAGTCGCTTATCGGGGCCGGGGCTTTCAGCTTGGCCAGCTGTTCAACAGCCTGCCTCCCGACGGCAAACCGTTTGATCGGCATAACCTGTCCTGCGTCGGAGCTGATTCGGGATTGAACGAAATAGATGCCCTCGTTGGCAATCGCGTGCGAGGCCGTGTAGACGCCGGGTGCCGATTCGCTGGCCTTGACCGTCACGGCTGCTTCAGGCTTGCCTTCCGGCCAGAATTTGAACTCCGCAGTGTCCGCATGCTGCAAAGGCTGCTTGCTGTTCACCACTTCGGCTGCAAAACTGCTGCTTTGGCCGAGCTCGATACGATCAGGCAGCTTCAGCTCAATGCTCATATGCGGGGGCAGTCCGCTTTCGTCGGTCGGCTGTATATGGGCTGTGCAGCCGGACAAGGCCGCCGCAAGCAGCAGCAGGACGCAGCCAGCCGCAAAATGAATCAGCTTGTTGGTATTCATCCTTGTCATTCCCCCTATGCCGAAAACCAGCGGCGTAATGGCTGGATGCGGCGAATGATGAGCAGATCGAGCGCGAGCACGATCAGAATGGAGAGGCCAAGCAATGGCATCAGCGCTCCGCATGCGAGCATGATAATCAGCACGCCGATGGTGACCTTGGCCTGATCTGGCTTGCCCGGAGCGCCGAGCGTCCCTTCCGGTTTTCGCTTGCGCCACAGCACGTAGGAGCTGGCGGCTGTAAGGATCAATCCCAGGCAGGCGGCCAATCCGAGCAGTTGATTCGGGAGGCCGAATAATCTGCCCTCGTGGAAGGCGATGCCGTACGAGATCGCTTTGGCCATCACGCCGTAATCGGCGAAGCGAACGTCGGTCAGCACAGCTCCGCTGTATTGGTCGAGATGGAGCGTTGCGTTATTGCCGGGCTTCACATGAGCGGTCGAAACGGTGAATACGCCTTCAGCGCCCTTCGGCAGCGTCACCGTGTAAGGCTTGGCTACCTGCTTGCTGTCAGCGATGCTGACGATCTCATCTATACCGAGTGCAACATATCCGCCGGACGACAGCGGAACCGGCAGATTTTCCGCCGCCCAAGGCAAATCCGCTGCGATATCCTTGGCTACCGTGACCGAATTCGGCTTGGCGCCGAAGCTGTAGGCGAACGGTGGCGCATTTGTCTGCGTGGAGTTGGCCAGCTTGTCGATCTGCTTCCCTAGCACACCGGACCAAGGCAAGCCGCTTCCAATGATGACTAGAAGAGTGAGTGACAGCCAAAAGGCCGGTACGGCGTGCAGGTCGCGCCAGAACAGCCGGCTGCCTGGCTTGCTGAGCCTGGGAATAATTGTTCCCCAGATGGACGCTTTTGTACGCGGCCACCACAGGTACAGACCGGTTAGCAGCAAAATGACGGCCCAGCACGCAGCCAGCTCGACAAGGCGATTGGCGAATGTTCCGCCGATAACCAGCTCGCTGTGCAGCTTTTTGAAGAAGGCGGAGAAGGTCTTATTACTGTCCAATGTGCCGAGCGTTTGTCCGTTGTACGGGTTCATGTACAGGGTCGTGGGCGTTCCGTTCATGATCACTGACAGCTTGTAGCTCTCCTCCTTCGTGTCGGGCAGCGTCAGAGAGGAAACCTTCAGTCCGGGATTATCTTTCTGGACTTGAGCAATTGCAGCCGCTGCCGACAGCGGAGCGTTGCCGACCTCGCGGACAGTCAGCATGTCCTTGTACAGGTAGCCTTCAATCTGCGGCTTGAACAGATAGACAGACCCGCTGACAGCCAGTACGATCAGGAGCGGGGCGAAGAGAATGCCGGCGTAAAAGTGCCACCTCCAAACGGACTGGTAGACGGCTTGACGCAAGCTTCGGGCGCTACGGTTTGTTTTGTTGTCATTCATGTCTGGGAAGTAACCTCAACTTTCATTACTAAGTTCTGATTCCTGTTTAACTATATCGCAAGGGGGTACGATCAGGAAATGACTCTTTCGAGCTATTGTTGTGACCAAACTCACGTGCTGTAGCGTAAGCCGGCTCATGTCACGTATTGTCCAAATTTGCCCGTTCAAATGACTCTTTCGAGTCATGGTCAGCGGCCAGAGCAGTATGCTTTGATAAGGACAAGATGGGTTTATTCTGAAGGTTGCTGCTTTCGGGGGAGAAGGGGGATGAATAGGATGGGTATTGAGGCGTTGGTTATGGCCTACGGATTTCGAACCGTGTTCAGTCCGGAGCTGCTGCTGATTTCACTGCTGATAGGCCTATGTTACTGGCGATATAGAGGAAAGCATGTTTCTTGGAGGCAAACAGCCAGCTTTGCAGCAGGACTGCTGCTGTGGTATGCTGCGCTGGGGGGACCTCTGAATGTGCTGGGCCATTTCTGGTTCAGCATGCATATGCTGCAGCAGTCGATTCTTTACCTGATTGTGCCTCCGCTGCTGCTCGCAGGGCTGCCGGTCAAGTTTTACGATTACGTGCTCAAGCTTCTGGCTATTCGTCAGGTGATCGCCGTGATCGGGCATCCGATTCTGGCGTTATTTTTATTTAACGGGGCGTTTTCCTTCTATCATGCTCCTGTTATTTTCGAAGCGGCCATGTCGAACTATGCCCTGCACAATGTGCTGCATCTGCTCTTGTTCATAACGGCCTGCGGACTGTGGTGGCCGGTTTATTCACTGGCTGGTCCTTATCCGATGAGTCCGCTGAAAAAGATGGGGTATATTTTTCTGAACGGCCTCATGCTGACCCCGGCGTGCGCGCTCATCATTTTCGCTCGGGAGCCGCTGTACGGCCTTTATGCAGGTGATACGCACTTGCTGTGCTTGCCCTTCTACTCCTTGACGGTCGAGAAGCCGCCCTTTGAGTTAGCTTGGCTTACGCAGCTGGCTGACCAGCAGCTCGGCGGGGTCATCATGAAAATTATGCAGGAAATTTCGTATGGCTGCGTGCTTGGCTCCGTATTTTTTGCCTGGTTTCGAAAGGAAAGGGCAGCGGATCCGGAGGAGCCGCTGTCAGGCCAAGCCAGCTAACCCGTTGATCCGGCTAACTGCCGGATCATGTTGTAGATTTCGTCGTTGTTCATTGCTTCTCCCATCGGAAATACTTTGCGGATTTTGCCTTGCTGGTCGATCAGAAACAACGAAGTGACCGTATGGACGAAGGAGCCGTCGGGCATTTTTTGGACAAGTACCCCGAAGCTTCGCGCTACATCGGCTGTGTCCTTCTCGGTGCCTGTCAGCAGCGTCCAGGCGCTGAAGTCCATGCTCATCTTTTCCCCGTAGCGCTTGAACACCTCCGGCGTATCGCGCTGCGGATCGAAGGTGATCGAGAGAAACTGAACCTTGTCACCCCACAAGCCTTGCTGCTTTAGTTGAGCTTGCAACTTCACCATATTGTAGGTCGTCATCGGGCAAATGTCCGGACAGCTTGTAAACAAAAACTCAACCAGCCGCACCTTGCCAGCCGTTTGCTCCAGCCGCACCGGGTTGCCTTGCAGATCGTGCAGTGAAAACTCCGGAGCTTGCTTGATCGTGGGCAGCGGAGGCCCCTCCTGGCTGACCCAACTGTACAGGCTGTAAGCCAGTGCGACGAGCAGCAAGCAGACCACCGCCTTGAAGCCATGGCGCTTGAGGATTTCGTTCAACTTGCAAGCCCTCCCTTACATCAAATTCATTGTTAACACAAAATTTAGTATAGCATGGCGAGTCCCGCTAACCCATAACTCGAAAGAGCTATGTGATCCGTGCTGCTGCCTCCGCACAGCGAAAATGCTCACAGAGTTTTCATAAATCTCCTCTTGAATTGACTCCTCGGGGTCATTTCACCGCGCGACAGTTCGCCTATAATTAGGGGCATAATCGAAGTCGAGAGGGAGGAAAAATGATGCAGCAACGTAATGTGGATGGCATCAAGGAGTTCAGCAGGCTCAAATCCAGCACAGCGATCAGAAAGGCGGAGCAAGCCATTGAACGGCTGCTTAGCCGCAAGCTGAGCGTAAACTTCAATACCGTGTCGCTGGAGGCCGAGGTGTCCAAGCCGTTCCTGTATGCTCAGCCCGAGCTGAGAAAACGGATTGAGGAGCTGCGAACGCGGACGGAGCTCCAGGGGGAGTTGATGCCGGAGTACAATGATGTGCATCTGCTGGAACGGGAGAATGAATCTCTGAAGCGAAGAATTCGCAAGCTTGAGAGAATGCTCCAAAGCTTGAAGAATGCTTGATTATTTAAAGTAAACAAGCTGTTTGTTCAACCAAATGACAAAATATTAGCTATTTCGGGTCATTTTGCTCATAAATGGCTTGGATATAATAATCCTTGTTTCAGGGCAAGGATTATTTTTTATGAGCGAAGGGAAGTGAAGGCTTTGCAATTTCCGACGATTGACTTCGGTTGGCTGGGCAACGGCAATCTGATCGGCATGATGGCCGTTCTTCATGTGATGATCAATCACGCCGTCGCCATCGGAGGCTCAATTCTGATGGTGTCTATTGAGCATGTGGCTGTACGCACAGGCAATGCTCGTCTGGAGCAGTATGCCAAGTGGCTGAGCAAGTGGATTCTGATCATTACGACGACCGTCGGCGCGATGACAGGGGTCGGCATCTGGTTTACGACGACGGTTATTTTACCGGATGCCATCGGCTCGCTGCTGCGCATCTTCCACTGGGCCTGGTTTACCGAATGGCTTGTTTTTGTGTCGGAGGTCATTCTGCTGCTGGCTGGCCCTCTTCTGCTGCTCAGCATGAGCGATGCCGTTCGTCACGCTTTTATGGGAGGCTCCAGATTTCATACAGGCTTGCTTGCGGTGGCGATTGCACTGGCAATTGTTTTGTGTGTGACGCTGGTGAAGCTGGTGCGTCAGGATAGCCGCAAGCTGTTCCTTACGTCTGTTGCGCTGCTGCTTGTCGTATTGTCGCTGATGAGCTGGATTCGACACGAGGTTCGGGACATTCATTTGCAGCCGTATATGGAGCAAGCGCCGCGCAATTTCGGCAGTTAAAGCAGTCAGGCTGCAAGATGTGTGAACACGTAAAGAGGCCCTCACTTCAGCAGAAGGAGGGCCCCTTTACGATCAGCGCGTTATTTTTTCTCTGCCAGCCATTTGGCCAGATTGACAAGCTCTTCATCCTTGAGACTGCTTTTAAAGGCGGGCATGCCGCCCCGGCCGTTTTGCAAGAGCTTGTACAATTGCTGGTCACTCAGCTTGCTGCCAACCTTCTGCAGATTCGGCCCCATCTTGCCCTCCAGGTTGCCGCCGTGGCAGCCGAGGCAGGACTGCTTGTAGATTGCTTCAGCAGCTTGCGCATTCACTGGCGTAGCTGGAAGTGCCGCCGCCGCCGCCTGCTTGGGCTCATTTTGCCGATTTTCCACCTGCATAAACAAGACCGCAATGCCCAGGATACAGGCAATTCCGCCAAGTACAGCCATTGTCCATTTGTACATGTGTAACACCTCCTGAATTCCCCAACATCCTACACTTTGTTTCCCTGTTTGTATATAGCTCTATGGAGCTAAGCATATCTGGCCGGATGAGGTCGCTTCCCGGGCTTGCAAGTCAATGCGCGGAGCGCTAGCATATACGGTAACGAAAGTTGCAGGACAGCTGCATGAGCCAACTGATCAGGCAGTCGCGATGAGAAGAATGGCGAGGAACAAGGGGGGGATTCGTACAGATGGCAGTGATCGTCATTGGCAGTCTGAATATGGATATGGTGATGGAAACATCCCGGCTGCCCGACCGGGGCGAGACGATTCGGGGCAGCGGATTTTTTCTGTCACCCGGTGGCAAAGGGGCAAACCAGGCCGTTGCCTGCGTCCGGATGGGGGCGGAAACGTGGATGCTGGGCAAGGTCGGCGATGATTTATTCGGTGGATCGCTGATTGACAAGCTGACGGATTTTGGCGTGCACACCGATTATGTGGGCCGCGAGAAGGGCGTATCGACCGGCGTGGCGGCGATTACGGTGATGGCTGGCAATAACAGCATTATTTTGAATGGCGGGGCAAATGAGCGAGTGATACCGGACGATGTGAGCCGGTTCGAACGTCAATTGCTGGCGGCGTCGGCGGTCATGCTGCAGCTGGAAATTCCGCTGGAGACAGTCGTCTGGACGGTGGAGCTGCTCAAGGGGAAGGTGCCGGTTTATTTGAATCCGGCTCCGGCTGCGCCGCTGGACGATGCGCTGCTGCAGGGGCTGGATTATTTCACGCCCAATGAAATCGAATGCCGCCACTACACCGGCGTCGACATCAGCTCTCCCGGCGATGCGCTGCTGGCATTGGAGTGTCTGCGGGCCAAGGGGGTAAAATATCCGCTGATCACGCTTGGCGAGCAGGGCGTTGTGTACTTTAACGGCACAGCAAGCCGCCACCTGCCTGCGCAGCCGGTCAAAGCCGTTGATACGACGGCGGCCGGGGATACGTTTTCCGGCACGCTGGCTGCGCTCATGACGGAGGGACGCAGGATGGATGAGGCTGTGGCGCTTGCACAGCGGGCGGCCGCGATTGCGGTTACGCGGCGCGGCGCGCAGGAGTCGATCCCGACGCTGGCGGAGGTGCTGCGGGGATAAGCCAAGCTGTCGGGCAGCGAAAGGGATTCGGCAGCCGGTATGCGGGCCGTTCGCGATGTATGTCAGGCAGATTGAACCGGCCGCGACCCAGTGCCCCTGCACATGCGGGCAGCAGATCCGGCGTCAGTCCCTACGTAGTTAGGCTTGCATTTCGAACCAGAGCGTCATCCCGATCGTAATCGGCACGGATAGCAGGTAAGCGGCCAACGGTTTTTTATGATGGAGCAGAAGCATCGGGAACATGAGCAGGTCAAACAGCACGGAATGCCAGAAGGACCAGCCGTACGCATACTGAATAAGGCCCAAACCGTGCAGCACCCACTCGCACCCCGCATAGATGCAAATCCACAGCAAAATATGCAGCGCCATGCTCAGCGTGCCTTGCTCAGGCATGGTCGAGAGGAAGATCAGCACGTTAAGCGGTAGCGTCAGCAGCGCGTAGACCATCACGGTCATTTCCTGGCTGCACAAAAAATCCGGGGCGAACATCCACAGATTGCGGCCATGCGTGATATATTCATACAGCAGCCCGCCGGTCGCAATGTAGAGCATCGTCGGGTGGTAGTTTTTCCAGTGCTTCCAGTCGGCCCATCTCCAGGTAGCGAAGATGCTGAACAAGGTGAGAACCAGATGCATAAGCCGCGCTCCTTCGTTTGGATATCACTTATTGTTCCAATTAAGGGGAATTCCATGCTTAGGCAGTTGTCATCAACAACAGGGCGGATGCACAGGCGGCAGCCCGGCGGCGCTCATAGACTACGGTATCTTGGTAAGGAGGTTGTGGCGATGGGTGTGGTTGGCGGCGCAGGCGTCGGGGGATTTGACGGGGCGGCTCTGGCTCAGGCCGTGTTGGCGATTTTGGTTTTGTTCATTTTGCTGGTGATCATCAGCCAGGTTTTCTTCTAAGGTTAAAGAACGGGCGGGCAGGCGCCGACCGGACAACGCCCGCCTATGCCTTGGCGTCGTCCTGACCAATTCCGCGCCAGAACAAATCGACGATTTGCTTGGGCAGATCGTCGAGCGACAGCCGTTCCCGCAGCTCCGACTCCCGATTGCCCAGCATGAGCAGGGAGGAGAAGGCATGCGACAGCAGCATCGGATCGCTGCCGGGCTTGATATCGCCAGCCTGGATCGCGGTTGCAAAAAATTCGGCCAGCACCTGGTGAATGCTATGCTCGGCGGTGCGAATTTGCTGGAGCTGCTCGTCCGCTAACGACGGCATCGCTTCGCGCAAAAGCGTTTCGAATTCCACGTGAGTCGAAGCCATCTTGACGGCCGCGATGTGCTCAAGCCGCGCCCGGGTGCTGCCGGGTTTGGTTAAGATCACATGCGAGTAGTGGCTGATTCGATGCATCATCTCGCTCACGGCATCCGTGAACAGCTGCGCTTTATTGAAGAAATAATAATAGATGGACGCCTTCGTTACCCCGGCCTGCTCAGCGATTTGGTTCAAGGAAACCGGCTCGTAGCCGTATTCCATAAACATTCTGGAGGCGACGCTCAAAATGGTGTCGCGCATCGGTTTGGCCTGGTCCGAAAACTTGGGCCGTCCGGGCGCGCGGCCCTTCTTTGTTTTGGTCATCGGAGTTTACCTTCTTTCACAAAGCAATTAATTAACCTTCCGGTATATATAATTGTATTATATCATGTAAAGTTAATTATAACCGAAATTTCGGCTCATTTCACAGAGCCTTTGTCCGACGCCAAACATTTCGCTTGAAATCGGCCGGCAACCCCGTATAATGAAACAAGTCCGCTTCGTCGCGCGGACATCCGGGATAGCCCGCCCGGTAGATCGGGCCGCGGTTCGAGAACTCCCGCGTTACCAAAACTAGGAGGATGGGAAGACATGTTTCACTTGGCATGGGGCGCTTTATTCGTCCTTGTTCATTTTGGCTGCTTTTTGCTTTGTTACCGGTTATTCGGGCGTAGCGGGTTATACGCCTGGGTCGGCATCGCTACAATTTTGGCGAACATTCAGGTGACGAAGACGATCGAGATGCTCGGGTTCGTCATGACGCTGGGCAATACGATGTACGCGTCGATTTATTTGACCAGCGACCTGTTGAACGAGAAGTACAGTGAGAAGGAAGCGCGCAAGGCGGTGTGGTTTGGCTTCTTCGTCATGCTGGTGACGATGGTGACGATGAAGATGACGCTGATGTTTACGCCGCAGGAGACGGATCTCGCGCAAAGCTCGCTGGAGACGATTTTCGGGCTGCTGCCGAAGCTCGCACTGGGCAGCTTAACGGCCTTTCTGGTCAGCCAGCTTCTGGACGTCAAAATTTATTCGTATCTGAAACGGATCTTTCCGAAGCCGGGACAGCTCTGGCTGCGCAACAACGGCAGTACGGCGGTCAGCCAAATGGTCGATACGCTTATTTTTTGCTCGATTGCGTTTTTAGGCGAATATACGCTGGACGTATGGCTACAAATTTTGATCACCACCTATCTCATCAAGTTTGTCGTTTCGATGGCTTCGACGCCATTTTTGTATATCGCCCGGGGCTTCAAGTTTCGGGAGGAAACGCCATAGCCGCGGCTGGCGCATCACGGAGCCTTCAACTCACACCTGGACGGTGGCGCTGAAGGTTTTTTCCTGCATCGGCCGCTTTGCCTGTGAAATTACCTTTTCAATGATATACCTTACTTTTCTTAATTCCCGGCGAGCGTCGATTCCGGTACAATAAAACCTGTAATCGCTTACAAACAAAACGGATCTAAAAGGGGATTTTACGGTGAAAAAAAGAACATTAGCCCTCATACCTGTCTCCATTGCATTAGTCATCAGCGGATGCTCGGCCGGTGCGCCGAAGGAAGCGAGCAAGCCGGCGGACGGAGCGGCCAGCCCGGCGGCGGCGGGCGGCACGAAAAAAGTCGAGTTGCGCATGACCTGGTGGGGCTCGCAAACCCGTCATGATCTGACAACTAAAGCGCTTAAGCTGTTCGAAGAAAAGCATCCCGGCATTACAATCAAGCCCGAATATTCTGGCTGGGACGGCTATTTCGACAAGCTGTCCACCCAAGTGGCGGGCTCCAATGCGCCTGACCTGATCCAGATGGATTATGCGTTTCTGACCGACTACGCGAAGCGCGGGGCGCTGCTCGACCTCGGCACCTATACGCAGAGCAAGGTGCTGCGGACGGAAAACCATGATCCGAGCATGCTGAAGGCCGGATCGGTAGACAACAAGCTGTATGCGATCACACTCGGCGTCAACGCGCCTGGCGTTGTCTACAACTCGACGCTGTTCAAGGAGCTGGGTATTGAGGAGCCGAAGGAAAGCTGGACCTGGAAAGATTTCAGCGAAACGGCCACGAAAATTTCCCAGGCGAAGGGCAAAGGCTTCTATGGAGCGATTGACGGCTCCGGTGTGTTTAACATTTTCGAGGTGATGGTGCGTCAGCAAGGCCGCTCCTTGTTCGGAGCCGGCAAGCTGACTGCAACGAAGGAGGACATGGCGGCCTGGTTCGGCATGTGGGATGCCTTGCGTAAAAACGGCGGAGCCACCTCGCCGGAGGTGACAGCTGCGATGACCAATGCACTGGAGACGCGCTCGCTTGCTACCGGCTCGGCCGCGATGGACTTCGCCTGGTCGAATCAAATTATCGCTTATCAGAAAGCGTTGAAAAATCAGAAGGACGTGCTGAAAATTCAGGTCATTCCGCATACGGAGGGCGAGAAGAAAAGCGGCGAATATTTGAAGCCGGGCCAGTTTATTTCCGGCTCCGCGAAGTCGGCGCATCCGCAGGAGGTTGCAATGGTGATCGACTTCCTGACCAATGACCCGGATGCGGCCAAAATTCTCGGCTCGGAGCGCGGCGTGCCTGTGAACTCGCAAATGCGGGATCAGCTCAAGTCGACGCTCAATGAAACCGAGCAGATGATCTTCAATTTCGTAGACCTCGTATCCAAGCATTCCAGCGACATTGATCCGCCATACCCGCAGGGCTTTGCCGAGGTGGACAAAAACTTCAAAACGTCCAGCGAGCAAATTTCGTTCGGACAAGGCAAGGTAGACAGCGTCATCGATTCGTTCATCACAAGCGCGAACCAGTCGCTGAGCAAAACCAAGTAAACGAGAACCAATCAATATCTTAGAGAGAAGCGGCGGGCTGCCCGGCATCAACGAGCGGCCCGCTGCTCCATGAAGGGGATGTGGAGGCTTCCATGAATAACCAAACAACCCAAAGCGCAGTTCTCGCGCCAAGCAAGGCCAAGCGAAAAGCAAAGGTCCGCTATCCGCATAATAGCATTGCCCTGCTGTTTCTGGCCCCGTGGCTGGTCGGTCTGGTTGCGCTCACGCTTGGACCGATGGCTGCTTCCTTGTATTTTTCTCTGACGGACTACAGCATTCTGGCTTCCCCCGCTTGGGTCGGTCTGGACAATTACATCACGATGTTTACGGATGACAAGCTGTTTCTGGTTTCCCTGAAGGTTACGTTCCAATACGTGTTTGCGTCAGTGCCGCTCAAGCTGGCCTTCGCGCTGCTGGTCGCGCTATGGCTGAACAAAGGCATTCGCGGGCTTGGCATCTACCGCACCGTGTATTACATCCCGTCTCTGCTCGGCGGCAGCGTCGCCATTGCGATGCTGTGGCGCAAAATGTTCGGCGGCGACGGCTTGCTGAACCAGCTGCTGGCGTATGTGGGCATTCAGGCCCCGGACTGGGTAGCCAATCCGAAGTATGCGCTGTATTCGATTGTGTTGCTGTCCGTCTGGCAGTTCGGCTCGTCAATGATTATTTTTCTGGCCGGACTCAAGCAAATTCCGTCGGAATATTATGAAGCCTCGTCGGTTGACGGCGCAGGCAAAGTTCGCCAGTTTTTTATGATCACGATTCCGGTGCTTTCACCCGTCATTTTCTTTAATCTGGTCATGCAAATTATTACGTCGTTCCAATCGTTTACGCAGGCGTTCGTCATCAGCAACGGCTCAGGCGGGCCTGTGAACTCGACCTTGATGTATTCGCTGTATTTGTACAAGAAGGGCTTTGCATTTTTCCAAATGGGCTATGCTTCGGCGATGGCCTGGGTGCTGGTGCTGCTGATCGGCTTATTCACCTTCCTGGTATTCCGTTCCAGCAAATCCTGGGTGCATTACGAAGACGGGGGGAAATAACCAATGGATACTGTGACGAGAAAAACGGAATGGCTCAAGCACCTCACTACGATTGCGCTGGCCTTCGTGATGCTATACCCCGTGCTTTGGATGCTCGCGAGCTCCTTCAAACCGGCCAATCAAATTTTTTCGGAAATCGGGCTGTGGCCGCAGCAATGGATATGGGAAAATTATGCGCGAGGCTGGGAGGGCGTGCAAGGCAATCCGTTTTCCCGTTTTTTGGGCAACTCGCTGATTGTGTCGCTGGGGGCCGTGCTTGGTAATGTCATTTCCTGCTCCATGGCCGCCTACGCGTTCGCCCGCCTAAGCTTCCGCTTCAAAGCCATCGGCTTCGGACTGATGCTGCTGACGATTATGCTGCCGCATCATGTGACGCTGATTCCGCAATACATTTTGTTTAACCAGCTTGGTTGGGTAAATACGTATTTGCCGCTGATCGTTCCGAAGTGGCTGGCCACCGACGCCTTTTTTATTTTTCTGACGGTGCAGTTTATTCGCGGCTTGCCTCGGGAGCTGGATGAGGCGGCGACAATTGACGGCTGCGGCCCGGTGCAAATTTTCTGGCGGGTCATCGTGCCGCTCGCGCTGCCTGCGCTGATCACGACCACAATCTTTACGTTCCTGTGGACATGGGACGACTTTTTCAGCCAGCTCATTTATTTGAGCGATACGGATAAATTTACGGTGCCGCTTGGCTTGCGGCTGTTCCTGGATTCCAGCTCCCAATCCGACTGGGGACCGATGTTTGCGATGTCGGTGCTGTCGCTGCTCCCTTGCTTTATTATTTTCATCGTGTGTCAGAAGTACTTTGTGGAAGGCATTGCAACGTCCGGGATTAAAGGATAAGATCAGGGTACTTGAAACCGGAAGTAGGATGATGTGATGCGCAATCCCGGCTCCCTTATGGCTTCCTTGCGATCCTTGCTGCAGCGCAGTCGGTTGTCCACCTTGATGGCGGTCTGCTTTATCGGGCTGAATTTGTTTGTACTGCTGGCCGTCATCGGGCTTGCTTACCGCTCCTTCTCGGATGTGACGTTCACGGAAATCAGCAAGGCGCGGCTGGCGCTGCTCAACGAGAGCACCCGTCGCGGCTTTGACTTTATGACCCAGATGACCAGCACGGCCTATTCGGTTGCCAGTCATAAGGACATTACGGACAGGCTTGGCGACAAGGCGGAAACAAAATACGCAATGCTGCTGCGCCGCCGGGAAATCTCCGATATGCTGCACCATATGCTGGTGATCAACACCGGCATCGGCTCCATTGAGATTTATTCCGATCTGTTTAATGATGTGCCGTACAGCTCGACGGACCTCGTCTATCCGGTGTCGCGTATTGCCGGAGAGCCGTGGTTTGCTGCGCTCAAGCAGGCGGATTCCGTGTGGATTGCGGCGAGTGAGGGCGATGCCTCGGCTTCGCTGATCGGCTACGCCCAGCATATGTTCAACAGCCGCGGCGAGACGAACGGCTATCTGGTCATCCGAATGTCGCAGCAGGACGTGCTGCGCAAGTTCGCGGATGTGCCGATGGTGCTGGAGGGCCAGGTGCTGGTCGTCGATACGGGCGGCAAAGTGATCGTTCAGGTCAATGATCCGCATCGCGCGGGCGAGCAGCCGGTGCTCGATGCCGACTGGCTCACCCGGCATTCGCACACGCTGGATGACGGCTATGAGCTGTTCCGCAAGGATGACCAGTCGTATCTGGTCGTGTTCTCCAAGCCGAATCCGGTGCAGTGGCGGCTCGTGCAAATTATTCCGACCCGTGCGCTGCTCGCTTCGACGGAGCGGGCTGGCTGGTATGTGCTGGTAATCGGCGGACTGGGGCTGATCCTCTCGGCGCTGCTTGCTTATGCGCTGGTGCGGAGCACCGTCAAGCCGCTTCGGCGGCTGATGATGGAGATGAAGCGGGTCGAGCGCGGCGACTTTCAGGCGAAGGCGATCGCTTCGTATACAGAGGAATACGTGCAGCTTTCCTTCAGCTTCAACCATATGGTGTCCAGGCTGAAGGAGCTGATGGACAGCGTGCAGAAGGAAAGCAAGCTGAAGCGCGAGGCGCAGACGAGCCTGCTGGAAGCGCAGATCAAGCCGCATTTCCTGTACAACACGCTTGACATGATTCACTGGCGGGCGATGGATTACCAGGCGCATGACATTAGCCGGATGATTACACAGCTCGGCAAGCTGCTGCGGATCGGACTAAGCGGAGGCAAGCTGTTTATCCGCGTGCGCGACGAGCTGGAGCATGCCCGCTGCTATATCGGCATTCAGCAGGAGCGGCTGCCGTTTTCAATCCTGTGCACCGAGCAGGTCGAGCCTCAGGTGCGCAGCTGCTTTATTCCGAAAATTATTTTGCAGCCGCTGATCGAAAATGCCGTCATGCACGGCAAGCCGGAGCAATCGGATCAAGTGCTGCAGCTCGGCATTCAAATCCGGGAGCGGCAGACGGAGGGCCAGACGCGATTTCTGGAGCTGCGTCTGACCGACAACGGCCGCGGGCTGCCGCCGGGCTGGGAGCTGGAGCAGACGACCGGTATCGGCATTCGCAATGTGCATCAGCGCATCGGGCTGTACTGCGGACCTGCTTACGGCTTGCAGCTTGCAAACCGCGAGGAGGGCGGCGTCGAGGTGACCGTGCGGCTGCCGCTGATCGAAACGGAGGAGCAACTAAAATGTTGGCTGGACGGTGAAAACGGATGAGAACGATTTTGCTTGTGGACGATGAGGCGCATATTTTGCAGGCTTTGTCCCAGCATATCGGCTGGTCGAAGCTCGGGCTGACGGTTGCGGCCACAGCGACGAATGGCTTGGAGGCGCTGGCCCGCTACCGGGAATTGAAGCCGGATCTGGTTATGACGGATGTCTATATGCCTGAGATGAACGGAATCGAGCTGGTCGAGGCGCTTCGCCAGGAGAGCCTGGAGCTGCCGATTGTGATCCTGAGCGGCTTCGAGGAATTCGAAAATGCGCGGCAGGCAATGCGCTGGGGCGTCAACCATTTTCTGCTCAAGCCGGCCAGCGTATCCGAAATCGAGTCCGTGGTTGCCGAACTGCTGCAGGAGCTGGATCATGCAGAGCAGAAGCGGCGGCTGGACGAGCATTACCGTCAGGAAATCGGTAGGCTGCTGCCGTATTTGCGCGAGAAGTTTTTCCATGAGCTGTTGACGACCCGCTTTTTGGCGCATGAGATTCACGACGAGCGGCTTGCGTATCTCGGCCTGCCTCGTCCGCGCCGGGCGGCGGCGGTCAGCGTGCGGATCGCAAGACCGGCGTTTCTGACGCGGCTGGAGGAGCGGGATTGGCAGCTGCTGCGATTCGGGGCGGACAATGTGATTCGGGAGCTGCTGGAGGCGGAGCTGAGCGGTGGGACGGTACATGGCGGGGTGATTGATTATTCCGACAATGTGTTTGTCCTGCTGCTGTTGTCCGCCGAGGGAGGAACAGGCGGCGAGGAGAAGCTGTCGCGGTTCTGCGAGCAGCTCGGACGGCTGGCGACGGAGAAAATCAGCACGCTGCTCAAAATTGAAGCGCTCGCCGGCATCGGCTCTGTGAAGCATGGCCTGCATGAGCTGATCGACTCCTACCTGGAGAGCCGGAAGGCGCTGGAGGCGGCGGAATACCAGGGCTCCGGCCAAGTATACCCGTACCGCGAGCTGGAGCGGCTGGATACAACCTTTGACCAGTATGCCCCGCTGCTCAAGGAATGGAACGAAGCTTTGTCCGGCAAAGCACTCGATCAGGCCAAGGCACAGTGGGCGCAAATTCACGCGCGGCTGGAGGCGGAGGTTAGCGGCTCATTGGCCGATATCCAGACGATCTGCGTCGGCCTCTTCAGCTCCATGATGCTCGCCTGGCATGACGGGCTGGCGCAGCAGGCTCCGCCGCGCACCATGTCGCAGTTTTTGCGGGAAATTCAACAGTGGTACACGCTCAAGGACCTCGTCCGCTGGATGAACGAGCTGGTAGGCGAATGGCTGCTGATCGTGCAGCAGGAGCAGTCGGGCCGCAAGGGCAACCGGCTGGTGGACAATGTGAAGCAGCATGTGGAGCTGCACTACAACGAAGAGATCAGCTTTGCAGCGTTGGCCAAGGAGCTGTACGTGCATCCGAAATATTTGAGCCAGCTGTTCAAGCGGGTGACCGGACAAAACTTTGTCCATTATCTCAATCAATTCCGCATCCAGAAGGCGATTGCTTATTTGCAGTCCGGCCAGCATATGGTGTATGAGGTCGGCGAGATGGTCGGCTTTAGCAATGCCGCGTATTTCAGCCAAGTGTTCAAGATGGTGACGGGCAAAAGTCCGTCCGATTTTTTCCGCGTCTAGCCGATGCAGGTGTGACGTATAGACCGAATGAGGATCGAGTATGCGGGCAGCCTGAGGGCTGCCTTTTTGCTTGTAGCAAGGAGCGCGACCGCTCGATACCGATTTTTCCCCTGCCGGTTGACAGAGCCGGCGTTTGTTTGTACAATACATTTATTCGTAAAAATTACAAATTGGAGCTGAGCAACAGGATGACAACAAAGCAAATTCCGGTGACGGTGCTGAGCGGCTATCTGGGAGCGGGCAAGACGACAATTCTCAATCACGTGCTACATAACCGCGACGGGTTGAAGGTAGCGGTAATCGTGAATGATTTGAGCGAGGTGAATATAGATGCCGGGCTGATTCGCGACGGAGGGGGCTTGTCCCGCACCAGTGAAACGCTTGTCGAGATGTCCAACGGCTGTATTTGCTGTACGCTGCGGGAGGACTTGCTGCGCGAGGTCGAGCGACTGGCCAAAGCCGACCGCTTTGATTATGTGCTGATCGAATCGACCGGAGTTGGCGAGCCGTTGCCGGTTGCGCAAACCTTTACGTATGTGAATGAGGAGAGCGGCATTGACCTGTCCCAATATTGCCGGCTTGATACGATGGTGACCGTCGTCGATGCGTATCGGTTCTGGCATGACTATGCCTCCGGCGAAACGCTGCTGGAGCGCGGCGAGGCGGTCGGCGAGGACGATACGCGAGATGTGGTGGACTTGCTGATTGATCAGATCGAATTTTGCGACGTCCTGATTCTGAATAAATGCGACAAGGTCGATGCGGACGAGCTGGATGAGCTGGAGGCGGTGCTGCGCAAGCTGCAGCCTCGCGCCCGTCTGATCCGGGCTGAGCAGGGCGTTGTGCAGCCGTCGGACATTTTAAACACCGGGCTGTTTGATTTTGAAGCCGTGAGCGCATCGGCCGGTTGGATGCAGGAGCTGGAGAAGCCGGAGCATACGCCGGAAACGGAGGAATACGGGATCACCTCCTTTGTCTACGAGCGGGTCAAGCCGTTTCATCCGCAGCGCCTGATGGGCTGGATGGTGGAATGGCCCGCCGAGGTCGTCCGGGCCAAAGGGATGGCATGGCTCGCCAGCCGCAACGAGATGGGACAAAGCCTCAGTCAGGCCGGACCGTCGATTCAATTTGGCCCGGCGGGCTACTGGGTTGCGGCGCTGCCGGAGGCGGAACGGGTGAGCCTGCTGCAGGAGGACCCCGAGCTGGCGAAGTCGTGGCATCCGGTATATGGGGATCGGATCAACAAGCTGGTGCTGATCGGGATCGGCATGGATCGAGAAGCGATTACCGCAACGCTGGATGCGGCGCTGCTGACGGACGAAGAGCTGGGGCAGCCTTGGAGCCGGTTTGCAGACCCGTTCCCAGGAGCCGTTGCGGAGCTGGGGGAGGTGAATGCAAGATGAGAGTTGTTGTGACGTTGGCTTGCACCGAGACGGGCGACCGCAATTATACGACGAGCAAGAACAAAAAAACACATCCAGGCCGGATGGAGCTTAAAAAGTATTGCCCTCGCCTCAAACGTGTGACCTTGCACCGCGAGACGAGATAGGGTTGTCGGCACAAGGGGGCCCTGCAGGATAGGTCGCAGGTTAGTTGAACTTTACCGTACGGGCCTCTATAATGGGACTTGCATGAATAAGCCCTGTATGCAAGCGGGAAAGCGTGGGAATTCCTGATCTTGAATGGGAGCCTGCGGCAATGTGCCTGCTGCATATCGAGCTTATTTCTGTGTCCAAACCTTGCTGCCGCACAGCAAGCAACATTAAACGGCCGAATCCAGCTCAGCAGAAGGGCTGGTACGGGGGATGATTTACTTGGGGTGAATGCTTGCGCCAGCGAGCTAGGGAGCGACCTCTTCCGAATCCGTCAACTAACCTCGAAGGCTACAGGAGGAATACGTTTGAACCGTTTTTACAAAACGCTTGTTTTCTCATGCGCACTGACGGCTGCCGGGCTCGTCTCCGGCTATGCCGCTACGTCGGCGCATGCCGCTTCAACGGAAGTCAAGGTGCAGGTCAATGACAGTCTGGTTAACTTTCCGGATGCGCAGCCGTTTATTGACACGGCCAATACGCTGCAAATTCCGCTGCGCCTGCTGGTCGAAAACCTCGGCTACAAGCTGGAGTGGAGCAAGGAGGCCGATCGGGTCAAGGTGACGCTGACGAGCGACAAGCAAACCATCCAGCTGCAAACGGGAGACAAGCAAGCGATCGTCAACGGCAAACCGGTAGCCATGGATACGCCGGCCCGATTTGAGCAGGGGCGCGTGTTTCTGCCGCTGCGGTTTGTGTCGGAAACGTTCGGCTACCGTGTTCAGTGGGATGCGAGCAACCGGATCGCCATCATTAATGAAGACGGCAACTACCATGCGCCAGCCTGGTATAAGTCAGCCAATCCAGCCCCGGCTGCGGCTGCCCCTCCGGCGCCGTCGCTTATTCAAACGGCTGCGCAATATGTGGGCACCCCTTACGTGTATGGCGGACAAACGCTGAATGGCTTCGATTGCTCGGGATTTGTCGGCTACATTTTTCAACAGAAGGGCGTTTCGCTGCCCCGTACCTCTGCCGACATGTATGCGGATCTTGATCAAACGGTGACGGACCTGCAGGAAGGCGATCTGGTCTTTTTCGCTGAAAAAAACAAAGTGTTTCACGTCGGCATTTATGCAGGGAACGGCCAGTTTATTTCCTCCGTGTCCTCGGCGGGCGTTTCCTTCGCCAGCTTGACGGGCGGCTATTGGGGCAAACGGTATGTGGGAGCCAAGCGGGTTGCAGCCGGCGCCTGACCCCCTGAACATTGTCCGGCCTGGCCTTTTGAAATGGATGACGATTGCTTTTCGAACAAACATACACCGTCCCCGGCTTTCGCAGCCGGAGGACTGCCTGAACCCGCCTGATGGCGGGTTTATTTTAGGTTTACCCGGCTGGCAGCTTGCTTAAACGAAGCGACAACTGGCAATGGACAAGCAGCAGAGGGCAACGAAAACGACCGGGCGCAAGGAACAGGCCATTGAACGTATGACAGGAGTGGGAAAAGTTGTTGTATATTTGCGACTCATCTGAACGCGTCGCCGCTCATACATATAGTGTAGCCTTTGAACCAGGGAGGACGACGCAATGGTCAAGCTCGCAGAGCATGAACAATGGCGGCAAACCGCCGAACGGGTGTACGCGTATATGCTGGCCGATCACCGGGGGAACTGGGGACTTGATATTCATCATTGGGATTGGGTACCGGGGGTTGGCGTCATTGCGATGCTGGCTTATTACGAGCAGCTTGGGGAGCCGCACATTCTGGACACGCTGATTCGATGGACCACGGACCATTTGCAGCAGGCGGAAGCAAACAAGGTGATCAACTCGATGGCGCCGTTTGCCATTTTCCCTGAGCTGTACCGTCATACAGGGGACCCTGTGCTGCTGCAGACGGCTAGGCGGGTGGCGGATTGGATGATCCATGAGGCGCCACGGACAAGGGAGGGCGCATGGGAGCACACGGTGACGGAGGACGTGAGCTTTCCGGAGCAGGTGTGGGCCGATACGGTATTTATGGCGGGGCTGTTTATGGCCCGGATGGGACGGCTGACGGGAGACCCGACTTATATCGCCGAGGCGCTGCGCCAGCTGGAGCTGCACCTGGAGCTGCTGCAGGACCCGGACACCGGGGTGCTGTTTCACGGCTGGAACTGCAGCGAGCGCCATTTTATGTCCGGAGCAAGATGGACGCGCGCCAACGCCTGGATTGCGGTTGCGACGCCGATGATGGTCGGGGAGCTTGCCCCGATTCCCGCTGCGGTGACAGCACGCTACACAAGGCTGATGCAGGGGCTGATTCGCTTCCAGCAGGCGGATGGGCTGTGGGCGACGGTGATGGACCGGGCCGACTTTTACCCGGAAACGTCCGGCAGCGCAG
Source organism: Paenibacillus sp. sg306046 (assembly GCF_059821225.1). Taxonomy (NCBI): domain Bacteria; kingdom Bacillati; phylum Bacillota; class Bacilli; order Caryophanales; family Paenibacillaceae; genus Paenibacillus; species Paenibacillus sp. sg306046. The sequence continues at coordinate 106,759 of NZ_JCAMRT010000002.1, forward strand.
GCATCGCCTGCGGCATCCTGAAGGCGGTCAAGCTGAATATGCTGGACCCGGGATGTCTGGAGGCGGCTGATCGGGCGCTGTCGGCGGTGCTGACGAAGGCGCTGCCCTCGGGAGAGGTAACCGGCGTATCCGGCGGGACGCCGGTGATGGAGACCGTGGAGGCTTATCAGGAAATCGCGCAGTACCCGACGTTGTACGGGCAAGGTCTTGTGCTGATGCTGCTGGCCGAGCAGCTCGGCCGCTAACCTAAAACACATGCTTCGGAGCCAGTGCCGGAGCATGTGTTTTTTACATTGAGGAAAGGCGATAGCACCGGCCTGACAAACACGCCGCCCGTGCTTGCTTTAGCGGGCGACGGCGCTCAAGGCGAGAAGCTCATTTACGATCTGCGCTCTGCCCTGCGGGGACCAGCTGAGCATCGCCCAGTTGGAGGTAAACCGGGTCCGGCTGCGGGAAACCGCGAGGCTGGCGTGCCATTCGGGCGTTGTTTGCAGCTGCCGCCATACCGAAGCATTTGGCGTTCCGGCTTCCGGCTCAAAAATAAACAGATAATCGGTTCCAAGGTCCTGGTATTGGTCAGGCGAAAACTCCAAATTCATCAAACTCGGATGCACATAATAGCCGGGCCGCAGCCCGAGCTGCTCGCACAGCAATTCATTTAACGGATGGTTGCGCAAGCCTTGAATCCGGATCAGCCGGTTGACGACCCGCATCACGGTGACCGTCTCGCTGCCGAAGCTGCGCTGCAGCAGCGTTCGCGCGCGCCTGAGCCTGTTGTCCAGACTGCGGAAGTGCAGCTCCGCTTTCCGTTCCCGGCCGACAGCTTCGGCCAGCCTCTGGTGGACAAGCCGCCAGTTCATCGTCTGGGAAGGAATCAAAAAGACGGGAGCGATCCGGCTCAGCTGCTCTTCAAAGCCATGGTGCCGCTCATCGCACAAAATCAGGTCCGGTCGGGCTTGCTCAAGCTTGGTGATCGCTTCGGCCAGCAAATTCTGCTGCTCCTGCGGGCTGGCGATTCGCTGCCGCCACTTCTTTGACTGAATAAGCCTGGCTTGCCAGCATATGCTGGACCTGGCGCAGTCGGTAACGGTTCACATATTCAACGGGCGATACGCCAAGTATTTTTTTAAATTCCCGGGAATAGCCGGTATTGCTGAACCCTGCCAGGTCAGCCAAGATGTCCAGTCTGATTTTCCGGGCGTAATGCAGGTGGATGTAGTCCAGAGAACGTTCGATCCCGGCGTTCTGGCTGTCGTCCGCAGGCTCGGTCTGGTTCATGAGCTGATGAACAAGCTGCTGGAAATGGGCGTTTAACGCCAATGAACCGACTGGCTCCTGCTGGTACGTCTGATGCAGGGCAGCGAGCTGTCCGGACCAGTCGGAGCCGGAGGGCAGCTGAAGCTTCGGATGAGCGGCAGCGTGTACGGCCGGAGCTGGGAGCATGTATGGCCGCTGCTGCCGTGGCTGGCTGTGCTGTTCCCGGTATGCATGCTGCTGGCGAGACAGCTTGAGGTGATCCGGCTCGGCGACGCGATTGCGGTCGGACTTGGAACCCGGCTGGAGCGCGTCCGTCTGCTGCTGCTTTTGATCAGCGTCGGGCTGGCCGGCGCTTCCGTGGCGATGGCGGGCACCGTCGGATTTGTTGGCCTGATGGCTCCGCATTTGTCCCGTTACATGGCCGGTGCTTCATCGAAGCGCTTGCTGCCGGCTGCCGCCTTGATAGGCGGGTTGCTGGTTATGCTGGCTGACCTGCTCGACCGCACGTTGTTTGCGCCGGCGGAAATTCCGTGCGGCATCATGATTGCCGTCATCGGCGCTCCATATATGTTGTATTTGCTGTACAAGCGACGTAATGATTAAAGCAGAACGGATGAAGGAGGAGGCGCTATGGAAACAGCTCAACTGCCGGCGATGGCCCGGCTTATTCAGGAGCGGCGAACGATTCGGCAGTTTAAAGGAGACCCTGTGCCGCAGGAGCTGCTGCTGGAACTGCTGAACATCGCCAACTGGGCTCCGAATCACGGGTTGCGCGAGCCGTGGAGGTTTGTGCAATATGTCGGGGCGGGGCGCGACCGGCTCGCCAGCGCTGTGATCGGGGCGATGTCGGCGGAAGAAAAGGACAAGTACGCCGAGCAGCGGCTGCGCGATTTTCAGCTTATTCCGGTCCATCTCATCGTGACGATGCAGGAGGACCCCCGGCAGAAGCAGCGGGAAGAGGATTTCGGCGCCGTGTGCAGCTGGATTCAATGCTTTCAGCTGGCTGCCTGTGAGCGGGGGCTTGGCGTCGTCTGGAAAACGAACACGTATATCCACGCTCCGGCCTTTCGGGAGGCGGTCGGCATCGGACCTGGCGAAAAGGTGATCGGCGTGCTGCATATCGGCTATCCCGATGTGGTCCCGGCCCCGCGCCTGCGTACGGCTGCGGAGGAAAAGCTGACCGTGATTGACGCGTAGTTGGCGGAATGTGGGACGAAAAGCGTAGAACGAAAAAACGTAGAACGCAAAACGCAGGATTTAAAACGTAAAACTTGAAACCAGCCCTTGTTCGCTGAACGCGGACAGGGCTGGTTTTTTAGTAGGCTTAATAGGCAAAAGCCTGCACCTGATCCAGCTCGCGCTTGCCGGCAATTTCCTGCCAGCGGCCGTCCAGCGCGGGGGCATAGGTGATGGCAAACAAATGCCCGTCGAAGGCGTACAGCTCCGGCTCCCGGCCGCTGGCGTCAATCGTTTGCGCGCTCAGCTCGTCCTGCTCCTGCTCCAGCCAGCTGTCCGGGGCAAACGGATGCAGCCGATAGGGCTTATAGTACAAGTAGTAATCCAGTCCGAGCGCCTCCCAATCGGCGATCCGCTGCTTGAGCGCGCCGAGCAGCGCCTGCCGGTCGTCGCGCTTGTGCGACTGCTGGACGGCACGGGCAGCCAGCATCTGATGCAGAATGGGGGAAATATTTTTGGCGACCGTATCGAGCAGCAGCGTGTCTTCCTCCTGGAGACTGTTATCGGTTTCCAAAATAAGCAGCAAGCCAAGCGGATGCGGATTTTCCCGGCGAACGCGTTCGTTCGCCACCCGCAGCGGAGCGATGACACAGCAATTGGACGCATCGGCGGTCAGCCAATCCGCAGCGAACGCAGGCAGGTAACGGTCGGCTCCGCGGCTCGTATAGTCGCACAGCAGCTGCCCGTCCAGCAGCGAAGGCGACAGCTCGTCAAGCCGCAGCACGGCTTGTCCCTTCAGAGCAGCGCCTGAGCTGGCGAATGGCTCGGCAGAGGGCGTGAAGCCGATGTGCTCGGCTACCCGGTACACCTCGCCCTCGCGCAGACAGATCAGCGCCTTCCGGACGCCAAAGGCGAGGCGCAGCGTCTTGAGCGTGAAGTAACACAGCTCCTCCGGGTTGTCCGATTCGTTCACATTGCCGACCAGCCGGTTTAACTGCATCAGCAGGCGGAGCTTGCTTTCGGCGCGGTTGCGCTGCAGATTCGCTTCGGCGAACAGATTAGCGTTGGATAAGGCAATCAGGCTGGAATTGGCGAGCGACTCGATCAGCTCGAAGGTCGCTTCGTCGTAGCTTCGTTCGTCATTGACAGGCTTGCTGAGCGTCACCATGCCTACAAGGCGCTGCTGGACAATCAGGATGACGTATTCCGCCTGAAGCTCGTTTAGCTGCTGCGGATCGGCAAACAAGTCAGTCAGCCGGTCGCGGTCCTGCCCGGTGTGCAGCACAACCGGCCCCGTATACTGGCTCGACCGCAGCTCGAATTCGCCGTAGTAACGGTTGTAGGATAACACGTCCCGGAAGCCGGTAATCTTTAATTTGCCGGTTAGCGGGTCGACAATGCCAAACGAGGTTACCTGACTGGCCGTCACTTCGCTGAATACATCGGTGGCGATGGCGTACAGGTTGTCCAGCGACATTTCCGACAGCAGCACCTTGGTGCTTTGATTGATGGCGAACAGATTGAAGTTTTTTTGATCAAGCTTGGTATTGGAGGCTTGCAGCTGCGCCAGGTGACAGCTGTTTTCCAGCGAGTTACTGATCAGCCGCATCAGCGTATTGGACATAACCAGATCGTTGTCGGAGAAGTGGCCGGAAATGTTGCCGTTGGACACGATAAAGCCGTGCAGCCGTTCGTCGACCATCAGCGGCATCAGCCATTTGATCTGCAGCCGTTCGATGTCGCCCGGCTCCAGAAAATGCTCGAAGCCCCGGGTCATCGTATGCCCGCGGAACAGTACGAGCTGCTTCATTTTATCCGTATCCGGAATGACATAGCTGCTGCCGATCTGCGCGTACAGCCGTTTTTGCCGCAGCGCAAATTTGTAGCCGTCATGCACAAACAGGGCAGAGGCGTTCAGCGTCAAAATTTCATTGACGAATTCAAAGGAATAGTTCGAAAGCTGTTCCGTATCAAAGCGCTGGGTAAAAAACTCGATGGCGTGCAAGAGTCCTTCGAACCGGTACGACATGCTTTGCTGTTCCATAAGTGCTGAGCCCTCCTCGCAGTGGCTGTTCCTTATTCCTGAACAAACTTGTCCTTGTCAACGTAGAAAAAGCCGCCTGTGCTGTCCAAAATCAGCTTTTCGATTTCCTTGATCTGCAGCATCGTTCGCGGGTACGCCTTCTGAAAGACGGCAACCTCGCCGTCGCCCTTCGCGTTCATATAAGCCATCAGGCTGAGCCGCCGCTCCTCCAAATATTGCAGGTCAGATGCCGTCTGCTCGTACCGCTTGCTGTAGTCGGCAAACTCCTGCTGCTGCTCCTCGGTAAGCAGCTCGGCGTAGCCTTCGTACATGACAACCTCCCGGCGGCAATGCTCCAGCTCCTGCAACAGCCGCTTGTATTCGGCCAGCACCTCGTCGATCTGCTTGACGATGCTGCTGCGGTCGAAGCCTTCGACCTGTACCTTGGTCGGCCGTTCGAATTCATTGCCGATGTAGCCGGTCGTCAGCTGAACCCGGGCATGCACATGGCCGCCGATCAGCTTGCCGCGTTTTTTATCCAGCAAAATATGCTTGGCCTTCAGCTGGCAGCCGATCGCGTACAGCCCGATGTGAATATGGTCCTCGGCTTCGATCGTACAGTCCTTGGCGTGCTTGATATACACATGGCGCGCAGCGCGCAGTACAGCGCGTTCCTTGCCGAAGCAGCCGCCCTTGATGTAAATATCGCCGGCTTCCGACAAAATCAGGTCAACCGCCCCGATGCCGGATTCGCCTAAAATGCTGATATCCTTCGTGGCCTTAACCGAGTAGCCGTCATGCACCGTGCCGGTTATTTTAATGGCCCCGTCATATTCCAGATTGCCGGTTTCCGGACCGACATCCCCCTGCACCAGCAGCAGCTCCTCGACCTTGAGCTGCGTGCCGACCTTGTACACCGAGCCGACCACCTGGGAACGGAGAACAAACCGGTCTTCTTCCCACTGCTCGCTAATATATTGCTTGTCGTATTGGAGCGGCTTGTCCATGCCCTTGGCGGCGGGCAGCCGGTCCCCCTTGAGATTGCGGCCGTCGATTCCGTCCGTAGCGGGTATTTTCTCGCCGAGCCATTCGCCCGGCTGCACCTCGTCAATAAAACTCATCTCATAATAGTCGGCGCTCCCGTCCTGGCGCAGTGCGGGCTTGCGGTCGGATAAGCTGTAATAGGTCAGCACCGCATCCTGTCCGGCCTCCGGCTCGATGCCCCGGGCAATAACAACGGGCTGCTGAACCGGCAGATCATGCAGCGCGTCAAACAAAATGCCTTCCGTAATATGCTGCCGCTTCAGCTCGGCTGCGGCTTGATCGACGATGCTGGCCTGCTGCTGTTCCAGCTCCTCGGCGGTCATGTTCAGCTTGAGCGTTGCTTCCATCCAGTCGCGGCTAATCTGGACCTCGATCTGCGGACGAAGCACGCCGATCTCGACGGGAACGGAGGCAGCCTGCAGCAGCGCATCGCGCAGCTTGGCGAAGCTGGTCATCTGCACACGGGGCTGCTGCTTGAGCACAAGCTCGAAATCCTTGATCGGGAAGCCCGCGGCAAACACGGTCATAAACACTTGTTGATTCTGGGCCTGCAGAGTGAAGCAGTCATTGCGAAACAACTCCATGGTGTTCCTCCAATTCGGATATCATACTTTTATTTTCCATCATCAGGGGGTACTTTGTCACACAAAAAAAACGTAAATATCAAAAAAATTTTAGAATCGCGAGATAATCAGGATGTTAACCCTATATATGGTAAAGGGATCGTAAACAAAGGTAAGAAAAAGGTCCGAAAGGGTCCGGGCGCCTTTGTTCACGGCAGGACAAAAGCTGGAGCTTGACGTTCAGTTATGGTATGGTAGAGAGGTTGCTTGTCTGAATTTGTCGATTGATATAAATATCCGTTGACTATATCCGAGTTATTTGCTAGGTTATATGAAAGCAACCATTCTATATCGGACCGGGGAGAGAAACCAAGATGAAAAAAGCAATACTGTCCATGTTCGCCGTTGCCTTGCTGGTGACCGGCTGCTCGTCGGCCAAGCCTGCTGCGCCCGAAGGCGCTGCGGCTGGCACACAAACTGAAACCAAAGCGCCGGACACGAAGTCGGCCAAAAAAATTATTTTGATCACACCGGAGAAAATCGGCTTGAACCCGTTTTTCGCCCAGCAGGATGAAGGAGCGAAAAAAGCGGGCAAGGAGTTCGGCGTTGAAGTGAAGACGGTTGAATCGGCCGATCACAGTGCGATTGAGCAAAATTTGCGCGCCGCTGTCGCCGACAACTACGATCTGATCATGACCAGCTCCTTCGAGTCGGAGGATGCGCTGAAGAAGGTGGCTGCGGAAAATCCGAAAAAATCGTTTGCGATTATCGACACCGTCGTTGATTTGCCGAATGTGCGCAGCGTTGTATTCCGTGAATATGAAGCCGCGTATTTGCTCGGCGCAGCGGCTGGCCTGGCGACGAAGAAAAATGTTGTCGGCATGGTCGCGGCCGTTGATATTCCATTGATCAAAAAATATACCGTCGGCTTCCAGGAAGGGCTGAAATCGACGAACCCGAACGCGAAGTTCATCGTGAATTACGTCGGCGGCTTCTCTGACCCGGCGAAAGCGAAGGAGCTGGCGCTGACCCAGTTCGCGCAAGGCGCTGACTTTATCGCAGGCGCGGCGGCCGTGGGCGATCTCGGCGTATTCGAAGCTGCCAAGGAGAAGGGCTTCTACACCTCCGGACAAGATATCGACCGGACGGTTACCGATCCGGAGCATATCGTATTGTCCCAGCTGAAGGGCACGGATACGGCTGCATATCAGACGGTGAAGGATTTTGCCGCCGGCACCTTTAAATTCGGCGCTGTTGATTACGGCTTGAAGGAGGACGGCGTAGGCTTGACCTTCGTAACGAAGGACAGCAAGTCGCCGCTTAGCCCGTTCATCGGCCAGGACGTTGTGAACAAAGTGAAGGCGATCCGCGACGATATCGTAGCGGGTAAAATTACAGTGCGTGATCCGTTGAAATAACGGTCAAACGATTGCAACTGCATAACGCGACAACGGAAACTGTTTACGGCGACGTAGGCAGTTTCCGCATGTCCGGGGAGAGGAGCCTGGGAGCCTGCATGCTGCTACAGATGAGTCAAATCACAAAAACCTATGGAACGATAACGGCAAATGCGGGGGTCGAATTCACGCTGCGGGAAGGCGAGATTCATGCGCTGGTCGGTGAAAACGGGGCGGGCAAGACGACGCTGATGCGGATGCTGTACGGCATGGAGCAGCCGACCTCAGGCACGATCCGCCTGCGCGGACAGACGGTGTCCTTTGCCTCGCCGGTTGATGCGATTGCCGCAGGCGTCGGGATGGTGCATCAGCACTTCATGCTGTTCCCGTCGTTCACCGTGGCGGAAAATATCGTGATCGGCCGCGAGCCTTCCCGCGGACCCTCCTTCAACCGCAAGCAGGCGGCGCGGCTGGTGGAGCAGCTGTGCGCCGACTACCGGATGCCGATTGATCCGCTGCTGAAGGTGGCGAATTGCCCGCTTGGTCTGCAGCAGCGGGTAGAAATTTTGAAGGTGCTGTACCAGGGCGCGGACCTGATCATTCTCGATGAGCCGACCGGCGTGCTGACGCCGCTGGAAGCCCGCGAGCTGCTGGCGACGATGAAGGCGTTGGCCGCCCGCGGCAAAAGCTTTATCATCATCACCCACAAGCTGCACGAGGTGATGGAGGTGGCCGACCGCGTGACGGTGCTGCGCGACGGCCGGGTGACCGGCACCGTGGACACCGCAGCCACGACGGTTGAGGAGCTGTCGCGGCTGATGGTCGGCCGCGAGCTGGCAGATAACGTCAAGCCGCAGTCGCAGCCGGGCCAGGTTGTGCTGGACGTCTACGAGGCCACGCTGCATGGCGGCGGCCGGAGCGGGACGCGCAGAAAGGCGGCGACCGCGCGGCGCGCGGCGGCCAAGCCGCCGGAGGCAAGGCTGTCCGGCGCGGGATCGCCGCAAGCCCAAGCCAAGCCGCACGGCTCGAAGCAGCCGGGCGCGGCCGGGAAGCCGTTGCTGAACGGCGTCAGCCTGCAGGTGCGGGCCGGCGAAATCGTTGGCGTCGCAGGCATTTCCGGCAACGGGCAATCTGAGCTGATCCAGGTGATCGCGGGCTTGCAGCCGTTGAACGGCGGGCAGATTCGGCTGCTGGGCCGCGATATCGCGGGTCATTCGCCGCTGCAGGTGCGGGCGCTCGGCTTGGCGCATATTCCGGAGGACCGCTACCAGTGGGGCGCAGCCAAGGACGGCACCGTGCTGGAAAACGGCATGATGGGACATCACCGCGTCTATGCCCGTTACGGCTTGCTGGCAAGCCGGAAGCTGCGGGCGCTGGTCGGCGACTGGATCAGCCGCTTTCAGATTAAGGCGGGCTCGCAGGAAACGAAGGCGAAGGTGCTGTCCGGCGGCAACCTGCAGAAGCTGATCGTGGCGCGCGAGCTGGCGGGACGCGAGCCGTTTCTCATTGCGGCGGAGCCGACGCGCGGCGTCGATATCGGGGCGATGGAGCTGATTCACGAGGAGCTGCTGCGGAAGCGCAGCGAGCGGGGGGCTATTTTATTGATCTCATCGGAATTGACGGAAATATTAAAGCTGTCCGACCGGATTGTCGTCATGTATGAGGGCCGGATTGCCGGGGAGCTGTCCGCACAGGACGCTACAGAGGAGTCCATTAGCTTGTTGATGGCGGGAGGCGAGCTTCGTGTCTAACTGGAAAACCTATGCTGCAGCTTGGCTGCAGCCGCTGATTGCCGTCATGATCGGGCTGCTGGGCGGAGCGGTGGCGATTGCGCTGATCGGCGGCTCGGTCACCGATACGTATGTGCAGATGTGGAAGGGCGCCTTCGGCAACAGCTTTTATGTGACCAATACGCTGACGAGGGCTACGCCGCTCATTTTGGTCGGACTCGGGGTGGCGCTGGCGTTCCGGGCCGGATTTTTTAATATGGGCGCCGAGGGGCAAATGATTTTCGGCGCGCTCGCGACCGCGCTGATCTCGCTGTACTTGCCTGCGCCGCCGCTGGTCAAGATGCTGGCTGCGCTGTTCGGAGGGATCGCGGCCGGCGGTCTCTGGTCGGCGCTGGCCGGCTGGCTGGATGCGCGGTTCCGGATGAACCTGATCATTACAACGCTGCTGCTGAACTATATTGCGGCGCTGTTCGCGGGGTATCTTGTCGCGTATCCGCTCAAGGATACGAAGGGCTCGGCCGCGCTGGCGCAGACCGCGATGGTGGACAACAGCCTGTGGCTGCCCAAGCTGCTCGAAGGCATGACCATGCACGCAGGGTTTGTCATCGCCATCGTGCTGGCTGTGCTGCTGGCATGGTTTATGCGGTACACCGTGTCCGGCTACGAGCTGCGGATGCTCGGCTACAATCCGCTGTTTGCCGCCTATGGCGGGGTTAATCGCGGCCGGCTGATGCTGGCCGGTATGTTTGCCAGCGGCGGCATCGCCGGGCTGGCCGGAGCGGTCGAGGTGCTGGGCACGCAATACCGGTATGTGGACGGCATGATTTCCAATCCGGGCTACGCCTGGTCCGGCATTATGGCCGCGCTGCTCGCCGGAGCCAATCCGCTGGGCACCGTTGTAGCGGCTGTGCTGCTGGCGGCGCTGCAAACCGGCGGAATGGGCGTTGAGCGCAACACGGAGGTGCCGCTGGCGATCTCCAGCGTGATTCAATCGCTGCTCATTTTATTCGTCACTGCAAAGTTTACGTATTCATGGTGGAAACGCAAGAAAGGAGGGGACGGCCATGGAGCATCTGTTTGATGTGACGCTGTTTAATGCGATGCTCCGGATGGTCGCCCCGATTTTGCTGGCGGCGCTGGGCGGCGCGATTTGCTCGCGGGCCGGGCTGTTTAATGTCGGTCTGGAAGGTTTTGTGCTTGTCGGGGCGTTCGCGGCGATTGTCGGCAACCATTTTACAGGCAATGTGCTGCTCGCCGTGGTCATCGCAATTGCGGTGACGCTGCTGTTTTCGCTTGCGTTTGCGTTTATGAGCATTCAGCTGCGGGCGAATGTCATCATTGTCGGGATTTCGTTTAACTTCCTGGCGCTTGGCTTGACGGCGTTTTGCTTGCAGGCGATCTTCAAGGTGAAGGGCGCTTTTTACGATAAAAATATGGTCGGCTTGCCGAAATGGGACATTCCGCTTATTCACGACATTCCCGTGCTCGGGCCGATCGTGTCCGGCCATTCGCCGCTTGTCTACCTTGCTCTGGCGCTGGCGTTCGGGCTGCACTGGTTTTTGTTCAGCTCGGTGACCGGCTTCCGGCTGCGCGCCGTCGGCGAAAATCCGGTTGCCGCCGCCAGCATCGGCATCAAGGTGAAGCGGATGCAAGTGCTCGCGGTGCTGCTGTGCGGCGTGCTTTGCGGACTGGCCGGCGCTCAGCTGTCGCTTGGTCAGGTGACGATGTTTACGGAAGGGATGACGGCCGGACGCGGCTTTATCGCGCTTGTGGCGACGATGCTCGGCCAGTCGAACCCGCTTGGCGTCATGGCGTCCAGCCTGCTGTTCGGACTGATGGACGCGCTGAGTATCCGGCTGCAGGGCTTCTCGCTGCCGACACATTTTACCCAGATGCTCCCGTATGTGGTCACGCTGCTGGCGCTGCTGTTTTTCCGCACCAACAGCTATATGGATGAGGCCCGTAAGGCGAACGGCAGCTCCCGATAAAAGGAGGATATGCAGAAATGACAGAAGGTACATCTGATAAAGAAGACGTAAAGGCCGCCGCAGGCGCGACGAAAAAAAGCACCAAGGCCGACCGGATCAAGCAGATGCGGGTGCCGGTCGTCGACGCGGCGTTAGCGCACCGGGTGCCGCCGGGACAAGTGGTCACCGAGCGCTTCCCGATTTTGCATGAAGGCGAAGTGCCGGACTACAAGCTGGACGAATGGACGCTGCGGGTGTTCGGCGAGGTGGAGCAGGAGCGGACGTTTCGGTTCGAGGAGCTACTGGCGCTGCCGCAAACCCGCGTCGTCTGCGATATTCATTGCGTAACCCGCTGGTCCAAGCTGGATACGGCGTGGGAAGGGGTACGGTTCCGCGACTTTCTGGAGCTGATGCAGATCAAGCCTGCGGGCCGTTACGTGATGCTGCACGCCGACCAGGATTACGAAACGAATGTGCCGCTGGACGAGCTGCTGGGCGACGATGTTTTGCTGGCGTTCAAGTATGACGGCGAGCCGCTGAGCCCCAAGCACGGCTGGCCGCTGCGTCTGGTCGTGCCTCACCGCTACTTCTGGAAAAGCGCCAAGTGGCTGCGCGGCATTGAATTTATGCGGGAGGACCGCGCCGGATTTTGGGAGCGCAACGGCTTCCACCATACAGCCGATCCGTTCGAGGAGCAGCGCTTCTCAGGCGAGGCGCTGCCGATTCCCGAAGACGAGTGGGAGCGAAAGGAGTTTGACTAAATGACCAGGCAGCTGCCTATTTTGCAAGTAAATCCGGAGGAGCTTGCGCCTTATGCGATTGTGTGCGGCGATCCGTTCCGGGCGGAGCAAATCGCCCGCAAGCTGGACGATGTCAGGGAGCTGGCATTCAGCCGTGAATATCGGACCTTCGTCGGCCAATCCGGCGGCGTGCCGATTACGGTGACAAGCCATGGCGTCGGCTCGCCGGGCGCGGCCGTTTGCTTCGAGGAGCTGATCAAAGGCGGCGTACGGACGCTGATCCGCGTCGGGACGGCTGGGTCGTATCACGCGGAGCTGCCGACCGGCAGCCTCGTTGTCAGCACGGCGGCGGTGCGTGAGGAAGGGCTGACGCGTCAGCTCGTGCCGCTCGGCTTTCCGGCGGTGGCGGATGCGGAGGTGACCCGCGCCCTGTACGAAGCGGCGTCAGCCGCAGGCGGCACGGTGGGCCGAGGCATTACGTTGACGATGGATGCTTTTTTCCTCGGCGTGGAGGAGTTTCCGCACGCGAAGTACAAGCAGGCGGGCGTGCTCGCCGTCGAGATGGAGATCGCGGCGCTGTACGTGATCGCCTCGCTGCGCGGCGCGCGGGCGGGCGCGATTGTGGCGCTGGACGGCTATGCCGATGCCGATCTGAAGGATGTGTACGATCCGCACACGGATACGGTCGCCCAGGCGGTCGAGCGTGAGATCAACGCCGCGATTGCGGCAGTTGTCCGGCTGGCGGCGGACGACAGCGCAGTGTAAGCGGGCGGAGCGGCTGGCCGGGCGGGAATGAGTCCGGTACGGCTGCTGGCTGGACGAGCTGGTGCGCAGCAGGGGGAAAGCCCTACTTTTACAGCGGTCAGCATCTTGGTCTGCTGCAGGAACGGCTGTTTCGCGCCTGCGGGACGCCGAGGTGAAGCAAGTTGGCGGTTCGTAAATCAAAGAAGCCTTTCGGCCCATTGATTGGAATGGGGTCGAAAGGCTTTATTGTCGTATAAGTCGGAAGCGCGCGGCGGCTCGGGCCGGGCTGAACGATCATGGCGAGGCTTGTTCGATTATTCGGGCTTGTAAGGTAGAACCGTTTCGATCGCAATCAGGCTTGCTTTGCTGTAGGGAAATTAGTAAAAGCAGGTGAGCTTAATGGTAAAATAAGAAAGAAGTGTTTATTGAAAACTCGTTCATTCGGACTTGTAAGGGGGATATGAGATGGAGCTTCAAATCATGCAATGGAAACAACAATGGACACGGCTTATGGACGGTATGGAGCAAGCGGGAGCGTATACACGGCTGGAGCTTGGCAATGCTGCATCGGAAGCGGATCTGATTGCGGTGAAAGCGCGTCTTGGCGTGGAGCTGCCCGAGCAGCTGCGTATGCTGCTGCAATCGGCGGGAAGCAGCCTGAGACTGTCATGGAGGCTGCCGAGCGAAACGATTTGCCCGTGGGCCCAGTCCGGCAGTGTCGGCTGGAATCTGGAGTGGCTGGACTTTCCAGATTTCGGCGATGAGGCCATGATGGACCAAAGGCGGTATTTGCGGCTGCACCCGGCTCGCAACGGGGACGAGCTGCTGCTTGATCTGGCAGGCGACGGTCAGCCGTCCGTCGTAAGCTGGGGGCATGAGACAGGGGAATTTCGCCTGTTGGCGCCGTCGTTAGACGAATTTCTGGACAAGATTACGAAGCTTGGCTGCATCGGCGCTGAAGAGGATGCGTACGCGGATTTTTGCGACGATTCCGGTTTAAACACGGCGCTCGAAAGCAGCAAGCGCTGGATAAGCTGGCTGTGCGATTTTTTGACGCTTCCGCTGGAGCAGGCAATGCTTTCGCTGCCGCAGCTTGTTTTTTACACCGAGCTGCGAGGCGCTGATCAAGCGGTGCTGGAGGCGTACCGTTCATTTGCGCCCCAGGCGGTGCTTGCCGCCTTCCAGGAGCGAATCAGAAGCGAGCAAAGCTGCAGCATTCAGGAGAGGCTGGTGCGGCTCGCCGGCGAGGTATGCCGTGAGCATGCTGCGGACTGGGTCAGGTCGCTGTGGTCGGATGCTGTGCCGGATCAGTTTAGCTCGGCGGCAAGAGCTTATGTGTCCGCTGTTTGCTTGCCTCAAGATGAAGGGCTGGCGCTTGTACGTACGGAGCTTGAAGGCTCCTGGGCTGACGGCAAGCCAAACGGCTATGAGGCAAACCGGCTGCTGAAGCCGTTCGGCACCAGCAAAACGATTGCCTGGATGGCGGACAAGGTTGCTTTTCCTCTCGGCGGCTGGGATGAGCTGTTTGCTTGCTCTGAACCACAGGCGGAGGATGTTGTCCGCTGGCTAAGTGGAAGTACGGCGCAAGGCCTGGTCGTAATTTCGGCTGTTTCCAAAATACCGGATGCTCACCGCTGGCTGCGTACCGAGGCTGAACGGACACAAGTCAAGCAGCTGCTGGAGCGGCTAATGAGCCAGATGGTGCTCAAAAAAGAAAAACAGGCTGTGGCAGACGCTCTAAGCAAAGTAGATGCTTTGCAGCTGTAGGCTGATTATTTCATGATCATTGCATCGCACCACCGGTTTCGCTTCGATTGCTGGCCGAGCTTACTCCAGTCCCTGCGACTTCTTCCGATAGGCCGCCGGCGTCTCGCCGACGATTTTCTTAAACATCCGGTGAAAATGGGGCAGGCTGTCGAAGCCGCAAAGCGGCGCAATATCTCCGATATTGGCGTCCGTCTGGAGCAGCAGCTCCTTGGCGCGGATCATCCGCTTCATCGTCACATAGGCGGTGACGTTCAGGCCGGTAAGCTGCTTGAAGGTCCGGCAAAAGTGCGCGGGAGAGACGGCGGCGCGGCGGGCCAGCGTGGACAGGCTGAGAGGATTGTCGCTCAGGCTGACGTCCAGCTCCTGCAAAATTTGCTTCATCCAGGGAGGGCCGATCGGCGGTTCCTGCTGACGCAACGCGCGTGCGGCTGATTTCCATTCGTTGCGCGCCATCGTCAGCAGCAGGCGCTGCAGCAGCAGCAGAACGGCTTGGCGGTAGCCGTATTCGGCGAGCAGCAGCTCCTGCTGCAGCTCGTCCAGCACCGCTTCCAGCGCGGATTGCTCCAGCGGCAGCTGCTCGCACTTGTAATGCCGCTCCTTGCGGGCCTGCTCGAAGCGGCTCAAGTAGGAAAACGGCTGCCCGGCGAGCGGCTGGGTGATCAGCCGGGGATGGAAAAAAATCGCGGTCGAGGTAACCGGGTTATCCGGATCGGGAAATGCGCGGTGGATCGTATTGCCCGGAACGAGGAACAGATCGCCCGCGTTCATGTCATAAAACGACTGGTCGATAAAAAAGGTGCCCTGCCCGCTGTACACGTAGACCAGCTCGACCCAGTCGTGTACATGGTCCGGCAGCTCGGCCTGCAGCTGCTTGGTCTCGCGGTATACATAAGCAAATGGAAATGAGGAGGACGTATCGAACGTTTTCTGAACAGGATTCATGCTTGCTTTCCTCCGTTGACGCTTGCTATCGGATATGGCTCAAACTATATCAAAATACAGTATATAGTTGCAAATTCTCGCTATTTATACGTGCAAAATTGCTGGTAGAATGAAAAGAGACTATGAATAGGGAGGAACGATAATGCGTCTCGATGCCCATCAGCATTACTGGAGGATCGACCGGGGCGACTACGGCTGGATTACGCCGGAGCTTCCGGTTTTGTACCGGGATTATTTGCCCGAACATCTCAAGCCTCATCTGCAGCAGCATCGGCTTGACGGGACGATTCTCGTCCAGGCGGCGCCTACGCTTGCCGAAACGGATTTTTTATTGAAGCTGGCTGAACGCGAGGACACGATTGCGGGGGTCGTCGGTTGGCTGGATCTGGCGGACCCGGAGTGGCGCGCTCATTATGAACGGCATGCCGGGCATTCCAAATATGTCGGCTTCCGGATGATGATTCAGGAGCTGCCCGACGCTTACGCGGTACTGGAGCCGTCTGTTGTGGAAGCGCTAACTTTTTTCGCGGAGCGGGATGTGCCGGTTGATTTGCTGCTAGTGTCTCATCAGCTTGACGCGCTGGCGCAGCTGCTGGAGCGGGTTCCGGGACTGCGCGGCGTCATTGACCATATTGCCAAGCCGCGGATCAAGGACGGGATTACGGAGCCATGGGCCGACCAGCTCGCCGAGCTGGCAGCCAAGCATCCGAAGCTGTACATCAAGCTGTCGGGGATGGTGACGGAAGCTGAGCATACGTCCTGGCAGCCTGAGCAGTTTACTGCGTATATTCGCCATGCGCTGGCCTGCTTCGGCCCGGATCGCGTCATGTTTGGCAGCGACTGGCCGGTGTGTCTGCTTGCGGCAAGCTATGACGAGCTGACGGATGTGCTGGAGCGGGCGCTGCCCAAGGGCTACGGGGAAGCCGAGCGCGCGCGGTTGTTTGGATTAAATGCGGCTGAATTTTACCGCATCGGCTGAAGGTTAGGTTGAAGGCTGGCTCAAGGCCTCTGCCTGAACGGCGGGCCGCAGAAAGGAGAAACCTGCTATGAAATACCGCAAATTGGGCCGGACTGGTGTTGACGTATCCGCATTAAGCTTTGGCGCTTCCTCGCTTGGCTCCGTATTTCGCGATATTCGCGAGGAGGACGGTATCCGCACGGTGCATGCCGTTGTGGAGCAAGGCATTAATTTGATCGACGTATCGCCTTATTACGGCTTGACCAAGGCTGAGACCGTGCTTGGCAAAGCGATCTCGCAGCTGCCGCGCGATTCGTTTCTGCTGTCGACGAAGGCGGGGCGTTACGGAGGAGACGAATTTGATTTCTCCGAGGCGCGGATTATTCGCAGCGTGGAAGAAAGCTTGCAGCGCTTGCAGACGGATTATCTCGATATTTTACTGCTGCATGATATTGAATTTGTTGCGTTTGACGAGATCGTTGAGCAGGGGGCGTTTGCCGCGCTGGACAAGCTGAGGCGTGCCGGCAAGGTACGGTTTACGGGCGTATCTGGTTTGCCGCTTGGCGTGTTTACGAAAGCAGCCGCGCAGCGGGAGCTGGACGTTATTTTGTCCTATTGCCACTATTCGTTGAACGATACGGCGCTGCTGGAGCTGCTGCCGCTGCTTGAAGAGAAGCAGATCGGGCTGATCAACGCGTCTCCGCTGTCCATGGGGCTGCTCAGCACGCGCCCGCCGGCAGACTGGCATCCGGCGCCTGCCGAGGTGCGCGAGCTGTGCCGCAAGGCTGCGCTGCACTGCGCGAATCGGGGAACAGACATAGCGAAGCTGGCTGTTCAATATGCAACCGCCGATGAGCGGATTCCGACGACGCTGATCAGCTCGGCCAATCCGGCCAATATGGAGCGCAATATCGCCTGGATCGAGGAGTCGCTTGATCAGCAGCTGCTGGATGAGGTGCTGGAAATTTTGAAGCCGATTCATAATATGACCTGGCCGAGCGGATTGCCGGAATACGCAAGCCGCGTGCAGGGCAAGTAGGGCAAGAAGAGCAAGAAGAGCAAGAAGAGCAAGAAGAGCAAGAAGAGCAAGAAGAGCAAGAAGAGCAAGAAGAGCAAGTAAGGCAAGTACATCACAAATGGAGTGCAGGCAGAGGGCAATGGCATCGGGCTGTCGCCTGAGAAGCGCCCCCGCACCCATTGCGAATGCTAAAGGAGCGATTCGAGTGAAAGCGATTGTGTGCCAGGAAATTAATCAACTGCAGGCTGTAGAGCTGGCGGAGCCGACGCTGCCGCCCGGCTCGGCCGAGGCGGTTATCAGCATCCGCCGGATCGGCATTTGCGGGACTGACTTGCATGCTTATCGCGGCAACCAGCCATTTTTCACGTATCCGCGCGTGCTGGGGCATGAGCTGTCCGGCATCGTCGAGCAGGTCAGCGAGCAGGCGCAGGGGGTGCGGCCAGGCGACCAGGTGGCGGTTATTCCTTATCTGGAATGCGGGACCTGCATCGCCTGCCGCAGCGGCAAAACGAACTGCTGCACCCAAATGCGGGTGTTGGGCGTTCATACGGACGGCGGCATGCGGGAGCGCATCGCCGTGCCGGCGGATCATCTGCTGGTGACGGACGGGCTGACGCTGGACGAAGCAGCGCTGCTGGAGCCGCTTAGCATCGGTGCGCATGCCGTTCGCCGGGCGGAGCTGCGCGCAGGGGAAACGGTGCTTGTCATCGGAGCGGGACCGATCGGTTTAGGCGTCATGATGCTGGCAAAGCGCGCGGGCGCCCGTGTCATCGCGATGGATATCAACGATGAGCGCCTCGCCTTCTGCAGCCGTTGGGCCAAGGTGGACCACACGGTCAACGGGCTGCAGTCGCCGCTGGAGCAGCTGGAAGGGCTGACGGACGGCGAGCTGCCGACGGTTGTGTTTGACGCGACAGGCAACGCGCGGTCGATGACGTCTGCCTTCTCGTTTGCCGCTCATGGCGGCAAGCTTGTCTATGTCGGACTGGTGAAGGCCGACATTACGTTCTCCGATCCCGACTTTCACAAGCGGGAGCTGACCTTGCTCGGCAGCCGCAATGCGACTCGCGCGGACTTCGAGCAGGTGATTGCGGCGTTCCGGGAAGGCTGTGTGGACGCCTCGGCGTTTATTACGCATCGCGCGCCGTTTGACGGGATGATCGAGCGTTTTGAGGATTGGCTTAATCCTGAGTCGAAGGTGATCAAGGCGGTTGTCGAGCTGTAGGCGGAGGCTGCCGCAGTGTATAAGCTGCTCTATTCTCCATTGCGATTGCGGCATTGCGGCGTTGTCCAACCCGATGACCCTGTTCGGGACATGCTGATTGTAGCGCCATCCGCAGGCAGCATGTTGTAGTAAGCCATAAATAGACGTGTACTGGGAAGCCTTGGTCGCTGCAAGCGCGAGTCCGGCCTCGGCTTTCCAGTCGCGTCTTTTTTTCGCTGCAAAGGGGCGTTTACATAGGCTTAGACCTGATAGAGTTGAAAGCCTTATTCAACGTTCTGCTTTCTATAATCAGCAGGCCTCACGCCTATTTGCTTTTATACACTTGGTGAAGCTGGAGGGCTGTTCAAACCCAAGCCGGTCGGCGATGAGATAGGTTGAGCTGCTGAACCGGATGTAAGAAAGCAGGCCTTTCGTTATTTTTCGGCGAGCGGACCGTGAGACGCGGCTCACGCTGTCCCGGTCACCGCGTCCGACTTGCTCCGGCTGCTCCGCCAGTTTTACAATGGAGAGTAGAAAACGGTCGGTGGACTGGCGGAAAGGCGGTAGGCGCTTGAAGGACACAGCAAGCAAATGGATCATCAGCGGCTATATGCTTATGGCGGTTTTGGCGGTTGGAGGCGAGCTGATCTGGCTCGGCGATCCGCTCCGCTGGGGCGAGCTGTATTGGATCGACCTGGTGCAGGTGCTGGCTTGCGCAGCGGCGGCCGTGCCGCTGTTGTGGGGGGCAGGCGGCTGGGCCGCCCTGCGCCAGCCTGACGGCGGCAGGCTGGCGCCGCTGCTTCTGGTGTGCAGCGCGCTGGCGACGGCGCCGCTGCTGCTGCTTGGGGTGCTTGGAGGCAGCGGAGGCCGTCTGCTGGCCGCCGCGCTGGCGGCAGCCTGCTGCGGGCTGCTGGCGCTTGCGCAGCTGCTGCTGGCTGAGCGGCGAGCCCGGCTCGGCTGGCCGCGGCGCGGCCTGGGGCTGCTTGGCTTGCTGCTGGCGGGCGCAGCCGTATTGTTTTGGCCGACGGCGTATCAGGTCGTGTCGCCCGGGTTTACTTTAAACATGAATCGTTATGCGACGGTGGAAGGCGGTGAGCCGAAAGGCTCCATCGAAGGCGTGCTGGTTATCGAGCGCCCGGCGTTTCCGGTGGACTGGCTGTATGCGGCGCTGCTGCCATCCATCCGGATCGAACCGCGGGATACCCGGATTTCCATCGGCGACACCCAGCATGCGGCCCAACTGCAGCGGACGGATGCAAATAAGCTCGGCAGCGCGGTTGCATTCCAGAAACTCGGCATCGGGCGCGGCGTCATCCCGACAGGAGTCCAGGTCGCCGCTGTTCCATCCGGCAGCCCGGCCGCCGGAAAGCTGCAGCCGGGTGATCGGCTGACGGCTGTGCAGGGGCAGCCGGTTGTTTCCTCGGCAACGCTGGCTGCGGTGCTGCGGACGGTTGCGCCGGGAGCGGAGGCGGCAGTCCAATTGCTGCGTCAGGGCGCTGCGGTGGAGACGGCAGTTCCAACCAAGGCGAGCGACGACACGCCCAAGCGGACGGTGCTGGGGATTCAGGTATCGGAGCTGATCGAGGCCGATCTGCCCAAGCAGGTCGCTTACCGCAGCTATCTCGTCTACCAAGGCGGTCCGTCGCATGGCGCGGTGCTTGCCTTGACGCTGCTGGATCAGCTTACGCCCGGCGGCGTTACCTATGGCAACCGGGTAGCAGGCACCGGCACGATCAGTGCGGACGGAAACGTCGGTAAAATCGGCGGTATCCGCCAAAAGGCATATGCGGTGGCCCAGGCTGGCGCGGATGTGTTTTTTGTCCCGGCGGAGCAGGAGCAGGAGGCCCGGCAGGGGGCGCCTGCCTTACGGATCGTGCCGGTCCGCACCTTGGACGACATGCTGCGCTGGCTGAAGGAGCATCCGGCCCATTAGTCAAGGCTTAGCCAAGGAAAAGCTTCATGTCCGTGTTAGCGGCGGCTTGTGGAGCTTTTTTTGTGTGAAAAGGATGCGGGAAAGGATGCCCGCGCGATCAGAAGGCCCAAAGCTGCAGGAACGAAGGCTCTGCCGGATGGCCTGCCTGACGAGAATCATCCTTGCAGGTCAATAGGAGGGGGGGCCCGGGCTGGATAGGGGCCGGTAAGCTGAATCGAAAGCACTGCATTCAGCGTATTTTCAGACTAGATTAAGCCTGGTTTAAGTTTTTTGTGGTATATTATACCTAAAATCAGGTAAGGGAAAGGCGTGGACGTATGAAAGCTACATACAGATTCAACTGGACAGTCGGGAAAAAATTGTACGCCGCATTCACGCTGATGCTGCTGCTGATCGGAGGCATGGTCGGCATCGGGCTGTATGAAGTCAAGCATTTAAGCGATGTGACGACCGAAATAACGGAAACGCATATGAAGCGGAGCGTGGTCTCCTCGCAAATCAGCTATCGGATGGAGCATGTGTTTGTACTGGGCATGAAGCAGCTGGCCGCGACGGATGCCGCGAAAATGGCAAGTCTGGAGCAGGAAACTACGGAGGCGCTGGCTGAGGTTGAAAACGAGCTGACGATGTATGAGTCTACATTCGTCGCTGGCGATGCGGCGCTGACAGAGGTGCAATCGCTCAAGAGCAAGTGGAACGAATATAAGGCGCTGCACACGAAGCTGACGATGTTGGCGCGCGACGTCAACATCGCCCAGGGAGCAGGCGCGAAGTCGGCGGAAGTTATCGCGCTGATGAACGATGTGGACAACGTATCCGGTCAAATTAAAACGATCATGGACAAGCTGCTGATGCTGGGCGTTGAGGGAGCGCTGGCGAAAACCAGCGAGGCGACGAGTCTCGCGGCGCGGGCGCGCAACGATTTTATATGGCTGGGCGGCATTGCAGTACTGATCGGGCTAGTGTCCGCTTATGTCATTGTGCGTATGATTTCACGGCCGGTTGCGGCTGTCTCCGGCGCGCTGAAGCGCGCGGCGGCAGGCGATTTGAGCATGGAGCCGATCCAGGTGCGGAACCGGGACGAGATCGGGCAGCTGGTGCGTGATTATAACCAGATGACCGGGCAGATGCGCGGCATGATCGAACAGATTCAGCAGTCCTCATCGTCAGTGGCGGCCGCTTCCCAGCAAATGCTGGCCGGGTCCGAGCTTGTATCCGAGGCGGCCAGAGAGGTTGACCGGAACATTCAAACGGTTGCCGAGGGCTCGCAAACGCAGCTGATCAGTCTAGAGGAGACGGAGCGGGCGATGGAGGAAATGGCCAGCGGCGTGCAGCGGATGGCGGAGACGTCGTCGGATATGGCGGAATATTCCAACCAATCCGTCGCTGAAGCTTATGAAGGCGGGCAGTCGCTGCAGCTGGCGATGGGCAAGGTGTCGGCGATGAGCCAAACGACACTGCAGGCTGAGCAGCAAATACGGCAGCTTGAAACTCGTTCTCAAGGCATTGCACAGATGGTTGTGCTCATCCGGGAAATTTCCGAGCAGACAAATTTGCTGGCGCTGAATGCCGCGATTGAGGCGGCCCGAGCAGGCGAGCACGGCCAAGGCTTCGCCGTCGTGGCGGCAGAAGTGCGCAAGCTGGCCGAACGCTCGACGGATTCGGCGAAGTCGATTGCGGAGCTGGTCACGCTGGTGCAAACCGACACGGCCGCATCCGTGAAGCTGATGCAGGCCGGTGTGCAGGAGGCCGAGGAGGGCATGAGCTCGGTCCGCAGCGCAGGCGAGGCGTTCCAGAGCATCATCAGCCGCTCCGAGGAGGTGGCGGGTAAAATTCAGGAGGTCGCCGCCGCTTCGGAGCAGATGGCGGCCAGCTCCCAGCAGGTTGTCGCGTCGGTCGCGACGATGAAAAGTATCGCCGAGAGCGCTTCGCTCCGCGCCAAGCGTGTCTCGGTCTCCAGCGCCGAGCAGCGGGAGGCGATCGGCGGCGTAGCCGCTTCCGCCGGATCGCTGAGCCGGGTTGCGCTGCAGCTGGAAGAAACGGCGGGGACGTTCAAAGTATAAGCTGACAGTGCCGTCGGCACCACAAACGGGCTGCTCTGCATGGATGTTCAAATAAATACCCCCGACCTTCACTTCACCGTGGAGGTCGGGGGTATTTTTAGCTGCGTGTAAACACTTCGAGGAGTACCGCACCTGGTCTGCTTGGCGGCAGACCGAAAGAGAGTGCCATCCTGTCAACGCCAGCGACAGCCGGGAAATGCTTGCCGTTCTGTCTACGTCAGCGGTAGCTGCTCCGTCTACGCCAGCGGCAGCCGCAAAGCAGGCGCGTGTTCCTCGCGGCTGCGGTACACCAGCAGCTCGCCGTCCCGGACGAGCGCATAAGGCGCTTGCGCCTGCGTGCGGCGTTCCAGCTCAGACCGGCTGCGCGCCGCGCCGTTCAGCGGCTCGCCGTAGACGGCGGTTACGAGCCAGCCGACGCCTGGCCCGAAGCGGGCGCGTACGGTTGGGATTACCGTACGGGCTTTCAGCAGATTCGTATTGGCCTGCGGCGCAATCAGCTCGGCTTGTCCGCCGCCGTACAGGCAGCGCACGCCGCTGATTCCCCAATCGCCGCCTGCCCACGCATCCGCTTCCTGCTGGACGGACAGCGTGAATCCGGCAGGCGATGCGAGCGGCTCCAGCCCCAGCGCGAAGCCGCCATCCGCCGCGTCTAGGGCGCGTTCGGAGCTTACGCGATGCACCCGGATATGCCACGGCAAGCCAGGCAGCAGCCAGGTTTGCACCTCTACATTGGCCCATGGCCGCCACTTCGTATAGACAGCTTGCTCCGTGATGGACGACTCGACGCTTGTCCGCTTGACCCGGTATTGATTATCGCCTTCAGCCAACGCCAGCATGGAATCGAATGCGCCCTGCGCCAAGCCCCACTCTGCGCGGGGAACACTGAAGCCGAAGGCGGTAGAGTAAGCGAACTTTTCATATTTGGCCGACGTATGCGTATGCTCGTTCGTGGACGGATGCCCCGTGTTAAAGGCAACGACGTGGGCCGCCGTTCCTTGCGCCTCGTCGCCCGGCTCGCGGCACAGCAGTAGATGCGGCGCCTGCTGGACGGACGTTTGCGCCAGCTCCAGCGCAGACAAGGGCAGTTCCTCCGCTGTCCAGAACGGATGCTGCTCCGGCAGCGCCAAAATCAGAAACGTCTTGAGCGCCCAGTACGGCGAGCCAGGCGAGTTATAGTTTTCGCCCATCACCAGATTCGGGTACGCATAACCAATCGACAAGGTGCCGTCCGAGTGGAAGATCGGCTGCTGGAACCACCATCGCAAATTACGCAGGATAATGCCTTTGACTACGCCAAGCGGAAGACCGTCGACCTCGGCGTACGCTAGCGCGCTCCAGAAGGCGGATTGCGAGAAGCGGTACGCCATGCTGCGCCCGTAAGGAAGCGCTGCGCCTTCGTCGTCGAACCAGTGGACAAAGGAGCCGGCGAACAGCCTTCCGCGAGTCCGGTAGCGCTCGGCGCGCTCGGGGTCCTCATCGCCCATCAGCGCGGCGTACAGCAAGCCGTAAAATTGAATGGCAAACGGCACATAGTAGTCGCTATGGCCGCCGATGCCATCGGCGTACCAGCCGTCGCCGAGATAGAAACGGTCTACTTCATCCAGCGTGCGGTCCGTCAGCTCGCGGTCGAACGGCAGCCCGGCGCGGCGGAAGCCAAGCTGGACCAGCACCCGGAAAAACCACCAGTTGCAATCCCATACCTTGCGGGTGCTGATCCGGTCGAGCCAGGCGGCGAGCCGCTCCAGCTCCGCTTCGGATAAGGCGGCCTTGACCTTGCCCGGAACAAGCGCAAGCATGAAGCCGAAGGCCGCCATCTCAACCAGCCGCTGGTCATAATCGCCTGCTGCTCCCCAATATTCGGGATGTTCCGGGTCGGTCCCGTTGACCAGTCCCCGGACGACCGTTTCCCACAGCGCGCTGTCCTCGCCGCCCGCCAGCAGCGGCACCAGCCCCCACAGCACGCGCGAGAAGCCTTCCAGACCTGCGACATCGCGGTTATAGCTTGTTCCGGTGAAGCCGAGCCTGAGCAGGGCGCCGCCTTCGCTGTAGTAAGGCTGAAGCGGCTCGCTCAGCTGCTGAAAAGCCGCGCGCACGTCATCGCGCGAGCGCAGCGGGTTATCGTGGATCGGATTTTGCCATCTGTTCATAAGGTGAACAGCCTCCTGTCAGTAAGGGTTCTTTGATGGTTCCGATTATACTTCATTTCGTTCGAGGTTAAATCATCTGCAAGGCAAATGGTCAAAATAGACTTTGAAAAAATCAAAATAACGTCATCGCGACGATCCGCGGATTTTTTATAATAAGCCCATAACAATTCGACACTGCTGAAACTTTAACCTGAAAGTGGGGAACTACTGTGAAAGTCAAAACCAAAACAAGCGCGCTGCGCAGACAGGAAAGCCTGGCCGGATTTCTGTTTGTCAGCCCGATGCTGCTTGGCGTGACGGTGCTGACACTGCTGCCGATTTTGGCGACCTTCGTGCTCAGCTTCGCAGATTGGAACTTTGTAGCCGGAATCCAGGGCCTCAAGTGGGTTGGCTTCGACAACTTCACCAAGCTGTTTGCGGATGACAGCTTTAAAATTTCGATGCGCAATAACTTCATCTTCTTGCTGACGGTGCCGATTTACTTGGCGATTTCGATGGTGCTGGCGATTTTGATCAACAAGCATGTGTATATGAAAGGCTTTTTCAAGGTTGCGTATTTCATGCCGTACATCTCCAACGTGGTCGCGGTGGCGATCGTCTGGCAGGTGCTGTTCCACCCGTCCTCCGGTCCGGTCAACCAGTTTTTGATGTCCATTGGCATAGAGAACCCGCCGAAGTGGATTGCCGACCCGTCCTACGCGCTGATGTCGGTCATGATGATTTCCGTGTGGATCAGCATTGGCTATAACATGATCATCTATTTGGCAGGCTTGCAGTCGATTCCCAAGGATCTGTACGAAGCTGCCGATATTGACGGCGCCAATTCCTGGGTGCAGTTCCGCAGCATTACGCTGCCGATGCTTTCGTCCACGACCTTCTTCCTTTTGATTACAGGCATTATCGCTTCGTTTAAAGTATTTGACCTGATTGCTGTATTGACCGCAGGCGGACCGATTCAATCGACAAGCATGCTCGTCTGGTATTTGTATGAAACGGCGTTTGTCAATCTGCGGATCGGCTATGCGTCCTCGATGGCGGTCGTATTGTTTGGTTGTGTCCTGGTCATTACACTGCTGCAGTGGATCGGTCAGAAGAAATGGGTTAACTACTAGGAGGAGTGCGCCGTGCAAACTGTTAAAGAACCGATTCGTGCGTCCAAAGTGATTGCCACGGTCATCTTGTTTATCATCAGCCTCATGTTTTTGCTGCCGTTTGTCTGGATGCTGTCGACCTCCTTCAAGCTGGAAACCGACGTATTCAAATATCCGATTGAATGGATTCCGACGCGCTGGCATGCGATTGAAAACTACCAGGAAATCTGGCTCGGCAAAAATCCGTTCTATTTGTATTACTGGAACTCGATCAAGGTGTCGGTCATTACGACCTTTGTGTCCTGCGTTGTGTCGGCGCTGGCTGCGTACGGCTTCTCCAAGATTGACTTTCCGGCCGGTAAATGGCTGTTCCTGATCGTGCTTGCCACGTACATGGTGCCAAGCCAGGCGATGCTTGTGCCGCAGTTCATTTTGTACCGCAACATCGGCTTGTTCGACAGCCATGTAGGACTTATTCTCCTCGGCTGCTTCAGCGTTCTCGGCACGTTTATGCTGCGCCAGTTTTTCATGGGCGTTCATAATGAGTACATCGAATCGGCCAAAATCGACGGTGCGGGTCACGGACGTATTTTCTGGCAAATCGCGCTGCCGCTTGTTCGTCCGGCTGTTGCGACCTATGCGATTTTGCGCTTTATCTGGACATGGAACGACTACCAGAACCCGCTGATTTTCCTGCGGACTGACCATCTGTATACGATTCCGTTGGCGATTCAGAAGTTTGCTTCAATTAACGGAGAGTTTTACTCGCTTATTATGGCTTGCGCCGTGTCCGCCATTTTGCCGCTGCTGATCATGTTTATCATCGGCCAAAAAAGCGTCATCGAGGGCATTGCGCTCGGCGGCGTGAAGGGCTAAGCAGAGACCCGCTGGGACGGCTTCCTGTGGAGGCCGGCGATCCTATATAATGAAGAAGGGGAAGAGTTGCGTTCTTCCTCTTTTTCGTTCTATATAAGCCCACGCAATCAGGAAGGTGGCTGCAGGCGTATGCGTTTGCTCCGGTCTTTATGGTCCAAATCGTTTCGGATGAAGCTGATGGTCGTTTCGGTCATGTGTATTTTACTGCCGGCGCTTGTCACAATGGTGGTGTACAACTACTTGACGCGGGATGCGGTCAAGGAGCAGGCGGTGTCCAATGCGCATCAGACGCTGCAGCTTGTGAACGGCCACGTCATCAATGCGCTGAATCATATGATGTACCTGTGCAACTATATTCAGGTGGATCAGTCGATGCTGATGGCGCTCAAGCAGATCAGCACAGGCCGCTATACGACCGACAATGTGCTGTATGAGGAATACGAGGCGCGCAAGCAGGTGACCAATACGATCGACAGCCTGACTTATGCAGGCGACCGGAGCTTTTATACGATCGTGTTACATGACGCTTTATTTATGATGAATTATCAAACGGCCGATTACGATCCGCGCAATCTGCTCAAGGAATCGTGGACGGACAAGGTCAAGACGTTATCCGGCTTTCAATCGTATTGGGTTGGCACGGAGCCGACGACAAATGAACCGTTTAAAAAAGTAAGCCCCTACCAGCTGACGGTCGGCCGCAAGCTGCCGGAGGGGATCGACGGGTATGTCGTCGTGTCGATTTTGGAGCGGGACCTGAGCAAATATTTTCAGGATGTGCCGGACGGCCATGAGATGATGCTGGTGGATAGCGAGGACCGGATATTGTCTCACGTGAACCCGGAGCGGATCGGGCAGCCGTTTCCGCTGCTCCGGCAGGCGCAGGAGAAGCGTTCGGATATCGTCACGATGGACGGAGTGGACTATCTCATCTCGACCTCGGTCATTCCGATCAACGGCTGGAAGCTGGTGTCGCTGACCCCTTACAAGTCGGCCATTGCGAAAATTAATGCGATTTTTCAAAATGTGTTTACCTTTCAGCTCATTTCGTTTGCCGTATTTTTTGCTTTGCTGCTTGTGGCGCTGCGGGCGTTTACCGGTCCGCTCGTCCGTCTGGGCAAAGTGGCCGTTGCGGTGCAGAAGGGCGACCTGCAGGTGCGGTCCCTGATCCGCGGCCAGGATGAGATCGGCCGTCTGGGCAAGTCGTTCGACCAGATGCTGGACCGGGTCAGCGATATGATCGTTGAGGTGACGGAGACGCAGGCGCGGAAGCGCAAGGCGGAGCTGAATATGCTGCAGGCGCAGATCAATCCGCATTTCCTGTTTAACGTGCTGAACTCGATCCGCATGAAGGTGCTCGGACGCGGTGATCGGGAGAGCGCTGACATGATCAGCTCGCTGTCCAAGCTGCTGCGGATGACGATTCAGGACAATGGCACAATTTCCCTGCATGAGGAAGTGGAGATCGTGGCCGACTACGTAAAGCTGATGAATATGCGGCAGAAGGAAAAGGTCGAGCTGCAGCTTGAGATCGACGCCGAGGTGTTTCTGGAGCGTGTGCCGCGGTTTTTCCTGCAGCCGATTATTGAAAATGCGCTGATTCACGGGCTGAGCCAGCAGGCCGGGACGATCCGGCTGGCTGCCTTCGCCGAGGGCGGCGAAATCCGCATTCATGTGCAGGATAACGGCCAAGGCATGAGCGAAGCGGAGCTGACCCGGCTGCGGGAGAAGCTGGCCCGCCATTCGGCGATGCCTGCGTCCGGGTCAGGACCGGAGCAAGGGCGCGGCTTCTCCGGCATCGGACTGGCGAACGTTTATGAGCGGCTGAGCATGACCTTCGGCCAGTCGTTCCGGATGGAGCTGAGCAGCGAGTCTGGAGCGGGGACGACAATTATTTTATATATTCCGCAGCAGAAGGAGGGCGACCATGTATAAAGTGATGCTCGTCGATGATGACTACCCGGTGCTGGAGCTGCTGGCGGGCACGATTCCGTGGACAGAGCTTGGACTTGAGCTGATCGGGGCTTATGAAAACGGGGCGCTTGCGCTCGATGCCGCCCGGCTGGACATGCCGGATATGGTCGTAACCGATATCGGGATGCCCCGGATGGACGGCTTGGAGCTGGTGCGTCTGCTGAAGGCGGAGCAGCCGAATATCCGGGTGGCGATTTTATCGTGCCATAGCGAGTTTCAATATGCGCAGCAGGCGATGAAGCTGAATATTCAGGATTACTTGCTCAAGGATACGCTTGATCCGGCTGACGTGCGCAAGCTGCTGGAGCAGTTCAAGCTGAGCCTGGATGAGGAAGCAGGCCAGTCCGAGCGTCAGAAGCAGCTGCGCCATATGGTGGACCGCAACCGCGAACGGCATAAGGAAGCGTTTATCCGCAGCACGATCCATGATCCGATGCTTAGCGAGGAGACGTGGCGGCTGGAGGCGGAGACGCTCGGACTGCAGGTCGCGGGACGTACCTGCCTGCCGATTGCGGTGTTTATAGACGGGCAGCGGGCGGCCAGGCAGCGGTTTGTGTCCGATGATGTGCTGCGGTTTGCCATTCATAACATTTTCGAAGAAATATTGCGCGAGGAAGAGCCGGAGGCGGTTCACTTCACCTATGATGCGCTGCGGTCATTCATCCTGCTGCCGTATCATGGAGGGATCAAAACGAATCCGTATGACCGGGCGTCGGCGATGCTCGGCAAGCTGCAGATGGCCGCCGAACGGACACTCAAGCTTCAGCTGTCCTTCCTGATCGGTTTCGGCAGCGTGAGCCCTGCTGCGCTGCGCCAGGAGCTGGCCGAGCTGCTTGGAGCGGGAGGACAACGCTTCTATATGCTGCCGCGTACGATCGGGAAGCGGGCGCCGCTCGAATTTTCCGCTTCTGACTTGTTCGGGCTATATGATGAGGCGCTGAACAGCCTGCGCGAGATGATGATCGGGGGCAATGCGGCCAACGTGCGGCCGGTTGTCGGGCGTTGGATTGGGATACTGCGGGAGCGGCAATTCCGCCCGGAAGCCGTGAAGGATTGGATGCTCAAGCTGGTGCTGGACCTCAAGCTCAAGCTGCAGTCGATGCAAATGTTCCGAAGCCCCGTTTCCGTCGATATTTTGCACCGCGAAATTTTGGAGACCGATACCTTGGCCGAAATTGAGCAGTGGCTCATTCAGTTTTTTGAATCGTCGCTTGTGGTCGTAGAGGAAGCCAAGGTGCTCAGCAAGCGGCCCGAGGTGCTGGATGCGTGCCATTACGTATCGCTGCATCTGCACCGCAAAATCGGGCTGGATGAGGTGGCGGAAGGCTTGTTCCTGAATCCGAGCTATTTCAGCCGTCTGTTCAAGAAGGAAACCGGCGAAACCTTTATCGAATACGTGAACCGGATGAAGGTGGGTCGGGCCAAGGAACTGCTGGATCAGACGAATCTGTCCGTGGCCAAAATCGGCGAGGCGCTTGGCTACGACAATCACAGCTACTTTATCAAGCTGTTCAAGTCGGTCTCCGGGCTGACGCCGCAGGAATACCGGGGAGCTTCCCGCACGTGACGAAATTTCGCCGCATACGGGTAGCGGGAGAGGTAAAAATAACGTCGAGAGTGGTCAATATCGCGTCATGCCCGCGCAAGGGCGTGTTGCTATAATGAGCATAAGCAAAGCAAGCATCCATGAAACCAGAAATGATGGAGGGTCATCATGAACAAAAAAAGATGGAGTCAGGTTATTATCGGTCTCGCGGCAGTTAGCCTTGTAGCAGGCTGCAGCGGCGGCAGCACAGGCGGTACGACAGGCGGCGCGGCGGGCGATTCCGCAGGCGGTAAAAGCACAGGTCCGGTTACATTGAAGTTCCACGCCTTCGGCAGCGAAGCGCAGCAAAACTGGAGCAAGGTGATTTCATCGTTTGAAGCGAAATACCCGGATATCAAGGTCGAGCTGATCAACCTGAGCGAAAAAGGCGACACGCAGGAATATGCGAAGAAGCTTGACCTCGCAGCGGCGTCCGGCGAAGCGATGGACGTCATGATGTTCAGCGAAGCCGGTATGTACGCGCAGCGTGTATCGCTAGGCATGGTTGCGCCGCTGGATGAGTTTATTACGAAGGAAGGCTTCAAGGTTACCGACGAATACAAGGTCGACACGCAGCTGAACGGCAAGTACTATGCGCTGCCGGGCAAGTTTAACCCTTGGTACGTCATCCTGAACAAGGATCATCTGAAGGAAGCCGGTCTTGAGGTTCCGAAAGACTGGACTTGGGATCAATTCGCCGAATACGCGAAGAAGCTGACGAAGGGCGACGGACCGACGAAGCGCTACGGCACTTATTTCCATGGACCGCAAGGCGGCGGCTGGCTGGAGTTCACACGTCTGGCGCTGGCGAATCAGCCGGATAACTCGGACTATCTGAAAACGGACGGCACGTCGAACCTCGACAACCCGTTGTTCCGCAAGTCGATCGAGCTGCGTTACCAGATGGAGAAGGTAGACAAATCGTCCACGCCTTACTCGGATATGATTTCGCAGAAGCTGCACTATCGTCCGCAATTTTTCAACCAATCCGCCAGCATGGTCGTCATCGGCAGCTGGATGAACTCGGAGCTGGGCGGTACGGAGCAATTCCCGCTGAACTTCAATGTCGCAGTTGCGCCGTTCCCGAGAAACGCAGCGTCTGATCCGGCTGGCTACTCGATGGTCACGACGGACTTCATGGCAGTTGCAAACAGCTCGAAAAACAAAGAAGCCGCTTATAAATTCATCCGTTACTTCACAACGGACGGCACGATCGCTCAAGGCAAATACGTGCCATCGTGGACGAAGGTGAAAAACGAGGACTTGACGAAAATCGTAGACACGATTTTGGCCGGTACCAAAACCCCGGATAAGGTTGACAAGCAATCGCTGCTGACTGTGCTGCAAAATGCGCGTGCTTCCAAGCTCGTGCCTCCAACCTCGTATCAGGCTGATGTGTACAAGGTAATCAACGAGGAATACGAGAAGCTGATTCTTGACAAGCAAAACCTGGATGCGATGATTAAAAACACGCAAGAGCGCGCCCAGAAGCTGATTGATTCCGGTAAAAAATAAACTGCAAAGCTCGACAAACAGAGGGAGCCCGAACGAGGTTCTCTCTATTTGTACGGCTGGAAAGAGATGTGACGACGATGATTCATCCGAAATTGCCGGCCATCTGGTATGGCGGCGACTATAATCCGGACCAATGGCCGGAGGACGTATGGGAAGAGGATATGCGGCTGTTCCGCAAGGCGGGCATCAATGTGGTGACCTTGCCGGTGTTCAGCTGGGCGAAGCTGCAGCCGTCTGAGGATACGTACAGCTTTGACTGGCTCGACCGGATTTTCAAGCTGGTTGCGGACAACGGGATTTTTGTTTGTCTCGCAACGTCAACGGCGGCACAGCCGGCCTGGATGTCGCGCAGCTACCCGGATGTGCTGCCGGTCGATATCGACGGCCGCAAGCGGACGCACGGATCGCGCGTGAATTTTTGCCCGAATTCGCCGACCTACCGCAAATATGCCGTCCGGCTCGCAGAGAAGCTGGCGGAGCACTACGGGCAGCATCCCTCGCTGCTGATCTGGCATATCGGCAATGAATACGGGACGCATTGCTATTGCGAGCAGTGCGCCGCCGAATTCCGCGTCTGGCTGCAGCAGCGCTACGGGACCCTAGATGAACTGAACCGGCGCTGGAACATGAGCTTCTGGGGCCATACGGTGTACGAATGGGAGGAAGTGGTGCCGCCGTCCAATTTGAACGGGGACAACCGCTGCTTCCAGGGCATGATGCTGGATTACAAACGGTTTATGTCCGACTCGATTCTCGGCTGCTATGAGGCGGAATATGACGCTGTCAAGCAGA
This sequence comes from Paenibacillus sp. sg306046, assembly GCF_059821225.1. Taxonomy (NCBI): domain Bacteria; kingdom Bacillati; phylum Bacillota; class Bacilli; order Caryophanales; family Paenibacillaceae; genus Paenibacillus; species Paenibacillus sp. sg306046. The sequence continues at coordinate 139,265 of NZ_JCAMRT010000002.1, forward strand.
TTACGCCGGAGCTGTCGGTTACCACGAATATTTGGGGATTATTTAACGGTCTTGATTTGCAAAAATGGGCGGACCGGATGGATGTTGTGTCCTGGGACAGCTACCCGCAGATGAACGAGCCGATGAGCCAGGTGGCGCTGCGTCACGATTACATGCGCGGGCTCAAGCAGGGCAAGCCGTTTATGCTGATGGAGCAGACGCCAAGCCAGCAAAACTGGCAGCCGTACAACAGCCTCAAGCGTCCGGGCGTGATGCGGCTCTGGAGCTATCAGGCCGTCGCGCGCGGCGCGGACACGGTCATGTTTTTCCAGCTGCGCCGGTCGGTCGGCGCTTGCGAGAAGTATCACGGCGCGGTGATCGAGCATGTCGGTCACGAGAATACGCGCGTGTTCCGTGAATGCGCCCAGCTCGGCGCGGAGCTGCAGGCGCTCGGCGATACGCTGGTCGACTCCCGGCTGCAGCCGGAGGCGGCGCTGCTGTTTGACATTGATACCTGGAATGCCATCGAGCTGACAAGCGGACCGAATGTCGATCTGGATTACGCCAAGCAGGCGCAGAAAGTTTACAAGGCGTTTTACGACCTGAACGTCGGTCTTGATGTGATCAGTCCGCTGGCCGACTTCTCGGGCTACAAGCTGATCGTTGCGCCGGTGCTGTATATGCTCAAGCCGGGCGTAGCGGAACGGATCGAAGCGTTTGTGCAGGCCGGCGGCGTGTTTGTTACAACCTTTTTCAGCGGCATCGTCAATGAAAATGATCTTGTCACCCTCGGCGGTTATCCGGGTGAGCTGCGCAAGCTGCTCGGCGTCTGGGTCGAGGAAATCGACAGCCTGCCGCCGGACTTGGGCAATCGGATCGTGGCTGACGAGGCGTTCGGCCATGTCAGCGGCGATTACCGCTGCGGTATGTTGTGCGACCTGCTCCATCTGGAGGGAGCAAAGCCGCTGGCCGTATACGGGGACGATTTTTACGCCGGGATGCCCGCGTTGACGGAGAATACGTATGGAGCAGGCCGCGCTTATTATGTGGCGACCGACGGCGAGGACCGGTTTCTCGCTGATTTCGTCCGCACCTTGTGCGAGCGCAGCGGACTGGAAGCGCCGCTGGAGGCGGAAGCGGGCATCGAGCTTACCCGGCGGCATAAGGACGGCAAGCGGTATACGTTTGCGTTGAACCACCAGCCGCGTCCGGCCGGTGTGCGGATGAACGGCTCGTACCGGGACTTGCTGACGGGGCGCAGCTTCTCGGACGGCGAGCGGGTCCAGCTCGACGGGCACGGCGTGCTGATTTTGGAAGGCTAGACATGCAGAAAACCGGGCTGATTCATGTACCGGAGAAGGAGTCAGGGGATGGAGAGAAGGCAGCTACAGAACATCAGCGCCCAGCAGCTGCGCCATATGCTGGAGACGGGAAAACCGGCGGCTTCGGCGCTGCTGTTCCCTAGTGAGCCGATTGAGGAGGGACGCAGCCGGCTGCTCGGATCGGCGGCTCACCAGCCGCTGATCGCAGAAATTCGCGCAGCGGCGGATGAGCTGCTCGGCCAGCCCGCGCCGGAGCTGAGCTACAGCCTGTTCCGGCAGTTCGAGGAGGCGGGACAGCGCAGCGAATACGATGCCGCTTATTTCAACCGCAGGCACAGGCTGACGACCTTCGGTCTGATCAGCTGGCTGGAGCCGGAGCATCCGGGTTATGCCGCCGCGCTGACGGACATCGTCTGGTCGATTTGCAATGAATATACATGGTGCCTGAGCGCACATATTGCCGGTCAGCCTGAGCTGAGGACGACGTACGGGACCGGCGTGGGTGAGTGGGGGCAGGACGAGCAGCTGACGGTGGACCTGTTTGCGGCAGAAACTGCGTTTGCTCTGTGCGAGCTGCTGTCGCTGGCGGGCGACCGGCTGCCTCCGCTGCTGCGCCGCCGCGTGCAGGAGGAGGTGCGCCGCCGCGTGCTGGCGCCTTTTCTGACCGGCGCGCCGTACAAGTGGGAGACGGAGACGCATAACTGGTCGGCGGTGTGCGCGGGCTCGATCGGCGCGGCGGCGATTTATGCGCTGATCGACGAGACGGAGCTGGCGGCCGTGCTGGAGCGCTGCCTGCGGGCCATCGACTACTATTTGCTCGGCTTTCAGGCGGACGGGGCGTGCACGGAAGGTTATTTGTACTGGCAGTACGGCTTCGGGTTTTACGTCTACTTCGCTGATTTGCTCAAGGTGCGTACCGGCGGACAGCTCGACCTGCTAGCATCGGAACACGTTCACCGAATCGCTTTGTTCCAGCAGCAGTGCTTTCTGGACGGCCGCAAGCTGCTCAACTTCTCGGATTCGACGCGGGAGGTTGGCGTCTTCATGGGGCTGAGCCATTACCTGCAAGGCTTGTACCCGGATATGGACGCACCGGCGGCTGAGCTGCGGGCGCCGTTCAAGGAGGATCATTGCGGCCGCTGGGCGCCGGCGGTTCGCAATCTGCTCTGGTACCGCGAGGACAGGCTCGGCGCAGCGTGGACGGCTGGCAGCACCTATTTGCCGGATGCGCAATGGCTGCTGTCCCGTCATCATACGAAGGGCGGCCGCTACGTGTTTGCCGCCAAGGGCGGACATAATGACGAGCCGCATAACCACAATGATCTCGGCCAATTCATGCTGGGCGTGAACGGCACTGTGCTGCTGACTGACCTGGGCAGCGGGCAGTATACGCGGGCGTATTTCGGACCGGAACGGTATCGCATCCTGTGCACGGGCTCGCAGGGTCACTCCGTACCCGTTGTAGGCGGAGAGCATCAGCAGGCAGGGGCAGCCGCGCGGGCCGAACTGGTGGAGCAGTTGTCCACGGCTGAGCAGGATAGGTTCGCCATCGAATTGTCGGGAGCGTATGCTTGCGACGAATTAAAGCGTCTGGAGCGGCGGTTCGTCTGGACGAAGACGGAGCAGCCGGTGCTGGAGCTGACGGACAGCTTTGTGTTCACGGGCCGACCGGCCGCAGTGACCGAACGCTTGATGAGCTGGGTTCGGCCAGTGGTTGCCGGTCCCGGCCGGATACGGATCGGCGAGGGAGGGGCGCTGCTGGAGCTGCAATTTGACGAAAGCCGGCTGGACTGGGAGACGGATGAGCTGGAGCATGTCGATCATTTCGGCCGCAAGGCAGCTTGTTACGCGCTGAAGCTCAAGGTGAAGCAGCCGGAGCTGACGGAGACGGTCAGGCTGCGGTTCAGCTTTCCAGAGATCGGCTAAGGGAGACGGAACAACTAAATCGAGAGGTAGAGGAGTGCTGACTATGACGCTGCAAGCAGGCTGGGCCCAGGAGGCCTGGGACCAAACCGTACGCAAGGTGACGAGAACAAGCAAGCGAATAGGGGATCGCTTTCCCCATGCGAGCGTAGACGGGGAATACAAGCTGGAGCCTGCCTATTGGTGGACGGCCGGCTTCTGGCCGGGGTTATTGTGGCTTGCGTACCGCAGCTCCAAGGATGAGGCGCTGCGTGAGCTGGCCGAATCGTGCGAGCGCCAGCTTGATCAGGTCGTGGCCGATTATTACAAGCTGGATCACGACATCGGCTTCATGTGGACCTTAACAAGCATTGCCCGCTACAAGCTGCTTGGTCCGGACACTGCCGCAGATTCGAAGCGTCGGGGCTTGCTCGCCGCGAACCTGCTCGCTGCGCGCTTTAATGTGCAGGGCAATTACATCCGTGCCTGGAACCCGTGGCGCGAGGGCGAGGAAAATGCAGGCTGGGCCATCATCGACTGCATGATGAACCTGCCGCTGCTGCACTGGGCGTCCCGCGAATCGGGCGACCCCCGCTACAAGCATATCGCGCTTCGTCACGCCGATACAGTGCTGGAGCATTTTATCCGCCCGGACGGCTCGGTTAACCATATTGTCGTGTTTGATCCGGCGACGGGCGAGCAGCTGCGTGTGGAGGGCGGCCAAGGCTACGCCCCGGCATCGGCCTGGTCGCGCGGCACGGCTTGGGCGATCTACGGCATGAGCCTCAGCTACCATCACACCGGCGATGGCCGTTATTTGGACGCGGCCAAGCGCGCGGCGCATTTTTTCATGGCGAATTTGCCGGACGATTACGTCCCGCACTGGGACTTCCGTCTGCCGGACGGCGTGACGGCTTACCGCGATTCATCGGCCGGCGCTTGCGCCGCTTGCGGCCTGCTGCTGCTGTCCCGCCAGGTCAGCGGCCCGGAGTCGGCGTTATACCGCCAGGCGGGCGAGCGGATTCTTCACTCGCTATACACCAATTACGGCGCATGGGATAATGAGCGGGAGGAAGGGCTGGTCCTGCATGGCACAAGCCACTTCCCGGAAGGGAAAAATATCGACGTGCCGCTGATTTATGGCGACTATTACTTCGCCGAGGGATTGACGCTGCTGCTGGAGCAGGGCGAGCTGTTCTGGTAGGCTGACGAGCGGCGATTAATGCGGTTTAGCGGATCAGCTGAAAAGCAAAAAAGGCGCGGACCCTGTGTACAAGCACAAGGGCCGCGCCTTTTTTAGGTTAAATCAGTAAGCGATAGCTTCTCCGTGGGCATAGGGAGCCAGTGTACGTCCCATACCAAATCCACGCCATCCAGCCGTTGCCAAAAGATCGTAAAATTCTCCGAATCTGTTGTTTGCTTCCTGCTTCGTCGTGTCTGCTTTTGCCGAAGCTACTTGCATTTGATCTAACACTCCGCAGGCGTCAATTCGGATGCAACGACTCCTACATCTTAGCGTTTGCTTGTCTGTGCGGTTACGCTAATTTGGATCTAGATCTCCATTAGACAATACTGCCAATTCCTTAATGCCAACGTCAATTCCAATCTTCTCGTCCGTCAGGTTGTCTTCGGGTGGTTCCTGGTTAATTCCCACAGAAATGTACCAATACTTTCTAGGAAAGCTGATCTGCGGCAAGGGGGTGGTTGTAAAATTTATGAAATGTGGATTGTTGATCGGCTTGGGTGACTACACTAATAACAAACCCATCTGGAGGTGTTACCATGTACGTAACCTGTCCATCTTGCGGCCAACAGGTCAAGATAAAGAAGAATGGAAACGGGAGATGTAGCTGTGGCGCAAGCATCAAGGTCATCTCAGATAATTGCTAGGAATCGAATGAACGGATATAACGTTTTTTAGCACATTGCTGTAGACGCCCCGAGTGTTATGTGCAAAAATATAAGAATAATGACATTTTGAGGTGTTAATTATGAGATATATCTATAAAATTTTCTACGAAATGAATGCTAGTGACTTCGATAACATTTATAAACAAAGATTCTCTTTTGATTCCACTCAACACCTGGGCTTGAACATAAAGCCAATGAATCAATCCCATCCATATGAGCTATACTTTGTCCCAACAAACGAAATGCTGAACATGATCAATGATATAAGCTGTATCTCTCAAAGCCTTCAACAGACATTTAGTGCTCTACCCCAAATTGCCCAAAACCAATTCATACACGAATGTATGGTTGAAGAACTTTTTAATACCAACGATTTGGAGGGAATTAGAAGCACTAGAGAGGAAATTTCTAAAAGTGCAAAAGAAGTGAGATTAGACAGAAAAAAGAAGAGAAGATTTGAAAGCATGATTAAGTTATACATGAAAATGATTAGAAATGACATCGGGCTTCCTGTGCAGCCTGAAGATATCAGAAACATTTATAATGATATAACGAATGGGGAGATTGAACAAGAAGAGTTGCCTGACGGTGAAATTTTTAGAAAAGAAATCACTTATATCTTAAAAAAGTCAGGGTCAGGCAAAGTTGTTCATCAAGGAGTTACACCCGAAACAGAAATAATATCCTCCATGACACAATTATTAAAATTCATGAATGGCAATGATCATCTACCTATGATTATTAAGGTTGCTGTTGGTCACTATTACTTCGGATATATACATCCGTTTTATGATGGTAATGGCAGAACCTCCAGGTTTATTAGTAGTATGTACCTATCAAAAGTATTGGGCAATATCTCAACACTTTCTCTATCCAGAGGTTGTAATAAATATAAAAACAAATATTTGGAAATTTTTGAACATACAAACAGTATAAAGAGCAGGGGGGAAATGAACTGTTTTATAGAAATGTTTTTGGAGATTATTGTAGGCGCGCTAAAGCAAATGGCAGCAGAATTAAAGGAAAAAAGCCAACTGCTGGCCATGGCGCACGAAAAAATAAAAAGTGATTGTTCATTGAAAGAGGATGACTATAGAAACATCATGTTTGTATTAGCTCAAAATCATTTTTTTGATTCAGCAACCGGTCTGACTGTTAAAGAACTGGCAAAAGTTCTTGAAAAATCTGAAGCTACAACACGAAAGCTCCTGAAAGAACTTTCCGCTCTGTCATTGATTGAGGTACAGGGTGAGCGGCCTGCGTATTTTTACATCAAGCAAAAGTATTTCGAAGCTTAGGCTCTATGAAACGACATCATACAAATTCGTCGCGGCTTCATGGACAAGCGTGTGAAGGCAAGCTCCCTTTACACCGCTGTCTGACTGCGACTCTTGAGGAGACGATCCTATGAAGACAAAAACGCTGGAAATTCGAAGCGTCACGGCGGATACGCCGGAGCTGAGGGCGCTGATTGCCGAGTTGGATACGTACTTGCAGGGGATTTATCCTCCTGAGGAAATTTTCGTTGTTGATTTCGACGATCCGTCGATTCGCGAGATTCGCTTTTTCGTCGCATACATGGCAGATGAAGCGGTTGGCTGCGGCGCGCTCCGTCCGCTTGATGCGGAGAGCGCCGAGCTCAAGCGATTTTACGTGCGGCCGCAATACCGCGGACGCCGCATAGCGGAAGCGCTGCTCCATCGGCTGGAGCGGCAGGCGCGCGAGCAGAATCGTCTGGTGCTGCGCCTGGAAGCCGGTGCGCCGCAGGTGGAGGCCGTCCGCTTCTACGAGAAGCACGGCTATGTGGAGATTCCGCCTTTCGGCGAATATGCGGCTTGCCCGTCCAGCCTTTGCTACGAGAAGCGGCTTGCCGCAAACTGAGCGACCAGATGTTGAATGAAAGCGGCTGCGGACGGCCCCGGATGGATGTCTTTGCGGCAGACGACGCCGATGATTTTGCCCGGAACCGGATCTGTAATCGCCAGCGCCCGCACCTGATCGTCTTGCAGACTCGCTACATAAGAAGCGGGCAGCACAGCGCCGCCGACGCCGCGTCGGGCTAGCTCAAGCAGAGAGTCCAGTGTCGACACCTCCACCTGCGGCCGCAGGATGAAGCCTGCTTCCGCGCAGTAAGCGTCGATCATCTGGCGGACGAGAAATTTGGGCTGGAGCAGCACAACCGGGTGGCGCTGCAGCTCCGCCAGCTTCACCGCAGCTTGTCCGTATAAAGGGTGGCGTGACGAGATGACGAGCTGCAGCGTGTCGCGAAACAACGGAACGCTTTCCAGCAGCTCGTCCTTGAGGGGAAGAAACACGACGCCGATATCCAGCCGGTTGGCGAGCAGGCCTTCCCGGGTTTCCTCGGTGGCCAGCTCGGTGACCGACAGCTCGATGCCCGGATAGGTCTCATGGAAGCTGATGAGCGCCGACGTCAGCAGATGATTGCCGGAGGAGCCGATCCGCAGCTGTCCGCGTTTCAGTCCTCGCAGCTCGTCCAGAGCAAGCTGGGCCTGCTCCAGCTCATGGAAGGCGTTCAGCGCATGACGGCGCAGGATGTGCCCGGCTTCCGACATGTACACTTTTTTCCCGATACGGACAAATAAAGAAGCGCCGACCCGCTGCTCCAGCAGCGCAATCTGGTGGCTAAGCGTCGGCTGGCTGATGCCGAGCCGTTCCGCCGCTTTCGTAAAGTGCAGCTCCTGACAGACAGCCAGGAAATATTCGAGCAGCCGATGATCCATCGGAATCATCCTTTCCCTGTTATCATAGATAGTAACTATGATCTTAATTGAAAATACCGGATTGATCAATGAAAAGGCATCCCTTAAAGTAGAAAAATAAATCCATACGGACGTCCGTATGAAAGGTGGAGCCTGACGATGAAGCAACCTATAAAAATTGAACGGACCGGCAATCCGAAAACCAGGCCTGCACTAGCAGATGTGCAGCGCGGGTTCGGCCAATATTTCAGCGATCATATGTTTCTGATGGATTATACGGACGGACAAGGCTGGCATGATCCGCGTATCGTTCCTTATGCGCCATTGACGCTTGACCCGGCGTCGATGGTATTTCACTATGGGCAAGCCGTATTTGAAGGAATGAAGGCGTACCGGGCAGCCGACGGCGAGGCGCAGCTTTTTCTGCCGGAGCGCAATGCCGAGCGGTTGAACCGTTCGCTGGAGAGACTGAGCATGCCGGCGCTTGCGCCCGGTCAACTGCTGGAGGCGGTGCGGACGCTCGTTCGCGTCGATCAGGACTGGATTCCGCAGCAGGAGGGAACTTCGCTGTACATCCGCCCCTTCGTCATTGCAACGGAAGCTTCGTTTGGCGTGCGTCCGTCCTCGCGTTATTTGTTCGTGATTGTGCTGTCGCCGGTGGGCGCTTATTTCCAGGAAGGGCTCCAGCCGGTCGATATTTTGGCGGAAGCGCAGGACGTGAGAGCGGTGCGCGGCGGTACAGGATCAGCGAAGACGGCGGCCAATTATGCCGGCGGACTGAGAGCGCAAGTGGAGGCGCGCGCAGCCGGATGCTCGCAGGTGCTGTGGCTGGACGCGCTGGAGCGCAAATATATTGAGGAAGTCGGCAGCATGAACGTATTTTTCCGGATCGCCGGACACGTCTATACGCCTGCGCTGACGGGGTCTATTCTGGAGGGCGTGACCCGAGGCGCGGTGATGGAGCTGCTGGATGACTGGGATGTGCCGTGCACGGCCCGTCCCATTTCGCTGGACGAAGTGCTGGAGGCCGCCGAAGCCGGGACGCTGGAGGAAGCGTTTGGCACGGGGACGGCGGCTGTCGTTTCGCCGATCGGCGGCATTCGCTGGAAGGACCGGCTTGTGCCGATCAACGGCCGTCAGGTCGGGGAGCTGTCGCAGAAGCTGTACGATACGATGACGGGCATCCAGCGCGGACTGATCCGGGACGTATACGGCTGGACGGTGCGCATCTAGGCGGAGTATGCGGGCAAATGCCAGACTAGCGTCGTCAGGGAAGACGAAAGCAACGGCGAGAGCGAGATTCCTCCGTTGCTTTTTTGGCTCTCGGAGAGCAGCTCACCGATCCGAGTACATTCCGCTGCGCAACTGTGGCAACCTCTGGTAGACTGAGCAGTAGTTACGCTGATTAAGCTGCACAATCATCTACCAGGGGGGAGGTATGAGCGCTGCCATTTTGACCAGACTGAAGGAAGAAACGACGCCCGATCATATCCGGTTAGAGGAAAACAGCTACGCGAAGGCCATGATGAGCGATCAACTGACGCTGGAGCAGTACCGCGGTTATCGGCCAGTACTTGACCGTCAGTCTTGGCGTGGCTGCCATGAGGCCGTTGCCGGAAATTCGGCCCGATGAGCTGCTGGCGGCCGCCGACAAGGCGCTGAGGATAGCCAAGCAGTCGGGGAGAAACCAGACGCGGAGCGCCAGCAATTGAACCTCTATTGTGAAGGTGTTCCTATTAAATGTAATTTTATTTTTTGAGCTTGGCTTCATTGGAGAATCGGTTTATAATGAAAATTGCTGATTTTCAGCCATTTTGTCATGAACCGGGGAGCTATAACGATGAATAAATTTGACCATAAGTTAGAAAAGTATGCAGAGCTTGTCGTGCGGATCGGCGTTAATATTCAGCCCGGACAAGTCTTGTTTGTGGAGTCGCCGCTCGAAGCTGCTGAATTTACCCGTCAAGTCGTGAAGAAGGCTTATGAGGCGGGCGCGAAATATGTGCAGGTGCAATGGGACGACGAGCAGGTGACAAAGGCGAGATTTACATACGCGCCGGATGAATCGTTCGATTATTATCCGGCCTGGACCGCTTCGATGATGGAGCAGCTGGCTGAGGGCGGCGGCGCGCTGCTGAACATCAAGGTGCCGGATCCGGAGCTGTATCAGGGAATTGATCCGGGCAAGGTGACGCGGGCAACGAAAGCGGCTGCGCTGGCGCGCAAGACGTTTCAAGGCTACGTGCGCAACAAGAAGTTTTGCTGGTGTCTGGTGAAGGCGCCGACGCGGGCGTGGGCAGGCAAGGTGTTTGCCGATTTGCCGGAGGAGCAGCAGGTGGCGGCCATGTGGGACACGATCTTCCAGATGACGCGCGCAGACCAGCCGGACCCGGTTGCTGCCTGGCGCGAGCATATCGCGGCGCTGACGCAGGTCAAAAGCGTGCTGAATGCGAAGCGATTCCGCCGCTTCCACTATAAAGCGCCGGGCACTGATCTCCTCGTGGAGCTGCCGGACGGCCACATCTGGCATGGCGGCGGCACGGCGGACGAGCGGGGCGTTTACTTCGTCGCTAATATGCCGACGGAGGAAGTCTATTCGATGCCGCTGCGTACCGGCGTGAACGGGACGGTCACCAGCACGAAGCCGCTTAATTTGAACGGCCGACTGGTCGACGGATTTTCGCTGACCTTCAAGGACGGGCAGGTTGTGGACTTTAACGCTGCTGTCGGCTATGACTATTTGCGCGACCTGCTGGATACCGACGAAGGCGCGCGTTATTTGGGCGAAATCGCGCTTGTCCCGCACGACTCGCCGATCTCCAACCTGAACCGGGTGTTCTACAACACCGGCATTGATGAAAATGCCTCCTGCCATTTCGCGGTAGGCAGCGCCTATCCGTTTACGATTGAAAACGGGACCTCGCTGACGCAGCAGGAGCTGCTGGAGCGTGGGGGCAATGTCAGCCTGACGCATGTGGACTTTATGGTCGGCTCCGCTGTATTGGATATTGACGGCGAGCTGCCGGATGGCACGTGGGAGCCGGTGTTCCGTCAGGGCAACTGGGCGCTCGCTGAGCTGGCCGCCGACCAAGCGTAGCCAAGGCGCGGCCGCACGGGTACAAATAACGTGTAATCAAGTAAAAAGAATGCCATCCAAAAATGACCTCAGCATCCACGTTTTGTGGAGGATGAGGTCATTTTTGGATGGCGATGTATAGTCGGTCAGTACACGGGTGCTGGGTCCGGTTACGTCGTTTTTTTTGTTTTTCGCGGTTTTTTGCCGAGTGACACGGCTGCCAGATGCTTGTAGCTGCGAATGGTTGGTCCTTTGCAAAGCGGACATTCGGGATACGGATTCGAGGAAAACTCTTCGCGGACCCAGGCTTTGCAAGCGGAGTCCTTGCATTTCCAGATCACAGTAGGCTTTAGTTCAGGTTTTGCAGCTTCCTTCGGAGCTTCTTTGTTCTCTACGCTCAATGTGGGCATCTCCTTGTTTACTTTTATATGTTTTAGAATTCGCATGCCTTTGCAGGCGGACCTGCGCAGGCTTTAATCAGCTGCTTGAGCCGCCGACCGGCAGGCTAAAGCGCCCTGCACGCGGACAAGCCACCGCCCTGATCGCCTGCAGAGCAAGCAAACAAGGGGCCGCGGCAGCGTGAAGCAAGTATGGGCTAGCTGGAAATCGAGTAGCGGACGACCTGATTGCGGCCGTTTTGCTTCGCTTGATATAAGGCGATATCCGCCTGCTCCACCACCGTCAATTCGGGCACCTCCGGGCGAGGAATCAGGCTGCTTACCCCGATGCTGACGGTTACGCAGGGGGCAGCTGTTGAGCTGGCATGCGGGATGGCAAGCGCCTCGACGGCACGGCGGAGCATTTCCGCCACATGCGCGGCGCCGGTGGCATCGGTTTCGGGCAGGACAAGCACAAACTCCTCCCCGCCGTAGCGGGCGGCCACATCATTGGGACGCTGGGCCAGTTCATCAATCGTTTGGGCCACCTCCTTCAGGCAGCGGTCGCCGCCCTGATGGCCGTATGTATCATTATACCCTTTGAAGCAGTCAATATCGCATAAAATCAGCGACAGCGGCGTCCGGCTGCGGCAGGCGGACCGCCATTCCCGATCGAACATTTCGTTGAAATACCGGCGGTTGCCGATGCCGGTCAAGCCGTCAATCATCGTCAGGCGAGTCAGCTCGCGGTTTGCTTCAAGCAGCCGCTGCTCGACTTCCTTGTGCTGGGTAATATCCCGGATAATGCTGCTGAAAAACAGCAGGCGGCCGGTGCTCCAGCTATTCAGCGACAGCTCAATCGGAAACTCGGAGCCATCCTTGCGCAGTCCCTGCAGCTCGATCGTGGCAGCGTCCTTGTGGTCGGTTGGGCGCGAAAATCGTTTGAAATCCTGCACCTGCTGCTCACGGTATTTCTCAGGTAAAATATGGGTGATCGGCTGGCCGAGCATCTCGTCCGCCGCATGGCCGAACATCAGCGTTGCGCCCTTGTTCCAGGAGATGATGGCCAGATGCTGGTCCGTCAAAATAATAGCGTCATTCGTTGATTGCGTCACGGAGGCAAATTTATTTTCCGAATCCTTGAGCGCCATGGCACTGCTGACCATCGGGGCGAGCTGATGGATCATATTGATATGATTTTGCTGGAAAAAGTCCTTCACGCTGGACCCTAAATTAACGAGTCCAATGACAGCTCCGTTGTAAAGCAAAGGCACGTGAAGGGAGGAACGGCAGCTCTGGCCGTAAAGCTCCTGCTCGCGGCTTCCGCCTGGCCGCGCTCTGCGCCAATTGCGGAACAAAACGGGCTGTCCGGTCCGCGTGAGCGCAATCGCATCAAGCTCCTCGGGTTCAACCAGCGTCATCGGCCGGGAATAGCTGCCGTTTTTAAACAGGCTGGCAATGTGATACTGATGATTATCAATGGCCAGCACATTGCCGACGTCGGCTCCGGTCAGGCGGATCAGGGCGAACAGCGTATGCTCGTAGATGCGGGACATGGAGGAGCCGGTGAACTGATGCGACAGCTTGAGCACGGTGCGCTGCAGCATGTACATCGTCTTCACCATCCACAGCAGCTGAATCAGGCTGCCGATGACGACAGAGCCGAGCAGCAAATACAGCAGCATGACAGGCATAATAGTCGCGCTTTGGCTGCCAAGCAGGGCAAACAGCGAGCCGGCCATGCCCAAACAGCCAAGCAAGGCCATCGCAGCCCACTTGAACCAATGCCGGCGTGAAAGGGTGCAAAGCAGACCGGCGCCTGCTCCGAGCAGCAGCGCCGTTAAGGCGGCCGAATAGGCGGATGAGCTGGGGCCGTAATAGGCGATCCTGAAAACGCTTATCATCCCTGCCGTCAACAAGGAGGCGGGCAGTCCTCCAAAGTAAGCCGCGGTCATAATGGTCAGCTGCCGCAGATCAAGAATTAGCGTCTGGTAGTGAACGCTGAAAAACATCAGCACAATGCCAAATAAGCCTTGCAAGGCGCCGATGCCGAGCTTCGCAAATAGCGGAAGGTTTAATCTTGGGCGATCCAGCAGTGTGACGGAGACCGTTACCAGGAAGAGGATAATTCCAAAATTGATCAGCAATTCTTGTGCCAAAACGGGCCTGTCCTCTCTGCGCCTGCTTCTTCTCGCCGTTATCCGTCATGAATCGACATTAGTAAATCATACCGTGTTCCGGCGATTCTGTACACTAAAAAATCACATATCTTCAGTAAATGATGACATTTTTATGTCAATTTCAAAAATCGTCTCCAGCAAAGGCAAAGCTTTACGCAGCGCGGCTTCTCCCGCATACTGAAAGCAGCGCTCCGGCGCCGTTTAGACAGGCAAATGGATAAAGAGGTGATCTCATGAAGGGGGAGCGGCAAATTGCACTTGTGACCGGAGCGTCAAGCGGCTTCGGGCTATTGACCTCGGTGGCGCTGGCCAAGGCAGGGTACCAGGTCATCGCCACCTTGCGGAATCCGGCCGCTGCCGGCGCATTGCTGGAGCGGGCCAAGCGAAAATGTCAGCGAACGGCTGCATATTGTGCAGCTGGATGTGACCGACGCCGCTTCGATTGGAGCGGTCGCCGCTCTCGTGTATGACCAGCACAGACGGCTTGACGTGCTGGTGAACAATGCGGGTTTCGCCGTCGGCGGCTTTGTCGAGGATGTGCCTGTTGAGGCGTATCGCAGTCAGCTCGAAACGAACGTATTCGGTCTGATCGCGGTGACCAAAGCAATGCTTCCGCTGATGCGCGAGCAGGCGAGCGGGTTGATTATAAATGTCGGCAGTATAAGCGGCAGATATGCGTTTCCTGGCTACAGCGCTTATGCGGTGTCGAAGTTTGCTGTTGAAGGCTTCAGCGAGGCGCTGCGGCTGGAGCTGCAGCCATTTGGCGTACAGGTTGTGCTGCTGGAGCCGGGAGCGTACCGTACGGATATTTGGCGCAAAGGGTTCGAAACAGTCTACGCCCCGGAAGCCTCGGTTCACCGCAGCCGCCTGGAACGTATTCTGCGAGTGTCGAGGCAGACCGCGGAATCTGCGCCGGACCCGCAGGAGGTAGCAGATAAAATTGTGAGCTTGACCCGGCTGCGCAAGCCCCGTTTCCGCTATCCGCTCGGCAAAGGCTCGGCCTTGGCGTTGCTTGCCCGGGCTGTGCTGCCCTGGTCCTGGCTGGAGCGTGCGCTGGGACGGATGCTGAAGTAAGAAATCGTTAAGGAAGCTGCTGACAATTACTTAAGCTTTGTCTGCTATCCTGTTCCTGTCTCAATCGTGAACAAGGAGGATGGCATGAATGAAACAAGCCATTGCATGGGCACTGCTGCTGGTCGGAGCTTTAGGGTTAGCCGCATGCGGCCGGGAGGTGACGTTTGCCGGGGCAAGCGAAAACTGGGCTGTGATCTGCACGGTGGAACCGTCGGCTCATACCAGGTCATACGAAATTCGGTACAAGGGTCGGCAGCAGTCGGCGGCTGTGCTGATTGCGTACGCGTTCGAGGGCAGCTCCAACTTTCAGGCCAGCAACGAGCATAAGGGAAATTTGAACAAAAATTTAGTCATTGCCGGTGAACGGAAGGAAGCGATAGATTACGCCGAGGAGGACAAATTTTATGTGCGGCTGCAATGGCTGGGCCAGGAGGAACGGATTGCACTGACGAAACCCGGCCGTTAAATGCGAAGGCCCAGCTTTCGCGGGCCCTAGGGGGGCGGACCGCATAAACTGCTGCTCGGACCGCATAATGTCGTCCAGCACGGAGGCCGGCGAACCGATCTGTGAACCGGGGGGCAGCTCGGCTTTGAGGGCTGCACGTTGCTGACAGCATAAGCAGTCTCGCATTAAGCATGCCGCTGCTTGCAGCCGAATCACTCCTCAGACGAAGCCCCGGATTGGCCTCGCAGGGAGCAGCTGCAAGGCCAGTCCGGGGCTCCGGTGAAACGGAGAAAAATGGAGGACAGGCCGTTCAGTTGTCCGGAAGCTCGAAGTCGGGATCAATAAATTCGTCCCAGTCCCGGTCAGCCTTCATCTGGTTGCACTCGTTACAGGCGCATACGCAGTTGACGGGCGTTGTATGGCCTCCCTTGGCGCGCGGCACGATGTGATCGAGCGTATCGCCATATTCGCCGCAGAAGTGACAGGTATACCGGTCGCGGGTCAGGATAAACAGCCGAAACGCCTTATTCGTATAAATGCGGCGTACAGTATGCTTGTTGACGACGACAGCCGCATGCTCGCGAACGAGGTTTACAGCCGTCTCCAGATCGGTTTCCTGCTGCCAGCGCCGGCCTTTGTCCGTACGGCCGCGCATCCAGAGCACACCCGCGCTGTTAGGCCGCAGCACGGATGCGTCAGGCCCCTTCGGACGCGGGGGCGGAATGGGCAGCGGCCGTCGGGTTCGTACCTTAGGCGGCGGGGGAGGCGTTTCTTCACCCGTCTCCGCTAACGTTTCCGTTTCATGTTCAGTCGGCCTGGCGGCCGCGGCGCTCGGCTTCTTGCGTCTGCGCCGTCGCCTGCGCTTTTTGGACGGCGTCTGGGCTGGCCCGGCCGCGTCGTCATCGTCGGAATTGGCTGGCTCGTCTGAAGCAGCGACGTCCGCAGTCACGGCAGCGAGCGCGGAGATGCCAACGGTCCGTTCGGCGATTTCCGCGGGCCGTGCCGACTGCGCGGCGTGCAGCTCAGCGTCAGCGGCATGAAGCGGAATGCCGACAATGGGAGCGTTTGCGGGAACAGGCATAGCTGGGCCGGCGAGGGGAGTGTTTGCGTCAATAGCCGCAGCCGGACGCTCGTCATGGCTCGGCCCGCTTTCCTGCTTGCGCAGCTTTCGGCAGGAGCGGCACATGCCGCGTCTGGCCGACTTGCCCCCGCGCCTGCCGCTGCGTCGAAGAAACTCGGTCAGAGGCTTGGCCTCCTTGCAGTGAGCGCATGGCTTAGAGGCAGGGGCAGATCCCTCGATTGCTTGTTCATGGATGTCGTTATGCAGCTCATACTCCAAGTGGTCCACCTCATCGTTCTTCATTCGAAATCAGGTCTTATTCTATTGTACAACAAAAGCGTCTGCTTCCCAACATCCGTCAGCTGTTCTTTTTTACCGCCGCCAGCTTCCTGCACTGGACTAAAGTCCAGCCCGGTTGCTTCCCCGCAGCAGGGGGACAGCCGCTTGGAGCCTGTGATACAGTGAACGTACTGAAATGCCACATCATTACATAGTTTGGGAGCGATTAGGTCATGAACAAGCAAGGATTGGCGGGAGCCGTACTTATTTTACTAGGAGCCAGTATTTTTATGTTCCGGGATCGCGACTTCGGTGTCGGGATGCTGTTTGCGTATTATTGGCCCACCATGTTTTTGATTCCGCTCGGACTGTTTTTCCATTGGATGTATTTCTCCATGACCCGCGGGCGCGGAGTCGGGTTGCTGGTGCCCGGCGGTATTTTGCTCGTCTCGGGAGTCGTGTGTCAGATCGCGACGCTTTTTGACGCGTGGGCGTACATGTGGCCAGGCTTTATTCTCGCTGTCGCTGTCGGGCTATTCGAGCTGTATTGGTTTGGCGGCAGACATCGCGGGCTGCTTATTCCGATTAATGTGCTCGGCGGCTTGTCCCTGATTATGTTTGCCGTGTTTACGGTGGGCTCGCTGCTCAGCAGGCTGTCATCCGGCGGCTCGATCGTGGCGATTGTGCTGGTCGCGGCTGGCGCTTATTTGATGTTTGGACGCAAGAGGTCGATGTAGCTTGTCCGGCTTGTTCGTTATTCGGTTGTTGCGGCACAGGCGTTTTTGTTCCCGGTCGGGAGCGGAAGGGCCTGTTCGGCCTGCCTGGGCGTCCAAGGCCGTCTTTATTTCGGCAGGCGGCTGTGCTACCCTCAAGTAGAAAGAGGGACGGGAGAGTGGCACGGCATGAAGCGGTTGGTCGTTACAGGCTATAAGGCGTCGGAGCTCGGTATTTTTTCCTTGAAGCATCCGGGCATTGATATTATTAAGAAGGCAATCCGGCAGCGGCTGGTTGCGTTAATGGATGACGGACTTGAATGGGTCATCGTCAGCGGGCAATGGGGCGTAGAGCTATGGGCGGCCGAGGTGGCGATTGAGCTGCGGGGCACGTATGGAAGCTTGCAGCTAGCCGTCATTTGCCCGTTCCTCGGGCAGGAGGAAAACTGGAGCGACCCGAAGAAAGCGGCGTACGAAGCGGTGCTGCGGAAAGCCCAGTATGTCAACAGCGTGACGAAAAGCGGCTATGAGGGACCGTGGCAGTTCCGTGAGAAAAACAAGTTTCTGCTGCGCAATTCCGACGGCTTGCTTATTCTCTATGACGAGGACAAGGAGGGCTCGCCCAAATTTATTCGCGAGCAGGCGCTGCGCCTGTCGCAAGCCGGGCCTTATCAGGTCATGTCTATCAATGAGCAGGACCTGCAAAGCATTGTGGAAGACGAGCAAGTGAATCACTGGTAGACTGTCGAACGCCCACACCCCGACCTGCATACGATGTAGCAGCTGGCATCAGCAGGAGAGAGGGTGATGGGAGTGACGATAGCTTTAGTTCCGCTGCACGGCGTTTATTTGGCTTTTATTCTCGGGATTTTGGCGGTGCTGATCAAACGCCGCGATACGACGATGATTTGTGTCGTCGGCATTTTTGCGCTGGGCTGGATGGCGACGGAGACGCTGGCAGGCTCCGTGTCCGGCATTTTTAACAGCTTTATTTATGCGACCCGTGAGCTGCTTGGCACCATTTTCATTATCTCCATTATTGTGGCGATGAGCCGGGTGCTGATCCGCACCGGGGTCAACGAGGTCATGATTGCGCCTCTGACCCGGTTTCTGCGCACCCCGGCGCTGGCGTTCTGGGGAATCGGACTGATTATGCTCGTGACGTCGCTGTTGTTCTGGCCGTCGCCGGGCGTGGCGCTGATCGGCGCCGTGCTGGTGCCGGTCGCTGCGCGCGTCGGTTTGCCCGCACTCGGCGCTGCGGTCGCGATGAACTTGTTCGGTCACGGAATTGCATTGTCCGGCGACTACATTATTCAGGGGGCGCCCAAGCTGACTGCCGACGCCGCAGGGCTGCCGGTCGCCGATGTAATGCAGGCGAGCATTCCGCTTGTGCTTGTGATGGGCGCGGTGACGACGGTTGCGGCCTTTTGGATGATGCGGCGCGATATGGCCCGCGGCGTTTGGCGAGACGGTCTGGTTGCGCCCGGTTCAGGGATGAGCGGCAGCGCGCCGGGAGGGGCCTCGTCCCGCGATGCTGCCGTCGTGCTGTCCCCGCGCGCCAAGCGGTGGCTAGCGGTGCTGATCCCGCTGCTGTTTGCGGCGGATGTGGCTGCGATGTTTGTCCTGGGGCTGCAGGGAGGCGACGCGACTGCGCTGATCGGCGGTACTGCTGTGCTTATTTTGCTGGCTGTGACGCTGCTGGCCCACCGGAGCCGGGGGCTGGAGCAGACGACAAGCTACTTGATTGAAGGCTTTCAGTTCGGATTTAAAGTGTTCGGCCCGGTTATTCCGATCGCTGCGTTTTTTTATCTCGGCGACGCGGCCTTCACCGAGCTGTTCGGCGCCAAGCTGCCGGACGGCTCGCATGGCATTGTCAATGATCTTGGCGTCGCGCTGGCGCAGGTCGTGCCGCTGAACGGGGGCGTCGCAGCCGTCACGCTGACCGTCATTGGCGCAATTACCGGACTCGATGGCTCCGGGTTTTCCGGCATCTCGCTGGCTGGTTCAGTCGCCAAGCTGTTTGCGACGGCCATTGGTTCAGGAGCAGCGACGCTGACGGCGCTTGGCCAGGTGGCCGCGATTTGGGTCGGCGGCGGCACCTTGATTCCTTGGGCGCTTATTCCTGCGGCCGCGATTTGCGGCGTTAGCCCGTTTGAGCTGGCGCGGCGCAATTTGAAGCCGGTGCTGCTTGGGCTGGCGGTAACGACGCTGGTGGCGATATTTTTAATTTGACACGGACAGCTGAGCAGCAGGGGAATGGCCGTCTGAGCTTCCGGCGGCCTTTTTTCTTTAAAGCGCTGTCATTTCGTAAGGGGAAGGATTTTTACAGGGATTTGTCGTTCAAAAGGTGGACATGCCCGTTTACGATGATGATGCGCAGGTTGCACGCAGAGCCCGTCCGCCCCATCCGCAAGGAAACAACTTGATAGAGATACATACCCTGAAGTATGCTATACTAGGGCGTATCGTTTACAAGAAATTAATAACTTATAATTGCGGGGAATATACATGGGAGAACTGCAGCTTGCTTTGCGCACGTATGGCCGCAAAACGGCCAGACGCCTGCCTTTACTGGTGTGGGCGGTGTGGATTGTTTTTTTAGTGGAGGTGCTCAGCCGGGGACAATGGGGAGAATCATTCGGCTGGACGTTCACGGAAATCCCGGTGCTCGGGTTGAATGCGCTTGTTGTGCTTGGCCTGCTGCTGCTGCTGACCGCGCTTACAGCCAGTGTTCGCATTTCGTTTTGGCTCGTATCCAGTGTCTGCCTTGGCTTCGGGCTGATCAGCGGGGTCAAGCTCAGCATTTTGGGTGTGCCTTTTTTGCCATGGGATTTGCTGTTGACCAGCGAAACCCAGGACATGACGCAGTACATCAGCGGCATTTTTAATTTTACGATCATCTCCGGCTTTATCGCCTTTATTATCATCAGCATCCTGCTGCTCTACAAGCTGCCGCGTCTGATGCTGCGGATGGGCTGGCGGCACCGCATTACGATGGGGCTTGCCGCATCGCTGCTGCTTGTATCCATTTATAACGACGGGGCGATCAACCTCAAGAAGCTGGTGAATGTGCAGAACATCGCCTGGGACCAGACGGAAAATGTCCGGACCAACGGCTTCCTGCTGACGACGATGATGAATATCAAATATTTGTTTCTCGATGAGCCGGGCGGCTATGACGAGAAGACGATCCACGGCCTTGCGGCTTCGGCTCCGCCCGCGGTACCGGCAGCCTCCGAGACGAAGCCAAACATTATCGTCGTGCTGAGCGAAGCGTTTTGGGACCCGACCCAGGTGAAAGGGCTGACGTTCAGCCGCGACCCGATTCCGTTTTACCATGAGCTGGCGAAGAAATATTCCAGCGGCACGATGCTGTCCCCGCAATACGGCGGCGGAACGGCCAATGTCGAGTTTGAGGTGCTGACCGGCAATTCGATGCGGTTTTTGCCACAAGGCTCCACCCCGTATAACCAGTATATCGACAAGGGCGTGGATTCGCTCGCCAGCATTTTGAACCGTCAAGGCTATGCCTCGACAGCCATCAACCCGTTCCACAGCTGGTTTTATAACAGTAAGCGTGTGTACGAGAATTTCGGCTTTTCGACCTATATTCCGCAGGAGTTTTTTGAACCGGACTACGAGGGTCCGTATCTTGCCGACCGGGGCGTAGCTAAGGAGATTATTCAGGCAAGCCAGGCATCCTCAGGCGCTGATTTTATTTTCGCCAATACGATGGAAAATCATTATCATTATTATCCCGGGAAGTTTAAGGAAAATACCATCGAGGTTACGGGCGTTGAAGGCGAGTCGAAAGGCATGTTCGAGACGCTGGCGCAAGGCTTGAGCGGGGCGGATCAGATGCTGAAAACGCTGGTTACGCATTATGAGCAAAGCAAGGAGCCGACGATTATCGTCTTTTTCGGCGATCACCTGCCCAGCTTGGGCGATGATTACAAGGCGTACCGCGACAGCGGCTATCTGGAGCCGAACGATCCTGAGTTTTTAAATAAAATTTACCGGGTGCCGCTGCTCGTCTGGAACAATTATTTACCGGAGCATCAGGACCAGTTCAATATGAGCCCTTCCTTTCTTGGGCCGTATTTGCTCAAGCTTGCAGGACGCGAGGGCAGCTATTATACGGATTATTTGAATCAGCTGGCGCAGACGACGCCTGTCATCCCGCCGAAAAACAGGTTTGCCGAGCTGGGCATATCGGAAGACAGCCTCAAGGGCTACGAGCGGCTGCAGTATGATATCATGTTCGGCAAGCAATATGCGTACAAGGAACGCGCGCTGAGGGTCAAGGACCCGGATTATGTGATCGGCAACGGCAGGCTGGAGGTCGATCATGTGACGGTCGAGGAAGCCGGGGCTGACCGGATTGTGAAGGTTGAAGGGCAAAACCTGCCCGCCCAGGCCATCGTGCAAATCAACGGCCAGCCGGTGCTGACCGAGCGGATGTCTGCGGGCAAGCTGATCGCTACCGTGAAGCGGGAGCTGCTGACGAAGCTGCCTTGCCAGATCGAAGTGATCGTGAAGGATTCGAAGGATAAGGTTGTCGTCCGGTCGAATGCGTATGCCTACGACGAGGTCGCGGCGGCGCCCGAAACAGCTGTACAATAACGACCTCACAGGAACAATCTCCCGACAGGCTCAAGGCCACTGGAAAGACGAGCGGAGCGAACGGAAGCATGCTGCAGAAGTGCAGGGCGTGTCCCGTACGCAGCTGTCGCTTTTTCAGTGGCCTTGTTAGTGCGTGGGTGTAGGTTTGGCAGAGTAACGGCAGCCTGCGCTGCCGCTATAAGCGTACAGCTTTATGAAAGCGGTTGCGGGTGGTAAGATGGGGTTACGGCAATGACTGCGAACCGTCAGCCGCCGGCAGAGAGGACAGGTGTCCAGGCATGAGGAAAGCGCGTTTTTTTAAGGGGCTGGGTTTGAAATACCGGGCGATGTTCACCAAAATCCGCACGATGCTGCTGCTCAGCTATTTGGTCATTATTTTGCTATGCATCGCGCTGGTCGGGACGGTTTCGTTTATGATTTCCTCGCGTTCGATGTCCGAGCGGGTGGAAAGCTCCAGCCTGCAGCTTGTCCGGCAGATGGAAAATCATATGGACAATGACTTTCAAAATAAACGGAATTTGCTGCTTGCTCCTTATTATACCCCGGAATATATTGACGGGATCAACACCTATCCGTTTATGGATGCGCAGGAGCAGTTTTTGTTCCGGCGAAAGCTGGGCGACCTGTTTCTGAAAAGCTTTAATTTGACGCCAATCCGTGATTTTATGCGGTTTCAAATTTATTTCAGCACCGGCGACCTGCTCAGCTCCTCGGATAATCAATCGCCGTGGACGGCCGACGAGGTGCGGGAGTCCAGCTGGTTCTGGCGTACGGTTGCCGGAGACGGACGGGTTTATTTCAGCGGTCCGCCTGCGCTCAGTCCTTCGGGTCAAGCGGACGCAGCCGCCTACTCTTCGTCGATAATGATCCGTGACTTTGCCGGTCCCGACCATTTCATCATTATACGCGTCGAATACAACGCCGAGCTGTTCCACGGCATCGGGCATCATGACAGCTTGTCGGCGAACAGCCGGCTGCTTGTGCTGGATGAAAGCAACCAGCCGATTTACGCATCTGCGGGGGCGCTGGACGCGGTGGCCGGAACCGAGCTGCTGCCGCAGCTGACGGGAACAGCCGGGAAGCTGTGGCTGGACGGCCGCGATGACAGGCTGCTGGTCACGTATACCCGTTCCAGCTATTCAAACTGGACGATTGTGCTGCTGATGCCTGAGCAGGATATTTTCGGCCCGCTGAACCAGATCAAAACGGCGACGCTGCTGACTGCGCTGCTTGCCTTTCTTGTCACGTTTTGCATCTCGGTGCTGTTTGGCCGCAGCTTGACGAAGCCGATTCTGGTGCTGTACAAAACGATCAACCGGGTGAAGCGCGGCGACTTCTCGGTGCGGGTGGACGTGGCCCGGCAGGATGAGATCGGGCTGATTGCGTCCAATTTCAACGATATGCAGGATGAGCTGCAGCGGCTGATCGAATCCAAATACATCAATCAGATCAAGCTGCATCAGGTTGAGCTGGCGATGCTGTATTCGCAGATTAATCCCCATTTTCTCTACAATACGCTGGACAGCATCAAGGCGATGGCCGACTATTACGAGGCTGGCAAGCTAGGCAGCATGGCCCAGTCGCTGGCCGACATGTTCCGCTACAATATCAAAAATACAAATGAAGTCGTTACGCTGCGCGAGGAGCTGGAGCAGGTAGCCGCTTATATGAATATTCAGCATATTCGCTTCGAGGATAAAATCATCTACGAGCAGCAGATCGAAGAGCCGCTGCTGGATGCGCCAGTGCTGAAAATGACGCTGCAGCCGCTGGTGGAAAATGCCGTTTTCCACGGGATCGAGCCTAAGCTGGGCGCTTGCCGTCTGCGGGTGACCGCCAGCACCGAGGAGGGAATGCTGCGGCTGACCGTAAGGGATGACGGCGTCGGCATTGAACCGAATCGGCTGCGCGATCTGCGCGAGCGGCTGAACGAGTCCGTTTACCACGAGGATACGGCGTTCGCGGCTGAGCAAGGCGGCATCGGCATCCGTAATGTGTGCGCGCGTTATGCGATCCGCTACCCGGAAGCATTCCGCTTCGAGCTGACAAGCGAGCCGGGCGTCGGGACAAGCATGACCCTGTTGATTCCGCTGCAGCCGTAGGTCGGAATATTCAACATGACGAGTCGAAATCGTCAATAGCCTAACCGTAAGCGTTTTCATTATAATCAGGTTGTAAGCGATTTCTAAGGGGAGGTTACACCAGATGAGAACAATGAAAAAGGCTTTGACCACGATGACGGTCTGTCTAACCGCGACTGCACTGGCAGCATGCGGAGGCGGAACAGCAAGCAATGGAAGCACGCCGGCCGCGACGCCTGCTCCCGAGCAAACGCCGGCCAAAGCGAAGGACCCGGTTACCTTGACCTTTGTCATCTCGAATACGGTAGATGCTGCGCCGTTTAACAAAATTTTTGAGGAATATAAGAAAAAAACGGGCAACAAGGTGGAGCTGCAGGCGCTGCCCGGCGGTGACTTTGACAATATGATGAAAACCCGCTTCTCGACCGGCGACTTCCCCGATCTGTTCCTGATGCAGCCGGGCACGAAGCAAAACGTCAAGCTGCGGGCGGAAGAAACGCTGCACGAGTGGAGCGGCGACAGCGCGGTGTGGGACCGCATTATTCCGTCGATGAAGGAGTTTCAGACGACGGTCGACAAGAAGATTTACGGCGTGCCGTTCGGCGCAACCGGGATGATGGGGGTATTCTACAACAAGGACGTCTTCGCCAAGGCAGGGGTACAGCCGCCGAAAAATTACGCGGACCTTGTGGATATCGCGAAGAAGATTAAAGCGGCGGGTGTGACGCCGTTCTACGAGGGCGTGAAGGACGGCTGGCCGGCCCAGGTGTTTTATTTGACGGGCTGGGTGTCGCAGGTAGACCCGGCGATCAAGGACGAAGGCGTGCAGAAGCTGGAGAAAAACCAGCTGAGTCTGGCCGACATTCCGGAGGTCAAGGATTTGTTCACCAAGCAAAAGGAATTGAAGGACCTCGGCTTGTATCAGGACAATATTATGGCGGGTACGTATGACGAGATGCAAAACAAGCTGGGCGAGGGCAAGGTCGCCATGGCGTTTATGCTGGATGGCATTATTCCGCAGCTGGAGAAGAAATTCACGAAGGATTTCGTGAAAAACAAGCTTGGCTTCTTCCCATTCCCGTCTGCGACCGATGCGGGCACGGCGCTGATGACGCCTCCGAACCAGCTGATGGTGCCGGAGAAGGCCAAGCATTCCAAGGAAGCGATCGAGCTGATCAAGTTTATGATCTCGCCGGAGATGGTCAACCTGTATTACCAAAATGCGCCTGGAATTCCGATCTTCAAGGATGCGAAAAGCGAGCTGTACCCGGTACAGGAAACCGTGAAGGCGCTGATCGACGCTGGCAAGGCCAAAATTAATGTGCAAAACCGGCTGACGCCAACGTTCGCTGATTTCCAGAAAACGGTACAAAACTTCTTTATCCTCGGGGATGTCAATGCGGCAGTCAAAGAATTTGACGCCAATTACAAAAAAGACGGCAAAACGAAACGTTTGGCCGGATTCGAATAAGGGAGCCGCGCAAGCCGGCTGGGGTCGCAACGCTCCCGGCCGGAACGCTGCGGAGTGGAGGTGAACGACATGGGAACGAATAAATATCCGCTGTACTTCTCGTTTCCCGCGTTGGCTGTGTTCCTGCTGTTTTTTATAACGCCGACCTTGATCGGGTTTTATTACAGCTTTACAGACTGGAATATCAACGCGAAGGATATCCGTTTCATTGGACTGGACAATTATACGGCGCTGTTTCAGGAGCCGCGGCTGCTGACGGCGCTGCAAAATACACTTGTATTCGCCGCCGCCGTTACCGTGCTGCAAAATGTCGTCGGCCTTGGACTGGCGCTCATCATGAACGAGGCGCTCAGGCTGCGCAACCTGATGCGGATGATTTTTTTCATGCCGTATGTCATCGCGCCGATTGTCATCGGCTACATTTTCCGCGCGATTTATCACCCGGAGCATGGCATTGTCAATACGACGCTGGAGGCGATCGGGCTTGGCTCGCTGGCGAGCGATTGGCTGAACGACCCCAACTTGGCGCTGTTTTCGATTATTGTCACCGATATTTGGCGGGTTGCCGGATTTTCCATGGTCGTGTATTTGGCGGGGCTGCAGTTTATTTCCAAGGACCTGATCGAAAGCTCGTCGATGGATGGCGCGAATTACTGGAGCCGCTTCCGGCATATCGTATTTCCACTGCTGGCGCCGGCGTTTACCGTTAATGTGCTGCTGTCGCTGATCGGCTCGATGAAAGTATTCGAGATGGTGATGGTGCTTACCGAGGGCGGTCCGGGGTATACGACAGAGGTGTTTTATACGTACATCCGCAGCATGTTCAGCTCCGGTGAATTCGGCTACGCAACGGCCGTCAATGTGGTGCTGTTTGTGCTGGTGACGGCTGTCGGCGTGCCGGTGCTGATGAAGATGAAGAAGCGGGAGGTGGAGCTATGACCGGGGCCCGGAGCAAGGGGCATCTGGCGCTGGAGGTTGTAACGGTGCTGCTGGCGCTGCTGATTCTCATCCCGTTTGTGATGATTTTTGTCAATTCGTTCAAGGATATCCGGGAATCGGCCCTGTTTGGCCTGTCGCTGCCGTCGCAGTGGCAGTGGTCCAATTACATGGACATTTTCGGGCAGTCGAACATTATGCGCGGGTTTATGAACAGCTTTCTGATTTCCGGCAGCGTCGTCATCTGTGTCAATTTGTTCGCGTCGATGGCCGCCTTCATTATCCAGCGCCGGGACAGCCGGTTTCTGCGTTCCGCCTACTACATGTTTATTATGGGGCTGATCGTGCCGGTATCCATCGTGCCGACGATCAAGCTGATGGGCGATCTGCATATCCGCGGCACGTACTTCAGCCTGATCATGTATTATACCGCGGTACTGCTGCCGTTTGCCGTGTTTCTGCTTGTCGGGTTTATGAAGTCGATCCCGCGGGAGCTCGATGAAGCGGCGCTGCTGGAGGGCTGCAGCTACTTCCGGCTGTACACGCAAATTATTTTGCCGCTGATCATCACGGTGCTGGTAACGGTTACGATTGTGGTGATGGTGTCGGTGTGGAATGATTTCTTCGGCCCGTTTTATTTGATGACGGACAGTACGAAGTGGACGATTGTTTTGCAAATTTTTAACTTTGTGACGATGTACAGCACGAACTGGGGCGTTGTGTTTGCGTTTATGGTCGTCGTGGTATCGCCGGTACTCATTTTGTATTTGTTTTTGCAGCGGTACATTATTGACGGCTTAACGGCCGGTTCGATGAAGGGCTAAGCCGCCTGGCGAGAGGGAGGGAAGGGCGCATGTGGAAGGTTATCGTCGCCGATGATGAAAAATGGGTCCGCAAGGGCCTGATTCAGTCGATCCCGTGGGAGCGCTTCGACCTCCAGCTCGTCGGCGAGGCCGGAGACGGACAGGAGGCTTACGCGCTGGTCATGGCCGAGCGGCCGGACCTGCTGTTTCTGGATATGCGGATGCCGGGGCTGGACGGCAAGCAGCTGCTCCGCATGCTGCACCAGGAGCTCCCCGAGCTGCTGATCGTTGTGGTGAGCGGTTATTCGGACTTCGAATATACGAAGGAAGCAATCCGGCACAACGCATTCGAATACGTCCTGAAGCCGGTGAAAAAGGAAGAGCTGGCCGCTGTGCTGGAGAAGGCGGCGGAGGAGCTGGAGCGACGGGCGGCAGCCCGGCGCCGGGAGGAGACTGTGCGGCAGGAGGACTGGCTCCAGCGCGCGGTCTATTCGGCCGATGGCGAAGGGGCCGCTGCCGGCGGCGAGAGAGGCGCCGCAGACAGAGGCAGCGCCGAGCCGTCCTGGCCGCTGGATTGGCTGCAGCGCGAGGAGCTGCTGCTGCTTGTCGGCCGGCCGGACGTGTTCGGCGACAGCATGGAGCCGCAGCGGCTGCTGCGGGCTGTACAGGAGCAGCTCGGCCGCAGCGAGCCTTTTCTGTTCGGGGGCGGCTGGACGTATGCGCTGACCGGCGCGCCCGACGCTTCGCGTGAGCTGGCGCTGGCCATCAGCGTCAGCCGCTTCCGCCCGGAGGATGCGGACAAGCTGAATCAGACGCTCCAGAGCGCATGCAAGCAGGCGGACAGCGGAACGTACAGCTTCGGGCTTAGCCGCCGGAAGCGGTCGGACGGGCGGCTGGCGGTGATGATGCAGGAGGCGCGGTCGGCGCTTGGCGCGCGGAAGCTTGGCGAGTCAGGCCGTCTGCTGCCTGCCGACCGCGAGAAGCCCGCTGCGCCGGACTACCCGCAGGAGCTGGAAAACGCGTTTTTGCTCGCCTTGCAGGTGGGCAACGAGGCGGCGGCGTGGAAGGCGTTCGACCGTCTGTTTGCGGCGGTGAGTGCGGACACGATGACGGTCGAGCATTTGCGGCGCAGCGCTTGTCTGCTGATTCATTCGATGGATAAGCAGCTGCGAGCCAAGCAGACGCAGCTTCAAGACATTTGCGGCAGCGGCTCGACCACGTACACGGCACTGATTGAAAAGCGCCAGGACGCGGCGGCAGTGAAGCGGCTGCTGGCCGAGGAGCTTATTCCGCGAGTGCTGGCATTTTACGGCCGCTCCTGCGAGAAGCAGGGAGAGAAGCTGGTGCGCGAAATACGCCAGCTGATCGAAACCCAGTATGCGCAGCCGCTGTCGCTGCCGCAAATTGCGGCCAGCCATTTCATGAACACGGATTACTTGAGCCGCCTGTTTAAAAAAACGACCGGGCAAAATTTCGTCGATTACATGACCGACTACCGGATTCAGAAAGCAAAGGAATGGCTCAAGCTGCCGGGCTATAAAAACTATGAGGTCGCGCAGATGGTCGGCTATGAGGATTACCGGTATTTCAGCCAAATTTTTAAAAAGCGGACGGGCATGACGATCGGCGAATACCGCAGCGCGGCCGGGGTGGCAGAACATTAACATGAAGGAGCGAATGACATGACGAGCGAAGCAGTCAACCAGGAAGGGAAACGTCTGATTCCGGATACACTGATGCTGGAGGAGCGCGCGGGACATGCGATTAATGCGATGATCGGCATGGCGGACCGCGACCACGGCTTTATTCCGTTTTTTAATGCGGATCTGATGCATAAGCCTGCGTTTATGACCCACGGCGATTGGGATTATGGCTCGTCGCACGGCCGGATGATCGACGGGCTGATTTTGGCGCGGCATATGTCGGGCGAGACGTATGGGGAAGAGGTTGAGGAGCAGTACCGGCAAAATCTGCTGTCCTTTTTCAAGGAAGACGGGATGAGCTACCGGCAGATCAATCCGGCACGGGACTGGGAGCCGAATGCGAACCTGATCGACCAGCGGGCCGTTATTTTGTCGCTGACGACCTGGTATATGGAATCGCGCGACGCCAAGGTGAAGGAGGCGGCCGACCGCCATGTGGCGGCATTGAAGCGGATCGCGGTCAAGGAGCGGGATGTGTGGTATTATCCGGCGTCGGAATACAAGGAGACGGGCTGGCCGTCCGCCAATGGCATCCAACTGCGGCTTGCGCCCGATCCGGCTGCTTTCTGCGGCCGTCTGGTCATGCCGCTGCTCAAATACCATGAGCTGACGGGCAATCAGGATGCATTGGAGCTGTGCCAGTTTTTCACCGCCTTGATTATCGAGCGCAGCGGCGTTTTTAACGCCGACGGCAGCTTCAATGACGCGCTCGCTTACCGCAGCGGCCACTTCCATACGAGACTCGGCACGCTGGATGCGATTGCCCGGTTCGGCATGTTTACCGGAGACGCGGCGATGATTGCGTGGGTGAAAAAAAGCTATGATTGGGCGCTGACCCAGTGCACGGCCTTCGGCTGGACGCCGGGCGATCTGCATGAGCAGGCATATGAACATGAAACATGCTCGCTTGTCGACTTGATTGCAACGGGCATCACGCTGGCGAAAAGCGGCTATGTGGAATATTGGGGCGTCGTGGAACGGTTCCTGCGCAACCATTTGACCGAATCGCAGCTGTTGGATCTGGATTGGGTCGAGGAGACGGATGACAAGTCCAACGACATTCCGTACGAAAAATCGTTCCATCGCGTCGGCTCCCGTACGCGGGGCGCATTTGCCGGGTATTCGGCGCCGAATGATTTTATTTGCGATGTCAATGAAGGACGGGGCCATACGAGCGACCTGCAGCTATGCTGCCTTGGCTCGGGGACACGCGGCTTGTTTATGGGCTGGAGCAATACGATTACGGAGCAGAACGGAACGGTCAGCATTAACTTCTTGCTGAATCGCGGCTCCCGCTGGCTTGATGTGAGCAGCTATTTGCCGCATGAGGGCAAGGTGGTCATTCAGGTGCGCGAGGATGTGCAGCGGCTGCAGGTCCGTATTCCGGAATGGGCGGGCTTTACCAAAATCCGCTTTGTCCGCGAACTGAACGGCGAGGTGACGGAAGGCAAGGGCGGCGAGCCGAGCCGCTGGCTGCACAAGCATTTCCTGCAGCTTGGCGCGGCTTCGGCGGGCGAGCAAATTACGGTCACGTTCCCGCTCAGCTTCCGCAAGACGCTGGAGCGTGCCGTCGGCCAAACGTTTGAAACGGAATGGCGTGGCGACGATGTAGTCAACATCACGCCGAAGGGGACGAAAAAGCCGCTGTACAGCGACCGCCAGGTGTTCGATACTGCGCCGATGCGGGAGGGCGATTATCGCAGGCTGGAGCAGGAGTTTGTGTGGTAGCTTCCGCAGGCGCTGCCGGGTGTAGTCTTGTTGGCGGTTTGCTGCTGGCTGTTGGTTGTTGGATGTTGCTGTTGCCGGGCGATTGGTCCTGCTGTAGGGAAGCAAAACTGTAAGCCGGGAAGAAATCGGTTAGGGGTGTCCACTGTGTACGGACATTTGCAGAGGTTTTGTTTTTCATAGAGTGGACACTTCAGAACTGTAATGATAGGCAGCATCGGTGAGCGTAATATCTATATCTAGTGTTTTGGGCGTGTTTTGGACTAGATATGGACGGTGCAGCTAGCAGAAGAGAAGGAGTAGGTATGTCCACCTTTTAAAGGACATGTGTCTATTGGAGGAGGACATTTTATTGGCTAGCAGAGCCTACAGATAAGCAGAAGCTGCAGATAAGACGAACCTACAGATAAGCAAAGCTTACTGATAAGCCATAATCTGCGGATAAGCAGAGCAGCCAGCAGCAAGCTGCCGGAATTTGGGCGGTGATCGCGGTGCGGTTCGGCGTGATGGCCCGCCCGGAAATTGGGGAGTTTCTGGAGCGGGCTGCCTGCTTACTCAGACGAAATAAAGGAGGCGGACGAATGAGAACGATTGTGGCCATTTATACCGGGCAAGGCTTGGCAGATCCATTAAAAGCGGTTGTGCAGGAGCTGCTGCCGGATTGTCGGCTGGTGAATCTGATTGATGACAGTCTGATCGGCGATGTGATGCGAGCCGGGGAAATTACGCCGGGCGTCGCGCGTCGTCTGATGCAATATTTCCACCATGCGGAGGAAATCGGTGCGGACGTTATTCTGAATACATGCTCATCCGTCGGCGAAATTGCCGATGACGCGCGGCGGTTTATCGGCGTGCCGATTGTTAAAATCGACGACGCGATGACTGCGGCTGCAGCAGCCGGATATGAACGGATCGCCGTGCTTGCGACGCTTAGCTCGACGCTGGACCCGACAATCCGATTGATTCGCAAGCAAGCTGAGCGGGTCGGGCGCGAGGTGAGTATCATTAATGGTTTGGCCGAAGGGGCGTTTGAAGCGCTGGTCGCTGGCAATCCGGCCGAGCATGACCGTATTTTGCTGGAAACGGCCGAAAGGGTTGCGGGGCAAGCTGATGTGCTTGTGCTGGCGCAAGGCTCAATGGCTCGCATGGAGGCGAAGCTGGCGGAAGCGACCGGCAAGCCGGTGCTCTCCTCGCCGCGACGCGGCGTTGAAGCAGTTAAAGCTGTGTTGGAGAAGCTGGAGCGAGCGAGCGGCGAGGGGGCTGCAGAATGAGCGAGCAGACGCATGCACGGGAGAGCAGAACGGCTGGAGAGCGGGTCGTCGCGTCTTATTTGGTGGAAACGCCGTATACGCTTGAGCAGGCGGCTGCCTGCATCGCCGGTGAGCAGTCAACGGGGACGTTTACGGCTGTGCCTGGCGAAACCGATGAATTAAAGCAGCGTTACGGCGCGGTGGTTGAGCGGATCGAAGCGCTGGAGGAAGGCTCCGCGCCTTCCTTGCCGGGAGCGAAGGTGCCGGCCGGGCATGACGGCAAATATCGCCGGGGCATCGTTCAGGTGTCGTTTCCGCTGCACAATTTCGGGCCGTCGATTCCGAATCTGCTTTCGGCGGTGGCCGGTAATTTATATGAGCTGCAGGAGCTTTCGGGCTTGCGGCTGCTCGATCTGGAGCTGCCTGCCGCGTTTGCAGACCGCTATCGCGGACCGAAGTTTGGGATTGCCGGGACCCGGCAGCTGACGGGGGTGACCGGCAGGCCGATTCTGGGGACGATCGTCAAGCCGAGCATCGGTCTGACGCCGGAGCAGCTGTCCGCGCTGGTCGGAAAGCTGGCGCTGGCGGGCATGGATTTTATTAAGGATGACGAGTTGAACGGCAACCCGCCGTTTGCTCCGCTGGAGGCCAAGGTTCAGGCAGTCATGCAGGCGGTCGAGCGGGCGGCTGACCAGACCGGGCGGAAGCTGATGTATGCGTTTAACATTACGGGTGACATGGAGGAGCTGCGCCGCAATCATGACGCAGTTGTGCAAGCGGGCGGCACTTGTGTGATGGTTAGCGTGATGAGCATCGGGCTGAGCGGACTGGCGTATTTGAATTCGTTTAGCGAGGTGCCGATTCACGTTCACCGCAATCAGTGGGGCATGCTGACGCGCAGCCCGCTGCTGGGCATGGAATTTACCGCATTTCAGAAGCTATGCCGTCTTGCGGGAGCCGACCATTTGCATGTGAATGGACTAAACAGCAAGTTTTATGAAAGCAACGAATCGGTGATCCGTTCGATGAAGGCTTGCACGGCTCCGCTGCTGGGCGGATATGAGACGATGCCGGTTGTTTCCTCCATGCAGTGGGCCGGTACGGCGCCTGCTACGTATGAAGCGGTGCGTTCGGTCGATGTAATGCACCTCGCAGGCGGCGGGATGCTGGCGCATCCGGATGGGCCGGCGGCCGGGTTCGTCAGCATGCAGCAGGGCTGGCAGGCGGCGGTGCAAGGCA
This sequence comes from Paenibacillus sp. sg306046, assembly GCF_059821225.1. Lineage (NCBI taxonomy): Bacteria > Bacillati > Bacillota > Bacilli > Caryophanales > Paenibacillaceae > Paenibacillus > Paenibacillus sp. sg306046. Next base: position 172,134 of record NZ_JCAMRT010000002.1, read on the forward strand.
TTTCGCTGGATGAATATGCAGCCGCGCACCCGGAGCTGCGACGTGCGATCGACAAGTATGGGGCAAGCTGAGCAGACGGACTTGCAGATGGCGGAAAGATAAGGCGCGGAGGTGTGAACATACGGTGAGAAACGGGTTAACGGTCTGTCAGGGCAGCGGCGAGCAGCAAGTAGGTGAAGTGAAGGCGTGTGTGGATGATCGGGCTCAGGCCGGGGAGCATGTGGAGCGGGAAACGCCGTATGGTTTACAGGCGATGCCGGGGGAAGCGGCAGGGTATACAGGTCAGGAAGAATGTGGTGAGCAAGAGGGGCGTGTGAGAGAGGAAGGGCGTGTTGACGATAGGCGGCGTGTTGAACGGGGAGCGTATTCCGTACAGGCGGGGCTTACTGGCAATGGAGCGAATGCCGATCGAAATGGGGCCGCCGACCCGGATAAAGGTATGAGGCAGGCGGAGTATGCCGGACACGAGGGACAGTTGGGCGCGGGCACGGGCACGGACGCGCAGCCTGTGTCGGCGGACACACAGCTCGTAACTTTATCTGCACCTGGCAAGCAGCGGCTGCTGTGCTACTACGGCGACGATTTTACCGGATCGACGGATGTGCTGGAGGCTTTGTTTCAAGCAGGGCTGCCAGCCGTGCTTTTTCTTGAGCCGCCGACAGCAGAGCTGCTGAACGGACGTTTTCGGGATATTCCCTGCTTTGGCGTAGCGGGCATCAGCCGCTCTTTGTCACCGCAACGAATGGAAGAGGAGCTGCGTCCGATTTTCCATATGCTAAAGTCGGCCGGGGCGTCTGTTGTCCACTACAAGGTGTGCTCCACCTTCGATTCTTCACCTGGGATTGGAAGCATCGGTCAAGCGATGGAGCTGGGGCGCGAGCTGTTTGCCGAAAGCCCATATATTCCCTTACTGGCTGGCGTTCCGTATTTGCGCAGATATACGGTATTTGGAAATCATTTTGCGGCTGCGGACGGGCAAATCTACCGTTTGGACCGTCATCCGACGATGTCGCGTCATCCGGTTACGCCGATGAAGGAGGCGGATTTGCGGCTTCATTTGGCTGATCAGACCGATATGAGCATCGCATTGCTGGATCTTGTAGCGCAGGAGGGACCATTTGCGGAAGTGCGGGATCGCTTGCATAAGCTGACTGCTGCGGAGCAGCCTGGGGCGGTGCTGTTTGATGTGCTGGATGAGCGGAGATTGGAGACGGCGGGGCGTTTGATCTGGGAAGCCGCGTCTGCTCAGGCTGACAGCTTGTTTGTTGTTGGTTCATCCGGCGTGGAATACGCGCTGGCCGCTTGCTGGAGGCAGGCAGGCTTGCTGCCTGACGCAAACGAGCCGCAGCCGGCGGCGGTTCCGACCGAGCGGCTGCTGGTTGTATCCGGCAGCTGCTCGCCGATGACCGCGCTGCAAATTCGCCGCGCCGCCGAGTCCGGCTTTGCGGCGCTGCGCATTCCGGCTGAAAAGCTGGTTCAGCCGGAGCTGGCGTCCGCAGCGCTTGCCGAGCTGCGGGCGGAAGCATTGACGCTGCTGACCGAAGGCCGCAGCGTCGTGTTGTATTCGGCGTCGGGCCCTGCCGACGCCAGCATTGCCAGGCTCCGCGCAGCGCTGGCGGAGCAGGGGCTGCAGGCCGAGGACAGCAGCCGGCTGCTCGGCCAAATGCTTGGGGCGCTGACCCGCGAACTGGTCGCGGAAGCCAGGCTGACGCGCGTGCTGATCGCCGGAGGAGATACCTCCGGTTACATGACGCGCGAGCTGGGCATTTATGCGCTCGCCTGCAAGGCGGCGCTTGACCCGGGCTGTCCGCTCGTGACAGCCTATTCGACGGACGCCCGCATTGACGGGCTGGAGATTGTGTTAAAGGGCGGACAGGTGGGCGGCGAGCGGTTTTTCGAGAAAGTATGGCGCGGGCAATTGCCGAATTAAACGGCGTGCGCGCTGTATTTGCGAGCGAGGCCGTGGCCCGTTTGCGGTTTAGGCCTATAGCAGCTTAAATCCGCTCACGATACCGCGAACCTCCTCTTTGTCCGCCGGGGGAAGGACAACGACCGTCAGCGAGCCGCTGGGCACCTCGGTGTGCCCGGCATCGCGAATAGCCAAATAGCCTGCGTCGCTTAGGCGCGTTAAATCAGCTTCGGCGGCCTGCAGCACGATTTTTTTCTGACCGGCATTAAGCCAGGCCTGAAACGTCGCATGCGAGGCTTGGTCATTAAGCAGCACATGCAAAGTCATCGTTGTGGCCGCATGAGCGACTTGGGCCGCTATTTTGCCAGGCGACATCGTTAGCTCGCTGTTGACCACGTAGTATTGCACAAGATCGCGGAGAGGTGCGTTCATCGAATTTAACCACCTTTTTCGGAGAGAAACACCGGGGTTCCTCTGCTTGGATTGGGTGTCGGGGCAAGCTGTGCGGGTTACTGCTTTCATCTTACACGAACGGACGGTAAATGAACAAGCCGCGTGCAGGGAGGCGAAGTTCGTTCGCAGGCAGGTTGCATTCCGGCGTTCTTGTCCGTTTTCAAGCCGTCCCGGTCTGAGTGCGGGAGTGGCGCATGGCAGGTCGGATTTGCAGGATTCATTCAAGCAAAAGGCAAGCAATTGAAGAGCCCGAAAGCATCGGAACGAGGAGGTTCGCTGTCCAATCGACAGAGCGTGCCTCCTTTTTGCTGTCCGGAAATGGAAGAGCGCCTTGCATTGAAAAAAACTTTTTCCACGAAGTGGGATGGCTGTTATAATGGAGGGGATTTGCACGACGGGGGAATGGCCGCCGGATGGGGCGTCACGAAGATGGAGCTTCAAACTTTAATTCGTAAAATAGTGGGGGTTTTGACATGGCGTATGAAGTGCACATTACTAGACTGGATGAAAGTAATCCGCTGCAATTAGATGAGTGGCTGAACTACATAAAAAGTGACGCAGAATTAACGTATACGCAATCTGTCGAGCTGACTTTGCTGAACAGAAAGACCATTTCCACAGTTGCGGACGGCATGGTTATTTGGGAAGCTGAATACGAAGGCGAAGCCTTGCCGTCACATTCAGATATCGGAAGGGTCGAATTTCGGCCACATACATAGATGAGTTTCAGCTAACGAAAATGCGACAAATAGCGGCGCAACTGGCGGCTGTTGTGATCGGGGATGAAGATGCTGAACTGGAAGAACGCCAAGTCGAGCATGTAAAAACATATAGGATTGCAAAATGCTATTCTTTCGATGTGATCTCGGACATCGGTAGCGGCATCCATTACGAGAAGCGCGGACTTTTGCAATGAATGGACTTGATCATTCAAGGCAAGCTTGACCGTGTTGTCGTTCTCTACAAAGATCGTTTGCTACGATTCGGATTTGAACTTCTGGAGAACTTAGCCAAAAGATTCGATGTCACGATTGAAGTCATTGATCATATAGAGAAAACCGACGAACAAGTGCTCGTTGAAAATTTGATTCAGATGGTGACTGTGTGTAGTTATCGCTTGCAAGGCAAACGCGCAAACCAAGCTAAAAAGATGATGAAGGAGTTGATGGCTGGTGATCTTGGCGACGAAAGTTAGGATCAAGCCTACACCAGATCAGGAACGGCAGCTCTGGAAGTCGGCGGGGATTGCGCGTTGGGCCTACAATTGGACATTGGCACGACAAGAAGAAAATCATAGAACAGGCGGAAAGTTTATGTCGGACGGCGTGCTTCGCAAGGAACTCACCAAGCTCAAACAATCCGATGAGCTGAAATGGTTGTTCGACGTATCGAACAACGTCACCAAACAGGCCATTAAGGATGCCTGTGATGCGTACAAGAAGCTTTTTAAGGGGTTGGCAGCCAGACCACGTTTCAAAAGCAGGAAAAAGTCAAAACCAGCGTTCTACAACGATACGGAGAAACTGAAAGTGAAAGGTGATACGGTTCGGATTGAAAAAGTCGGATGGGTGAAGACCACAGAACGTTTGCCGATCTCAGCCAAGTACACGAACCCCCGGATCAGCTTTGACGGAAAGTATTGGTACATGTCTGTGGGAGTTGATCAGGAACCATCCGTAGACAACCTGACGGATGAGAAAATTGGAATTGACGTTGGGATTAAGGAATTGGCTGTGTTGTCCACTGGGAATCGAGTGAAGAACATCAACAAGACAACGACAGTTAAGAAAGCCGAGAAGCGATTGCGTAGGTTGCAACGCCGTGTTTCTCGTAAATACGAAATGAACAAGGAGGGAAACCGATTTGTCAAAACACGCAACATTGTGAAGCTTGAACAATCCATTCGTTTGCTGCATCGGAGACTAACGAACCTGCGAACCAACCACCTTCATCAGGAAACAAGCGCGATCGCGAAAACCAAGCCGAGCGCCGTTGTCATGGAAACGCTGAATGTCAAAGGCATGATGAAAAACGCACACTTGTCCAAAGCGATTGCCCAGCAGAAGCTTGGCGAGTTCAAACGCCAGATACAATACAAATGCGAGAAATATGGCATACGCTTTGTTGAAGCTGATCGGTGGTTTCCATCATCGAAGCTTTGCTCAAACTGCGGACAGATCAAGTCAGACCTGAAGCTTTCAGACCGTACCTATGCGTGTGAATGTGGATTGAGTATGGACCGCGATCTAAACGCGGCTATCAACCTTTCAAAATTAGCGTAACGGCACAACCAAGCAAACGCTAATGTGTAGGATTCGTTGCATCCGAATTTACGCCTGCGGAGTGTTACACCAAATGCGAGTAGCTTCGGCAAAAGCAGACACGACGAAACAGGAAGCAAACAACAGATTGTGTAGAGTTTTACGATCTTTTGGCAACGGATATATGGCACTGACACATGAGCTTGTCTTAATTGCTGAAGAGGAACTCGGTCTAACAGATGATCTATTTACGCTNTGTAGAGTTTTACGATCTTTTGGCAACGGATATATGGCACTGACACATGAGCTTGTCTTAATTGCTGAAGAGGAACTCGGTCTAACAGATGATCTATTTACGCTTCGGGAGAAAGCGCCTCAACGTCATATTGTGGTTCTAAACGATGATTGGATACAGTACATCCAAGATTCATTGCAATGGATTAAAACGTATGATCCTGTGCGAAACAGCTACCGGCAAGGCTTTAATTATTACGGTATTTCTTATGTCGATCAGCAAGGTATTACTGATTACCTGGCTATTTTTAAGGCGTGGCAGTTGCTTTTTCAGTGTGCTCCAGAGCTGCTCAGGCTGACGGGGAATTATGTTACCGAAGAAACGGATGGTCAGGAGCAGGGAAGCTATGAGGCTTTATTTATTAATAAAATAGAAATCGTAGAAGTGCTGACCCAATTAATAAGACTTGGTGAAAAAGTAAAGCAGGGCGACTACACCCTTGTTTATTTTGGAATATAAAGCTTTTATTGAGCTTGGATTCTCCAGGTGCGGAGCATGAAAGGAGCTACAATGCCGAACAGTCAAACTGAAGAAATGTCCGCCAGGCCAATTGGGGGCTGGCTGCTGTTTGCAGCCATGAGCGTAGGGTGGATTATGTATTTCTTGAAATCAAGCAGAGTGAAGGAAACGTTTATTAATTAGTGCTGATCATGACGCAACAGTTTGACTTTCTCCGCTCCCTTACATTAATTTCCTGTAAATTTGTCGAAATTTGTTGAAACTGCTACAAAAGTCCCCTACTATAGAGGTAGCCATATTACCTTGGAGAAAGCGGGAACTTTTATGACGAATAAAAAGCGGCTTTGGAAAAAATCCCTTACTTTACGGAGCAAGCTGGTCTGGGCTTTCGTGGTGATCTTGTTGCTGCCCAGCCTGAGTATAGGGGCAATTTCCTATGATACTGCCCGCGCCAAGGTGCAGGAGGAAATGTTTGCAAGTGCGTCAGGCAAGCTGGCGGTGCTGAATGAAACGATCAATCAGATGATTGGCGCTACCGAAAAAAATGTGGATTTCTTGGCAGACCAGCTGCCAGCCGGCAATATCGGTCCTGTCCAGGGTAATGAGGACCCGTTCGTGCGGACGGTGCTGGATGCGTACAAACAAAAACACGGCGATGTTGAGCTGGCTTCGGTCGGCACCGATCAAGGCGTATATATCAACGCGCCGAAAAGTGCGGTAAATCCCGCAGGCTATGATCCGCGCAAGCGGCCCTGGTACATAAGCGCTTCGGAAAACAAAGGGAAGCCGACGATTATCTCGCCGTACATTTCCAGCAACACCGGCAATGTGGTTGTTTCGGTCGCCCAGACGACCAAGGACGGGCATGGTGTTGTTTCGGTCAGTTTGTCGCTCAAGGCGTTGAGCGATTTGGTGAATTCCACGAAGATCGGGACGAAGGGCTATGTGTACGTGCTGGATAAATCCAATAAATTTATCGTGCATCCCCAGGAAAAAGCAGGCAGTGAAGCAACAGCTTCGCCTTATCCGGACATTTTCAAGCAAAAGCAAGGCAGTCTCGCCTATACGTCTGCGGATGGCAGCAAGCAGCATGCTTTTATGACGACGAATGAAAAAACAGGCTGGGTGCTGGCAGGGGTGATTGACGATAGTGAGGTGAGTGCGGCAGTCCAGCCGATCTGGTACAAGACGCTGATTGTCATCGCGATTGCTTTTGCGGTCAGCGCGCTGATCATTACTTATATGATCCGCTCCATTACACGGCCGCTGAAGCAATTGGTGGCGGCTTCCGAGGAAATCAGTCATGGCAACCTGACGCTGGAGCTTGCGAACATCAGCAATGACGAGTTTGGCCAGCTCAGCAGCAGCTTTAACCGGATGACCCAGGCGCTGCATGCCGTCATCGGAGATGTCAACCGCACAGCGATGCAGCTTGCGGAGTCGTCTGAGCAGCTGTCAACCAACGCCAGCGAAACGTCCAAGGCGTCCGAGCAGGTCGCGCTGATCACCGAGGAATCGGCATCCGGAATTGATAAGCAGGCGCTCAGCTTGCAGCATACCGCCCAGCAAATTAAGGAGCTGTCCGATGGCGTTCATCTGATTACAACGAGCACCCAGCAAGTATCCTCGGCTGCTCAGCAAGCGACCGGGCTTGCACGTACCGGTACCGCTAAAATTCAAAGCGCCGTTACCGATATGATGGACGTAAGCGATTATGTTCAAAATTTTGCGGGAACGGCACAGCGTCTCGGCGATCATTCCGTCGCTATCGGCCAATTTGTATCGACGATTACGGGGCTCGCGACGCAAACGAATTTGCTTGCACTAAACGCTGCCATTGAAGCGGCCCGTGCCGGCGAGCATGGACGCGGCTTCGCGATCGTCGCCAGCGAGGTTCGCAAGCTTGCCGAGCAGTCTGGGGATTCCGCGCAGCACATTGCGGAGCTGGTGCAAGCGATCCGGCGGGAAATCGACGCGGTCATCGTCAGCGTGAACAGCGGCGTAGCGAAGATGGACAACGGCATTCGCTCCGTGCAAACAGCGGATGAAGCTTTCCTGAGCATCAACACTGCGATTGATGACCTGACTGCTCAGGTAGAAGGGATCGCGTCCGCTTCGGAACAAATGTCTGCCAGCACCGTCGAGGTTGTGCAGGCCATTCAGTTCATTAGCGAAGTGTCCGAGCGAAACGCTGCAGGAACAGAAAGCATTTCCGCTTCAACGGAGGAGCAGGTCGCGTCCATGGAAGAAATCGCTTCGTCGGCGGAAGCGCTGGCGCATTTGGCCCAAAACCTGCAAGCGCTGGTTGTGCGCTTTAAAGTTTGAGCGCGCCGTCGGCAGCTTGGGCCTTGTATAGGCGGTCGAGGAGTCTGCTTGGGAGGGGGGAGCATCCATTCGAAAAATACAGCTTGTCCTGGCTATTGTTGTATGCTCCGTCCTGGTCCTGGTAAGCGGGTGTTCAACGAGATCGCCTGTACGTACACTGGCTTCCGAAGCTTATAAAAATGACATCATGCAGCTATCAAAAGCGGTGGACAAAGTAACCGTCACTTTTATGCGGCCGAATGTGTACTGTCACGTGACGATGTCTGGAGAGCCGGACGATGAGGTTATCGCGCAGCTTCTGGAGAGAACGAAACAGTTTGTAACGGTGGACCATATGAATGAAATTGCAGATAGCCTGAAATGGGGCCTGGAAATATCCGAAGTATACTTGTCCGTAACGACTGAAGCGGGCGAAGAGCGGCGTTATGAATATTTTTCCAAATACTTCAAAACCTTTGATGCCAGCAATACAGCCGAAGAACATATAGAAGCCTACAAAACCTGGTATCGAAAAGAATAGCTGACCAGATAAGCCTTGGAGGGAATGGTTGTAACCTAGCTGCCCTATAGTCATCCAACTTTTGTATAAATTTGAACAGGAAGGAGATACAGCCGCGATTATTTTACAGGGTATATTCTCTGTTGAAGAAACGCGGCTGTCGAACGAATTATGATAGCTCCCTACACCATGCCTGTCATTACAGAGCGCTATGAAGAACTTCCACAGTGGATGGAAGCGGATGTTGCGCGAAGAGAATATGTGATTTTAAACGCGGACAGTACGACGGAGGATGTTGAACTGTTCCTGATTCTATTGTTCGGGTATAACCAAATAAACGTGAAGCAATCCTTTGAAGAATCCTGTTACGAGCTGTTGTCGCAAGAAGCAGTCGTCATTTCGGGCGGCATTGCTTTTTTCGATGCGGATGGCCGGGTGATTTTACCTAGCTGCTGCTGCGGAGCTTGGAACAAAATAAACGTGATCTGGAGCAGTTTATTCGCGAACCATTATTCCGCTGGATAAACGGTCGAAATCCGAAGCTGGGGAAGCAGCTGACTGAACAATTGATGAGGTGGCTTCATCCCTTGAATGGCTCCTGTATAAATTTTCATATATAATAACGAGCGTACGGGTAACGTTTCGATTCGAAATCCGGGATGAGAGCATTCATAAGGAGGCTGCACATGAAATACAGACGAGTTGGTGGAAGCGGTATCAAAGTAAGTGAAATTGGTTTGGGAAGCTGGCTTACTTATGGAACGGCCGCCGAGCAGGAGATTGCGCAAGCTTGTGTCAGTCAGGCTTTTGAATCTGGCATTAATTTCTTCGATACAGCGAATGCCTATAACCGCGGTCAAGGAGAGCAGGCGCTTGGCGCAGCGCTCAAGCCGTATGCCCGGCCAAGCTATGTGCTGTCAACGAAGGTGTTTTTCCCGATGGGCGAGGGGCCAAATGACCGCGGATTGTCCAGGAAGCATATTGTCGAGCAATGTGAAGCCAGCTTGAAGCGGCTGGGGACGGATTATATCGACCTGTATTTCTGCCATCGCTTCGACAGCGAAACGCCGCTGGAGGAGACGCTGCGGGCGCTGGATGATCTGGTCAGCCAAGGCAAGGTGCTGTATGCGGCTGTGAGCGAATGGAGCGCAGCGCAGCAGGCGGAGGCAATCGGGATCAGCCGCAGGCTGAATTTGCGTCCGCTGATTTCGAATCAGCCGATCTATAATATGTTCGAGCGCTATATCGAGCAGGAGATTTTGCCACTGGGCGACCGGGAGGGAATTGGGCAAATTGTATTTTCCCCGCTGGCGCAAGGCGTGCTGACCGGGAAATACAAGCGTGGCGAGCAGCCTCCGCAGAACAGCCGGGCGGCCAATGCGGAGACAAACAAGGTCATCAACAGTTACTTCCGTGACGATGTGCTGCAGTGCGTGAAGGAGCTGGAGAAGCTCGCCGGACAAGCCGGGCTGACGGTATCCCAGCTGGCGCTTGCATGGATTTTGCGGCATCCGGGCGTCAGCTCTGCGCTGATCGGGGCGACACGTCCTTCGCAAATTCAAGAAAATGTGCAGGCCGCAGGCGTAACGCTTGCTCCTGATTTGCTGGAGGCGATTGAGGACGTGCTGCGTCCGGTAAAGGATTTCGCGCCGCTGCGCTAATCGCCGGAAAGCCGTCCATAAATAACAGGGAAGCTTCCGGCTCCGCTAAGCGGCGAGCGGAAGCTTCTTTAAGTTGAGCGAGATGGCTTCCTTACAAGGAATGGCGGTAGGCGGAGTGGCGCGTCGGGCCGACAAATTCATTCAGCGCGAAGCCGTGCGCAATCGCCTTTGTAATAAACGCCTTCGCGGTGGCGACCGCATCAGGAATGGAGGCGCCTTTGGCCAGCTCGGCGGCAATGGCGGCGGAATAGGTGCAGCCCGCGCCATGGGTATGGCCGGTGGCCAGCTTGGCTTCTTCAAACAGTACAAAGCTTGTGCCGTCATAAAGCACGTCAACGGCTGTTGGATGGTCAAGCTTGGCGCCGCCCTTGATCAGCACGTAACGGACGCCGCTCTCATGAATGCGCCGGGCGGCTTCCTTCATATCGTCGAGCGTCGTAATCGGCGCGCGCTCGGCAAGCTGGGCGGCCTCGAATAAATTCGGCGTCACGATATCGGTGACCGGCAGCAGCAGCTCGCGCATTGCCGTACCGGTTTCCGGATGCAGCGCTTCGTCATTGCCTTTGCAAATCATGACCGGATCGACGACGACGTTCGGCAGCTTACGGCTGCGGATCGTATCGGCGACAAGCTCAATCAGCTCGACGGAGCCGAGCATGCCGGTTTTCAGCGCATCGACGCCGATGCCGTCCAGCACTGTGCGCAGCTGCTCGCGGATCGTCGGCAGCGCAATCGGGTGGACGCCATGCGACCAGCCGTTATCCGGGTCCATCGTCACAATCGTCGTCAGGACGGTCATGCCGTAAACGTCTCGCTCCTGGAAGGTTTTCAGATCGGCTTGAATGCCAGCCCCGCCGCTTGTATCAGATCCGGCGATCGTTAATGCTTTGCGTATACGCATAGGTTTGTTCCCCCACTGGATAAAATTGGTCGATATTCGACAGCTTTCCTCATTATAGCACAAACCGCAGCTTTCGAAATCAGCTTCAATTCGTGATAAACTGGAAGGAAGGCCACCCTTGTTGGACCTGATCCTAATCTGAAGCTGCGAGGAGCTGCTGTTATGCTGTTGATCGACAATCGGAATCTGCATGATCCGTCCCTGAACTTGGCGCTAGAGGAGTATGCGCTGCGTCATTTGCCTGCGGAGCATGATTATTTATTGTTTTATGTCAATGAGCCGTCCATCATTATCGGCAAAAATCAAAATACGGCTGAGGAAATCAACCGTAACTTTGTGGAGCATAACGGGATTCATGTCGTGCGCCGGCTATCGGGCGGCGGAGCGGTGTACCACGATCTCGGCAACCTGAATTTCAGCTTTATTACGCGTGATGACGGAGCCTCCTTCCATAATTACCGCAAGTTTACGGAGCCGGTAACGAAGGCGCTGCGCGCGCTTGGCGTCGAGGCTGAGCTGACCGGGCGCAACGATATTCAGGTCGGGGAGCGGAAAATTTCCGGCAACGCCCAGTTCGCGACTCGCGGCCGCATGTTTACGCACGGGACGCTGCTGTTTGATTCGCGGATGGAAAACGTGGCGGCGGCGCTGCATGTGAACCCGGAGAAAATGAAGTCCAAGGGCGTCAAGTCGGTGCGCAGCCGGGTCGCCAATATTACCGAGTTTCTGGCGGAGCCGCTGACGCTGGAGCAGTTCAGGGATCATCTGCTGGCTTCGATTTTTGCAGGCGAAGCTGTCAGTCAGTATGAGCTGACGGAGGCGGATTGGGCTGCTGTCCGGCAGCTTGCCGATACGCGCTACCGGACGTGGGAGTGGAATTACGGCAGCTCGCCGGAATTTAATGTGCGCCATACGGCGCGGCTAGGGGCCGGAACCTTTGACGTGCGGCTGCTGGTGGAGGCCGGGGTGATCCGGGAAGCGACGATATTCGGCGACTTTTTCGGCCAGAGCGACGCAACGGAATTTACCGAGAAGCTGGTTGGCGTCCGGTTCGATACGCAGGCGGTCGCGGAGGTCATCCGGCAGTCGGAGCTGCACATGTATTTCGGACCGGTAAGCGTAGAGGAAATGCTTAATCTGCTGTTAGGGTAGCGGGCTCAACCCGGGCTTTACAGGGTTCGGCTTTGCCGGGCCCGGCTGCGGCTTGCTCTTGAGTCGCGAGCGTAGATTCGACACGGCTTTGCCGAAAAAAGGATTGACAATCGTTCCGTGCAATGAGAAAATGAACGCGCGTACATTGCCAATCAATTCGTGTATGGGAGGATAAACTCGATGAGTGAAAAGCGTATTTCCGTAGGCATGGTCGGATACAAGTTTATGGGCAAGGCGCATAGCCACGCGTACCGCGATTTGCCGATGTTTTTCCCGCAGGCCGTAAAGCCGGTGATGACGGCGGTTTGCGGACGCGACGAGCAAAACGTAGCGCGGGCCGCGCGCCAGTTCGGCTGGGAGGGCTACGTAACGGACTGGCGGCAGCTGCTGGAGCGGGACGATATTGACCTGATCGACATTAACGCTCCCAGCGATGCTCATAAGGAAATTGCGCTCGCTGCGGCGAAGGCAGGCAAGCATTTATTTTGCGAGAAGCCGCTAGCGCTTACATTGGCGGACAGCCGCGAGATGCTGGAGGCTGCCGAGCAAGCGGGCGTTAAGCATATGATCGGCTTTAACTATCGGTTTGCGCCTGCCGTGCAGCTGGCGAAGAAGCTGATTGAGGAAGGGCGGCTCGGTGACATTTACCATTTCCGTGCCTGGTTTCTTCAGGATTGGATCGTGGACCCTGACTTTCCGCTTGTGTGGCGTTTGCAGAAGGAAGTTGCCGGCTCCGGCTCACATGGCGATTTGGGCGCGCATCTGATTGATCTGGCGCATTTCCTGGTCGGCGATTTGACCGAGGTCATCGGGATGAGCGAGACCTTTATCAAGGAGCGGCCGCTGCCGTCCTCGATGGAAGGGCTGAGCGCCAAAGGAAGCAAGGACGCGCCGCGCGGACCGGTAACGGTGGATGATGCGACGTTGTTTATGGCGAGATTCGCATCGGGCGCGCTGGGCAGCTTTGAGGCGACCCGGTTTGCGCCGGGGCACCGCTGCACCAATTCCTTTGAGATCAATGGCAGCAAGGGCAGCGTGAAGTTCGACTTCGAGCGAATGAACGAGCTGCAGGTGTATTTCACCGATGATGCGGACGATGTACAGGGCTTCCGCCGGGTGCTGGCAACCGATCCGGCTCACGCCTACAGCGACGCTTGGTGGCCGCCGGGTCATACGATCGGGTATGAGCATACATTTGTCCATGAGGTGCTGGAGCTGATGAATGCGCTGGAGGAGGATCGGCAGCCGGTACCGAACTTCAACGACGGCGTGAAATGCCAGCAGGTGCTGGAGGCGGTCGAGCTGTCGATCGAGCAGCGCCGCTGGGTGCGTGTGGACGAGCTGTAGTTCGGCAGCCAGGACTCTGCAAACTCACCATGATCCGCGTGAAGCCGCAGGCAGGAACACGATGTAATCCATGAATGGAGGAAACGAAGATGAAGCAAGCGTTAATTGTGTGGGGAGGCTGGAGCGGCCACGAGCCGGAGCAGGTGGCGAACCTGCTGGGCGGCTTGCTGCAGGAAGAAGGATTCGCGGTCGAAATATCCGATACGTTGGAGGCATTCGCCGATGCGGATAAGCTGAAAGCGCTGGATCTGATCGTGCCGGTCTGGACGATGGGCGAGATTGACAAGCAGCTGGCCCGCAACGTATCCGAGGCGGTACAGGCGGGCGTCGGCTTGGCGGGCTGCCACGGCGGCATGTGCGATGCCTTCCGCACCAATGTGGATTGGCAGTTTATGACCGGCGGCAATTGGGTGGCGCATCCGGGCAATGACGGTGTCGATTATGAGGTCGAGGTGCCGGAGCGTGAAGGCTCTCTGCTGCAGGGCATCGGCAATTTCCGCGTTTCCAGCGAGCAGTATTACCTGCATGTTGATCCGGCGGTGGAGGTGCTTGCGACGACCCGCTTCCCGGTTGCGGCAGGGCCGCACAGCTTGAATAAGCCTGTCGATATGCCTGTGGTTTGGACGAAGCGGTGGGGCGTCGGCCGCGTCTATTATTGCTCGCTGGGGCATCAGGCCAATGTGCTGGAAATTCCGCAGGCTAAAGAAATGCTGCGTCGCGGCATGGTCTGGGCAGCGGAGGGCAAGCAGCTGGCTCAGGAGCCAGCCGGGGAGCAGGCGGCATCGTCCGGCGCAGGCGCTTATACAGGAATGGGCGACAGCATGATCTGAGGAAATGACCTCGATCTGAAGCTTTTCTTACTTGGAGGAGGAAGCGAAAGCATGAGTACGCGGAAGATTAAAGCCGGTATTATCGGCTGCGGCAACATTAGCGGCATTTATTTGAAAAATGGCAGCCTGTTCAACAGCTACGAAGTGGTCGCTTGCGCAGATATTGATCTGTCGCGGGCGGAGGCGAAGGCGCAGGAATACGGCATCCGTGCGCTGAGCGTAGAGGCGCTGCTTGCCGATCCTGAGATCGAAATTGTCATCAACCTGACGATTCCGGCTGTACATGCGACCGTCTGCATTCAAGCGCTGGAGGCAGGCAAGCATGTGTATGTCGAGAAGCCGCTTGCGGTCACACGCGAAGACGGCCGCCGCATCGTCGAGCTCGCCGAACGGCAAGGACTGCGGGTTGGCTCCGCCCCGGATACGTTCCTGGGCGGCGGCATCCAGACCTGCGTCAAGCTGCTGGAGGAGGGAGCGATCGGAACGCCGGTGGCGGCTACCGGCTTTATGATGTCTCGCGGGCATGAGCATTGGCACCCGGACCCGCAATTTTATTATGAGCTGGGCGGCGGGCCGATGTTTGATATGGGACCGTATTATTTGACGGCGCTGGTCGCGCTGCTCGGGCCGATTCGCCGGGTAACCGGCTCCGCACGGGTTTCCTTTCCCCAACGGACCGTTAGCAGCCAGCCTAAGGCAGGCACTGTGCTGGACGTGAAGACGCCGACGCATGTGGCGGGCGTGCTGGACTTTGCGGGGGGAGCCGTCGGAACGCTGGTGACCAGCTTCGACATCATGGGCGGTACCAATCTGCCGCATATTGAAATTTACGGAAGCGCGGGTTCGATGCGCGTTCCGAACCCGAACACGTTCACAGGGCCGGTCTACATCCGCAAGCAGGGAGATGCAGACTGGACCGAAGTGCCGCTTACTCATGGCTATGAGGAAAACAGCCGGGGGATCGGTGTGGCCGATCTGGCCGCTGCGATTATCGAAGGACGTCAGCATCGTGCAAACGGCGCGCTTGCTTATCACGTCCTGGACGTGATGCACGGCTTCCATGACGCTTCGACGGAAGGTCGCCACATCGAGCTGGAGAGCACCTGCGAGGCGCCGGAGCCGCTTTCGGCCGAAACGAAGCTGTAAGCGCCGTTGTACTTCGGTTTGTTTCTGAGGGGTAGAATAAGCTGCAAGGCAGGTTGCTGCTTACCATAGCGCAACCGCAAAAACGCGTCCATCCACGTACCTCGTGTCGGTGGACGCGTTTTTGCGTTAGACGGGACGGACGGCTATTCCCACGTTGCTTTCATCGACGAAAAGAAGCGGTTGATCGCCATCGAAGCCGCGCCAAGCGCGGACGATGACTGGCCAAGCTGCGAATAAGCAATCGACGTTCTTCCGCGATGGAAGGAAAGGCTGCGTGAATCCAGTGTCGCATGTACAGCCTCGCTGATCCAGGCCGATGCCATGGACATCCGGTTGCCGATAATGATCAGCTCGGGGTTAAAAACATTGACCAGATTGGCAATGCCTGTGCCAAGCCAGCGTCCCGTATCGTTGAACAGCAGCAGCGTCGCGGGATCGCCCAGCCGGGCCTGCCGGAGCAGCAGGTCCAGACTGACGGCTGCTTTGGCTTCGTTGGCTGCCGCGCCGCTGCGTTGTTCTGTCGTACCGCTGGCCGTGGCGTTTAGCAGCAGCGCTTTTTCCGAGGCAAACGTTTCCCAGCAGCCGCGGTTGCCGCAGCCGCAGAGCGGACCGTCCTGAGCGACGGTCATATGGCCGACTTCGCCGGAAACACCGGAGACGCCGCGATATAACGCGTCATTTACAATAATACCCGCGCCAATACCGATACCGACGCTAAGATAGAGAAGATTGGCGACCTGTTGCCCAGCGCCGAACTCCTTCTCGCCGAGCGCGCCCGCGTTGGCCTCATTGTCGATCACAACCTCAACCCCAAACTCATCCTCCAGAATGGATTGAAGCGGGATATCAGCCCAGCCGAGATTAGGGGCGGACAACACAGTGCCTTGATCATCGACCAGACCGGGTACCCCGACGCCAATGCCGATGATACCATAAGGCGAAGGCGGGGCATGGACGAGCAGCCCGTGAATCGTTTTTTTCAGTCTGTCGATCAAGGAAAGCGGGTCCAATTCGGCCAACTCGATCCGTTTTTTCTTCAGAATCGTGCCGGACAGGTCCGTCATCATCGCGAGAATATAGTTGACGCCCAGATCGACGCCGATGGCGAACCCTGCGCGCTCGTTAAACAGCAGCATCATCGGCTTGCGGCCGCCGCTGGACGCGCCTAGCCCGGTCTCCGAGGCAAAGCTGCTTTCAAGCAGCTCATTCACAAGCGCAGACACCGTCGCCTTGTTCAAGCCTGTACGCGCCGAGATGTCGGCCCGGGAGATCGGGAAGTGTCGTCTGATCGTCTCCAGCACGATGTATTTGTTTATTTTTTTGATAAGCTGGTGGTCGCCTGTCGTTTTCATGGGTACTCCTTCTTTGGTTGAACGCTTTGCAGAAAGATGGGATACAGGTTCAAATTTTGGCTTGAATGGTTAGTTTCGGGTTCGGATAGTCTGGTGGCTTCGGCAGTGATTGAAGCATCATCACAGCGAACCGCCTTATGAACGTCAACTCTAGTATACCATGTTTGCGCGTCGCTTCTACAGGATGAATGCTTTGTATTTGAGTTCAACATGCTTACTACAGGGAACGATGTTGTGAAAATAATTTAGTGCGGCATTGTTAAAGTATGTTCTGATTCCATAATTTTGGATAAGGCACAATTTTCTAGACTATTCGCCGATTATTTTAATATTATGTCGAATAGGGGAGAAGAAAATGGCCAGAAGAAGGAAAAAAGATCAACTTGAACCCGAACAGGCGTTGTGCTTGTTATTTGCGTTAGGAGCGGCCTTGGGGATGTTCAAGCTGACCAATTCATTAGTAGGAGCAGGGATTGGCTTTGGGGCAGTGCTTGGAGCCTATATTGCAATCTTGTTCCTCATCGAGCAGAAGAGGGCAGAGCGATTAAAACGTTCTGGAATTGCAGAAATTGATAAGATGGAGGGTCGGCAATTTGAAAAGTACCTCGGCCATTTATGTAAAGCCTATGGGTATGACGTCAAGGTGACACAATCTGCTGGGGACTTCGGTGCTGATCTGATTATTTCAAAAAGCGGGAAGAAAATCGTAATTCAAGCGAAGCGTTACAGCAAAAATGTTGGCATCAAAGCCGTCCAGGAAGTTCAAGCCTCGATTTCTCATTGATTGATCGAGAGAAGCTTATAGAAATGATGCTTAAGATAAATGAAAAGAAAGCAGTATAATTTGAAGCCTGCTCTCTTTAAATTCTACAGGGGGACATACATGCCTAAGTTCGCAGCAGACCGCTCGCAAGAGCGGTTTTGCTGTTTTTTGCGTTTTCTTTGATGTCCTCGCTTCGCAACCTGGCACAAACGCGCGGCGCAGCCGTTTTGCCTTCTTTTAGCTGGTCCCGGGAGTGCCTGCCTTCATGCCTATTTGACTATGTCAAATTACCTAAAGATTTCTTTACGTACCTATGATTTTTAGGTATTTAAGTCTATACTTTGAGAAGTGATCCTTGATTGCTGCAAGGACAAATTTTCGAAGTAAGGGGAGTTTAACTTGAATTTAAGCTTATATAACTGGTCTCAGGCATGGGAAGTCGTCGGGCCGTTTTTTATGATGATGATGACGGCGATCCTTTTGGAAATTATTTGTATCGGAGTCATGCGAATTCTGCCAAAAGGAAAATTAAAGGAAACGTTCAGCATGGTGGCTACCTTGGTCGTCGTCGTTTGCTCGTTTTGGGTGCTTATGATGGCTGCGAACGTAGGGGAACCGACATTTCTGCTTAATAGCAGCGAAGCGCTATGGGGACGAAACTGACGTTAAAATGAACAAGCAGACGACTTAAAGGCGTCCGGGCTCAGGCCCGGGCGTCTTCTGCATGGCGGCTGAAGCAGCGGGTTGATTTGTCGCAAAAGTGAAAGCAATAGTCGTTATATTGGAAGCGTTTCCTCGAAAGCTTGTGATAAGATGAAATGTGAGATACATGAACTGGAATCTTGTCTATCCGGATTCAATCTGAGGAAAAGGTGGAATGTGCCGTGGGGAGAAGCTACTATGCGATGATTGAAGTCACAGATCATGGTCCTTATACGACGAAGCTGGTGCTGCCAATGCCGACAAACGTTAAGGCGGAAGCGGTGAAGCCGGAATGCTTTAACGTCTATGTGGAACGAAAGGACAGGAAGGGAGATATTTTGCTGCTTCCGAAAACCTGGCTCGATATGACCGACAAGGCGCTAAGCAAGGGCAACTGCGAGGTGATCGCGGCTTACCCATCCAGTCTCGACGGTGTGCGGAGAGAGGAGGGGGAATTCGTCTGTCTGGAAATGAAGCATGGGCCGCTTGATTCCTTAGCCGCCACCATTGCCTATCTGGGCAACTTTAACGAACGGATCATCAGCGATTACCGGATTACTCAGATTGCGGACATCCCGACTGATGAAACGAGGCTTACAGGACTTGTCTTCGACCTGTGCGCAGGCCAGACGATGAAGCAAGCGGAGCAATTTCTGCACGGCATTTCTTCTTATGCGAAGGAGCCGTTGAAGTATGGCTATTTTATTCCGCAGACGGGAAACGGAAAGCGTCCCCTCATCATCTGGCTGCATGGAGGCGGAGAAGGCGGGCAGGACCCGACCATCGCTTACACGGGCAACAAGGTGGTAAACCTTGCCAGCGAAGAGATTCAAGCGAAATTCGGCGGGGCGTTTCTGCTCGTGCCGCAAACACCGACCTTCTGGCTGAACGATGGCAGCGGGCAATACGGCCGGACAGGCAGATCCATGTACGAAAAGGCATTGAAGGCCTTAATTGATGAATTCATTCACCGAAATCATACGTCCATCGACACAAGCCGGATTTATATTGGCGGCTGCTCCAACGGCGGATTTATGACGATGCGCATGGTGCTGGACTATCCGGATTTTTTCGCCGCGGCTTATCCGGTATGCGAAGCGTTGTTTGACGAAGCCATCAGCGATGCGGAGATCGACGCGATCAAACACTTGCCGATCTGGTTCACCCATGCCAAGGATGACTTGATCGTGAAGCCGGAGGAAACCGTCGTTCCGACCTATAAGCGCCTGATTGAGGCTGGAGCCAAGCATGTACACTTGTCTTTGTTCGATAACGTTGTGGACATCCACGGTCGATTTACGGATGAACAGGGAGAACCCTTTGTCTATAACGGGCATTTCTCCTGGATTTACGCCCTGAACGACGACTGTCGCCTTGATTATGACGGAAAGCCGGTCGTCGCAAACGGGAAGGACGTATCCCTGATGACATGGCTGGCGATGCAGAGCAACTAACCGCAGCTATTGACAATAGCCTTCAATTGTAACTATAATGGTTACAATTGAAGGCGTTGCCTGATGAGAATCAGCAGCAGAATTTCCATCGCCGTTCCCATGCTTTCGTTGCTTGCTAATGAGAAGGGCGTATATTCCACCTGGGAACGGTTTGCGGACAGCGTCGGCGCGAACCTTCAAGCTGTGCTGGATCTCCTCGTCAAGCAGGTCCAGTCGGCCATGGAAAGGGGATTTCACTCATGAAAGTTGAAGTTTGGTCCGATTTTGCCTGCCCGTTCTGCTACATTGGCAAACAGCGGCTTGAAACGGCGCTTGACCAGTTTGCCGGCAAGGACGCGGTAGAGATTGTTTTTAAAAGCTTCGAGCTTGATCCTCATGCTCCAAGAGATGTTGAGCACGATGTCCACGACATGCTGTCCGCTAAATACGGGATGAGCCGGGAGCAAGCGATCGCGATGAATGAAAACCTCGGCAAGCAAGCGAAGGAAGCCGGTCTTACGTTCCAATTCGACACGATGAAATTGACGAATACGTTTGATGCCCACAGATTGGCGCAATATGCGGCAGCCCGAGGCAAAATGAACGGCATCATCCAGGAGCTGTTCAAGGCGTATTTTACGGACTCGCTGCATGTGGGCGATCATGAAACGTTGGTGGAATTGGCGGTCAAGGCGGGTCTGGAGCGCGACGAGGCGCTTGACTTGCTCGCTGGCACGGACTATTCCGCCGAGGTGCGCGCGGATGAGGAAGAAGCGAAGCGGCTCGGCGTCACCGGGGTACCGTTTTTCGTCATTGACCGCAAGTACGCCGTATCCGGCGCTCAGTCGAGCGACGTGTTTCTTGAAGCTTTACAGACGGCTTGGGACGAATCCAAACCGCTGAAGGTGCTGAACCCCGGAAATAAAGAGGCTGTCGACGGCTGCAACGATGGCTCGTGCTCCATTCACTAATGCTGGATGGAACAGCGGTTCACAGGTTCGGGCTCATTTTTCACGATCCGACACAAGACGACCCTAAAGAAGCTGCTGGCTAAAAGCGGCTTCTTTGGGTTGTCTTGAGGGCTTTTGTCTGTTTGGAGGTCGGAATGAGCGGGGCGATTCGATCGGTTTCTGCACCTGCTTTATAATTAAATAGCTGGTTAGCAACGTCTGGCGGCTGCCCGCAACATTGCCCACAAACCTGCTAAAAATCGGTCGCATGACGGGGAGCTGGTGGGTCTAAGGGCTCATTGCTGCGTGATTTGAGAGAATCTAAGTTAGTTTACTAGACAAACTAAGTTGGCCGTGTTACGATACGGGTAAGCGGTATCAACTACCCTAAATCAACCTAAACTAAATTTACGTTCCGGGAGGAATCCGACAGTGAGCTATTTTAACTCCGTTCCAGCTATTTCCTATGAGGGCACAGCATCCAAAAACCCGTTTGCTTTCAAGCATTATAACAAATCCGAGGTTATTCTCGGCAAAACGCAAGAGGAGCATTTGCGCTTCGCGGTTGCTTATTGGCATACGCTGACGGCTGGCGGCAGCGACCCGTTCGGAGCCGATACGGCGATCCGTCCGTGGAGCAGCTACAGCGGCCTGGATTTGGCGAAGGTGCGCGTAGAGGCGGCGTTCGAGTTTATGCAGAAGCTGGGCGCGCCTTATTTCTGCTTCCATGACCGGGATATTGCGCCTGAAGGCGATACGCTCAAGGAAACGAACGAAAATCTCGATGTCATCGTCGGTCTGATCGGCGACCATATGAAGTCCAGCGGCATCAAGCTGCTGTGGAATACGGCCAACATGTTCTCGAACCCGCGTTTCGTACACGGCGCGGCAACGACATCGAACGCAGAGGTTTACGCGTATGCCGCTGCCCAGGTGAAAAAAGGACTGGAGACGGCTGTTCAGCTCGGCGCGGAAAACTATGTGTTCTGGGGCGGCCGCGAGGGCTACGAGTCGCTGCTGAACACGAACCTGGAGCTGGAGCTGGATAACCTTGCCCGCTTCTATCATATGGCGCTGGCGTATGCCAAGGAAATCGGCTTTACCGGTCAATTCCTGATCGAGCCTAAGCCGAAGGAGCCGTCCAAGCACCAGTACGATTTCGACGCGGCCACGACGATTGCATTCCTGCAAAAGTACAACCTGGATAAGCAGTTCAAGCTGAACCTTGAAGCCAACCATGCGACGCTGGCCGGTCATACGTTCGAGCATGAGCTGCGGGTAGCAAGAGTCAACGGCATGCTGGGCTCCATCGACGCAAACCAGGGCGATCTGCTGCTGGGCTGGGATACGGATGAATTCCCGACTGACCTGTACGCCGTTACTTTGGCGATGTACGAAATTTTGCAAAACGGCGGGCTCGGCTCCGGCGGCGTCAACTTCGATGCGAAGGTGAGACGGTCGTCGTTCGAGCCGGAGGACTTGTTCCATGCGCACATCGCAGGCATTGACACGTTTGCCAAAGGGTTGAAGGTAGCGGCCAAGCTGATCGAGGACGGCTTCTTCGAGCAACTGGTGAAGGATCGCTACAGCACGTTCGAAAGCGGCATCGGTCTGGAGATCGTGTCCGGCGCAACGGATTTCCGCAAGCTGGAGCAATACGCGCTGGCTAACGACCGGGCGATCCGTAATAAATCCGGTCAGCTGGAGCGCATCAAATCGCAGCTGAACGAATACATCTTCTCGGTATAAGCCGAGCCGGGAGGGCTGTCCGCGATGAGTTATGTAATTGGCATTGATCTGGGGACCGGTTCGGTCAAGGCGCTGCTGGTCAACAAGCAAGGAGAGCTGTGCGGAGAAGCTTCCCGTTCCTATCCGCTGCTGCAGCCGCAGGCCGGGTATAGCGAGCAGGACCCGGAGCAGTGGGTGGAGCAGACGATTGAAGCGCTGCGTGCGCTGCTGGAGCAGTCCGGCGTCGCGGCGGCAAATATTTCGGGCATCAGCTTTTCCGGTCAAATGCACGGGCTGGTGCTGCTCGATGCCGAAGGCCGCGTCCTGCGACCGGCGATCCTGTGGAATGATACGCGGACAACCGCGCAGTGCCGCCGGATCGAGGCGACGCTTGGCGACCGGCTGCTGACGATTACGAAAAATGCGGCGCTGGAAGGCTTCACGCTGCCCAAGCTGCTGTGGGTGCAGGAGCATGAGCCGGAGCTGCTGGAGCGTGCGGCCGCGTTTCTGCTGCCGAAGGACTATTTGCGCTACCGGATTACCGGCAACCTGCATATGGAGCTGAGCGATGCTGCCGGCACGCTGCTGCTGGATGTGACGGGCGCGCGCTGGAGCGACGATATTTGCGAGGCGTTTGGCTTGAATCGCAAGCTGTGCTTGCCGCTCGTCGGCTCACTGGAGCTGACCGGGACGGTCCAGCCTGCTTTTGCCGAACGTTCGGGGCTGGCGGAGACGACACGTGTGTTCGGCGGCGGCGCAGACAATGCGTGCGGTGCGGTCGGAGCCGGGATCGTGGAGCCTGGGGCGGCGATGTCCAGCATCGGCACGTCCGGCGTGCTGCTGTCGTATGAGGAGCAGGACCGCGACTTTGGCGGCAAGCTGCATTTCTTCAACCATGCGCAGCCGGATACGTATTACGCGATGGGCGTTACGCTGGCGGCGGGCTACAGCCTCGACTGGCTGAAAAAAACGATCGCGGAGGGCGAGTCGTTCGACGCGTTTGTAGCTGCGGCGGCTGAGGTGCCGCCGGGCGCAGGCGGGCTGCTGTTTACGCCATATCTCGTCGGCGAACGGACGCCGCATGCGGATTCCGCCATTCGCGGCAGCTTCATCGGGCTGGACGGCTCGCATCGCCGCGAGCACCTGACCCGCGCCGTGCTGGAAGGGATCACCTTCTCGCTGCAGGAATCCGTAGAGCGTCTGCGGGAAGCTGGCGTAACCGTCGATACGGTCGTATCCATCGGCGGCGGGGCCAAAAGCGAGCTGTGGCTCCAGCTGCAGGCGGACATTTTCGACGCAAACGTTGTTTGTCTGGAAAATGAGCAGGGACCGGCGCTTGGCGCAGCGATGCTGGCGGCGGTTGGCTCCGGCTGGTTCACGAGCCTGCGGGAATGCGCGGCCTCGTTTGTCCGCCGGGAGCGGACGTTTGCGCCGCAAGCGGAGCGGGTGGCCGTTTACCGCGAGCTGTTTCAGCTGTACCGTGAGGTGTATGCGAGCACACGCGAGCTGAATCACAAGCTGCACGCGTTCCGCTAGGCAAAGCCGCTGGATCGGAGCAGCAAAGCCAGAGGGCTAAGGAAGCTGTGATGCTTTCTGCTGAAAGCGAGGATAGGCCGTAAGTTGAAATGAGCCTTTGGGGATAGCCCCCAAAGGCTTTTTTTGCATGCCTGTCAGAAGCTGGACGTTGGCTGCCTGTTACTCCAGGCGAATCACTGTATGCCGTATAGCGGGTCATAGCAGCATTTGTAAGAAAACCTCTATCGAGGCCTTTCAAGGATGAGCGACCGCGTTTCAGAGGTAGGTTAAGAAAAGCTTCGGATCGAAGCACTTGCGATGAAGATACATCCGTGTTTTAGCGGTAGCTTTTCTTGCAATATCAGCATGCTTGAGCTTCGCTCAAAGCTGATACATGCTGATATTATAAAAAATAGTTGCAAAACTTATTAATCCTAGTATAATTCTCGGTATATAGACATGGGCCTGTAAGCCACAAGAATGACAAACGAAAGAAGGTCCGGTTATGGCTGATTTCAAACAAAACCTCATCCAATCGTGGGTAAACGATTATCTGGATTTGTATAATTTTGCCGGGTCGCTAGGCGATACGGAATGGCAAGCCCAAATCATGCATACGCTTCGCCACGAGCAGCATCTGATCGCCATTCATGTGCGCCACGCGGTCGAGCGTGAGCTATGGCGTGAATTTGCTCAAACCTTGCTGCAAAAGCCTGAGCATACAGGGGACTGCTCTGCCGTTAAGGAAATTACATGGCGGATTGCTTGGCTTCGGACATCATGCTCATCATCGTTGCTTCATGTACAAGATTACTATATACTTACAATAAAGTAAATATTTTTTATTTGATCTATGATATTGTATTAATTTTATTATTCAACTCGGATTAATTGAAAAAAGCGGATGTGCCGACTTTTGGGGAAGCGGCGTGTTCGGTTTTTTGTGTTTTGCTTAATTATGGTATGCTGAAAAACAGGATTGGCAAGCTGCAGCTGAGCTGCGCGACGATGAAGCATCTCAAACGAAGGAGAGGACGTGAGCGATATGACGCAATCCGAAGCATTACAAGTGATACGGGAGCCATTTGTGCTGGAGGCGGGAGCTTTGGACGATGGAACGCCGCTGTTTGTGCGGGGTGAGGTGCGAATCGGGTTACAGCATGCAGCATCGCCGGATCGTCGAGAGGAAACGGAGCCGGCTTCCACGATTCGGCGGCGGCCGGTGCTTCTGATGAGCCATGGCTTTAAGGGCTTCAAGGACTGGGGCTTTTTCCCTTATGCTGCGGAACGGTTTGCGGCCGCCGGGTTTTACACGGTTACCTTTAATTTTTCCTGCAACGGGGTTGGCGAGACGGATTTCGATGAATTGGATAAATTTGCAGTCAATACCTACTCGCGGGAGCAGGCTGACCTGGCGCTTGTTATGAAGGCTTTGCGAGCGGGTCTTTTGCCTTTGGCGGAGCATGCGGACCTGGAGCAGCTGCATCTGCTTGGTCATAGCCGTGGCGGAGGCAACAGTATTTTGGCGGCGGCGGAAGATGCCCGGGTCAGTTCAGTTACAACCTGGAACGGCATTGCCAACCCGGATTTATTCGACGCGGAGTTCAAGGCGCAGCTCGTCCGGGATGGCGTCGCTTATGTGCCGAATGCGCGGACGAAGCAGCAGATGCCGATTCGCGCAGTATTTTATGAAGACCTCGAGCAGCAAGGCGATCGTTATGCGATCCCCCTCCGACTGGACGAGCTTCAGGTTCCGGTTCTGCAAGTACAGGGCGATCACGATTCCCCGCGGCTGAAGGCCGGGTTCGAGGCGCTGCGGCAGGCGAGTCCGCGTCATGCAGCGGCGATTGTTACCATCGCGCGAGGAAATCATACCTTTGGCGCTGTTCATCCTTTTCAGGGGACAACGCCTGAGCTGGAAGCCGCGCTGCTGGCCACGCTTCGTTTTTTGAATAGCTGTGCGGGCAATGGGGGAAGGGAGACGGACGGCGATGGCCGCTAAAGTAGCTTTCGTTTTTGCTCATCCGGATGATGAAACGTATCTGGCTGCCGCGCTGAGCCGCAAGCTGGCCGATGAAGGGGAGGCGCCGGTGCTGCTGCTGGCGACGCGCGGCGATGCCGGTCATAAAAACGGCGCCTACGCCCATGAAACGGCCGCCGAGCTGGGAGCGCGGCGGGAGAAGGAAATGGAGCGGGCGGCCGGGCTGCTGGGGCTGGCGGCTGTGGAGCATCTCGGTTACCCGGACGGGCAGTTAAACCGGATGGAAGCAGAACGCTTCATGCAACGGGTGGCTGAGTTTCTGAACCGGCATCGGGCGCAGGCGGTGGTCACTTTTCCGGCGGACGGCGGCAATTTCCACCCGGATCATATCGCGATCTCGCAAATGGCGACGGAGGCGGTACGCAGCGGTCAGGCGCATACGGTCAGCAGACTGTATGTAGTGCAATCGGCTGTGCTGACTGAGCAGGGCCGCCAGCCCGCGTTGCGGCTGGATACGGAGCCGTATTGGCCGGTGAAAGCCGCCGCGCTGGCCGCGCATGAGTCGCAGCGGCTGGCCGTCGAGCGATTTTTCGGCCCGCTGAGCGACGTGCTGCCGGAGGAACGGCGATACGAAGCGTTTGCGCTGGCGTGGCAGGACGGGGAGGATTGGCCTGTTTCGCAAGCGGGCTGGCTGCTGGACGGGCTGCCGGAACGCGGCGGGAAATAGAATTAGGTGTGGACACAATAGCTTATCCCTAGAAACACAAGTACGCTACGTAAAAGCAGAGCGACAGTTGGTGTCCATCCAAGAGCTGTCGCTTTGCTTTTCTTTGTGTCCATTTGGCCGATGGTGAAAAAAGTGGGAGAATTTTTCGGCGGCTTCTGGTACAGTAGGATCAAAGTTCCGCAATGCGGCAAGGGAGGCAGAGCATGTACAAGCTGATTATCGTCGAGGACGAGGAAGACGTCCGGCTAGGTATGCTGGATGAAATTAACTGGGCTGATCACGGTTTTGCCGTGCAGGATACGGCGGAAAACGGCAAGGATGCGCTAGAGCTGATTGAACGCTGGGCTCCTGACGTGGTGATGACCGACATCCGGATGCCGTTTATGGATGGACTGCAGCTGGCGGAATGGGTACGCGAGCATCACCCGGCCACCCGGATTATGATTTTGACCGGACATGATGAATTTGAATACGCGCAGCAGGCGATCCGGCTGCAAATTGATGAATATGTGCTCAAGCCGTTTTCGGCGGCGGAGCTGAGCGCCGCTTTACGGAAGGTGAAGGCTCAATTGGATGAAGAGACGGCCCGCCGCAAGGATGTGCAGATGCTGCAGGATTATTACCGTCAAAGCTTGCCGGTGCTGCGCGAAGTATTTCTCGCCTCGCTGGTGACGCGCAAGCTGTCGGGCAAACAAATCGCGGAGCAATGCGCGCACTACCAGCTGGACCTGCAGGCAGCTGCCTATACGGTGGCGGCGATTTGCATTGACAAGCCGGGTGAATTGGCTCCTGACGAGCTTGCTTTCGAGTCGCTGCGGTATTCGGGCAATGAACAATTGAAAGCGTTTGCTGCATTAAATGTTGCTGAAGAAATTGTCAGCCGCCAGGAGCTGGGGCTTGTGTTTTTGCATCAAGGCCTGCTGGTGGTCGCCGGGCTGCATAAACAGCCGCCTTTCGCCGGGGGCTGGCAGCGGCTGCTGAATGCGCTGGAGGAAATTCGGCTCAGCATCGAAAAGTATTTGAAAATGACGGTGACAATTGGCGTCAGTACGAGCTACGGCGAGGTGACGGACTTGTCGCATGCGTACCGGGACGCAGTGCTGGCGCTGGATTACCGGCTTATTCTTGGCGGCAATCGGGTCATTTGCATCAGTGATGTGGAGACGCGGTTTGCCGAGAAGCTGCGCTTCGATGAGCTGAAGGAGCAAGCGCTGGTCCGCTGCCTGAAGGTCGGGACGGCGCAGGAGCTGGAGGAGACGGTGGCTGCCTTGTTTGCAGGCGCAGCTGATCCGGGGGTATCGGTGAAGGATTACCAGGTGTACATTATGGAAATTATGACGGTTATATTGAAGACGGCCAAGGATACGCAGGGTGAGCTGGAGGCGATTTTCGGACCGGACTTCGCCCCGCTGGCGGAGTTGAACAGCTGCAAGGAGCTGCACGAAGCGAAGAGCTGGATTGTCGGCTTATGTCTCAGGCTGGCGCAAGGCATCGCTTCCGGCCGTCAGCATGCGAACCAGTCGCTTGCGGAGCAGGCGAAGGCGTACACGCTCAAGCATTATGCGGAAAGCGATCTGTCGATCAGCAAAATATGCCGTGAGCTGCATATTAGCGCGGGGTATTTCAGCAGCATTTTCAAAAAGGAAACAAAGCTGACGTTTGGCGCATTTCTGCTGAATGTCCGCATGGAGGCGGCGAAGGAGCTGCTGCTTACGACGGAGCTGAAGGCATTTGAAATTGCGGAGCGCGTCGGCTACACGGAGCCGAATTATTTCAGCTTCAGCTTCCGCAAAGCGGTCGGGGTGTCGCCGAAGGAATACCGCAGCGCGGCCCGAGGCCACGGTCTATGAGCGGTGGACGGCAACGGCTGGGGCGTCGGCTGCGCCAGCGGCTTGCCGAGTCGTGGCGGGGGCGCAGCCTTCAGTTTATATTAACCGCTTCCTTTGTGCTGATTACGGTAGCGGCGATTTTGGTCGTCAGCGGCATGCTGTATGACAAGTTTTCCCGCACGGCGGAGCAGAATGCTTTTCTGGGCAACGGACAAATCGTCGAGCAGGTGACCTACAATCTGGAGATGTATTTGCAAAATACGGCTCAAGTGTTTGCCGCTGTCGATGCCCGGGTGCGCCGGAGCGGCGGATTGCCTGAAAGCTTGCTGCTGGAGCAGCTGCGGACCTTGCTGGAGTCGCGCAGCGATATCGTGTCGATGGCGCTGTTTGACGAACAGGGCAGGCAGCTTACCGGGCTTCCGGCCGCCGAGCTGCGGGGCAATGCACGCGTCACGGAGCAGAGCTGGTTTCGCAGCGCGCTGGAAAGCCCGAATCACCTGTCCTTTTCGCTGCCCCATGTGCAAAATTTGTATAAGGGTCCGTACCGCTGGGTGGTGTCGATGAGCAAGGGCATTACGCTGGACGGCCCGGACGGCAAGGAGCAGGCGGTGCTGCTGATGGATGTGAATTTTAAGACGATTGATGATTTGCTGCGCCGGGTTAGCCTTGGACAGAAGGGATATGTCTACATTATCGACGAGTCGGCGGGCAATATTGTGTACCATCCCCAGCAGCAGTTGATTTACGCGGGCTTGAAATATGAAAATGTCGAGCAGGCATTGAAATATACGTACGGCAGCTACGTGGACGCGCCCAACGGGGATCGGCGGCTGGTGACGATCAAAACAGTACAAAATATCGGCTGGAAGGTCATCGGCGTGTCCTATATGGATGAATTGCTGACGACACGAAGGGAGATAGGCGGCTTTCTTGCATGGCTGCTCGTATTTGTCATTCTGTTTGTGCTGCTGATTTCGGCGTTTATGTCTGCGCGAATTTCCTTGCCGATCAAGCGGTTGGAGCGGTCGATGCGCAAGGTAGAGCAAGGGGACTTTGATATCCATCTGGAGGTGCGGGGCGATGATGAGGTGGGGCGGCTGGCGCGCCGGTTCAACCTGATGGTGGCGCGTATCCGCGAGCTGATGGAGCAAAGCATCGCCGAGCAGGAGACGAAGCGGAAGGGGGAGCTGGAGGTGCTTCAGGCACAAATTAATCCGCATTTTCTGTACAATACGTTAAACTCGGTCGTACGTCTGGCGGGCAGCGGCAAGGGCGAGGAGGTTATTACGATGATTACGTCGCTGTCGCGGTTTTTCCGGATCAGTCTGAGCAAGGGCAAGCGGCTCATTACGGTGCAGGACGAGCTGGAGCATGTGAAGCATTACCTTATCATTCAGAAAATGCGCTACAAGCGCAAATTCGACTTCACGGTGAGCGCCGAGGAGCAGGTGCTGGGCTGCGTTACGCTCAAGCTGATTCTTCAGCCGCTTGTGGAAAATGCCATCTACCATGGGATGGAGCTGCTGGTGGATGAAGGCCGGATTGATATCCGCGTGCAGCGCGTCGGCAGCCTGATCCGGCTGGAGGTGCAGGATAACGGTCCGGGCATGTCGCCGGATCGGCTGAGCGAGCTGCGCGCCGGGCTGCAGGCGGGTATTGCGCTTGGCGGGCAGAAGGCGGAAGCTGTGTATGGCGGGCAGCGTGCAGGAGAAGCGGAAGGCGGGCAGGGAGCTGGGACCGTGCGGAGTGATACAGGGTCCGGTGTCGGGCTGCGGAACGTTCATGAGCGGGTGCGGCTGCAATTTGGCGTGGCGTATGGGCTGGAATTGGACAGCGAGCTGGAAGCCGGAACGACGGTGACGGTGTGGATTCCTTATGTTCTGGCTGAGGAGGCGAAGGAAATATGAGCAGACGGCCCTGCGCAGTTGCGGCCGCTTTGCTGCTGGCGAGTGCGCTGCTTGCCGCCTGCAGCTCCGGCACAAGCTCTGGTGCAGCCGACGCGCAGCCGCATAAAGCCGGGATCAAGCGGCAGGTAGCGCTCGTGCTGAAATCGGGCGGCAGCGATTTCTGGAAGGCGGTACACAATGGGGCGGAAGAAGCCGCCAAGGAGTTTAATGTGGAGCTGATCGCCGACCCGCCCGCTAGCGAGGCACAGGTGAGTGAGCAGGTGCAACGGATGGAGGAGGCGGTTTATTATAAGCGCGATGCGCTCGTTGTTGCTGTCAGCGACAGCCGGGCGGCTGCGGACGCCGCCAAGCTGGCTGCGGCTGCCGGGATGCCGGTTGTAGCGCTGGACGCGGAGCTGAAGTCGCCGCATGTTCAGGTTTTTATCGGCAGCGACCCGTATGAGGCCGGTCGGAAAGCAGGCCGCAAGCTGGCCGAGCTGATGAATGGCCAAGGCCGTGCCGGTCTGCTCGGCTCCCAGCCGGACGAGCCTGGGGACGCGGAACGCGAGCGGGGCGTACGGGCCGCGCTTGTGGAATATCCGGCCATCAAGGTGGTCGGGACGCTGTACTGTGCTGCGGATCGGCAGCTGTGCGTAACGCAGACGAGCCGGCTGCTGGCCCAGAAGGAGCCGGTTGCGGGTTTGGTCGCGCTGCATGCCGCTGCGTCGGGCGGCATGGCGGAAGAAATCGATCGGCTTCAGGTCCAAGAGCGGGTGAAGGCGGTGGCCTTCGACATTGAGCAGGAGGACATGGACTATTTGCAGGAAGGCGTCATTCAGGCAACCGTTGCACAAAATCCGTTCAGCATCGGATATCTCGGCGTCAAGGCTGCCGTGGAGCTGCTGCGGGGTGGAAAGCCGTCCTTGCGTACCGATACAGGGTCCACGGTCATCGACCAGCGCAATATGTTCTGGTCGGACAATCAGAAGCTGCTGTTTCCGTTCGTCAAATAACGGTGTACAGGAGCGGACGCACAGGCTGTTGCGGCGTCACGTAATCATGCCATCGGAATCATGCATCGGAATATAGCTTGTGTTTGTAAATTACCCCAGGTTAAGCTTGGCATTTAGGCGGGTCAAAGCGTGTCCTCAGAGAGAGGACTTTTACAGGGATTTGTCTTTTAAAAGGTGGACAAGCACATACGTTTTGATCACAAGCAAGTGAGCGAGCTGGAATTCCATATTTAGTAGGTTAAGTTGTATCAGCTCCTATATATGGACAGTTGGGCAGCGGGATAGAGAGGGAGGGGAATGTCCACCCTTTAAAAGACATATGTCTTCCCCAGGTGTACAAATGGGTGACAAGGGGACAGTCGCCGGAAGTTAAGAGACATAGCGGTTGGTTTAGTGCGAGGGCGGCTCGGCGTTCAGCACATGACGGCAGGTTAAAGTGGATGTAGCCAGGTTTTCGGACACATAACGGCAAGTAAGGGAGGGTGTAGCCCCGCACTTAGACACATAACGGCAAGTAAGGGAGAGTATAATCCGGCGTTTAGATATCAAAAGGACATCCGTTGATGGAGTTACTGTGGTTGGCTGCATCTGCATCAGCTTAAGCAATTCCTGCAAGGCTTCATTCAGTCGATGGCATAAGCCCGTTTCCCGGCCTCGGGGGAGCGGGCTTTGTCTGATGCTGTTGATCGTACGTGGAAATAAAGACAGGAGAATTTCGATACAACAGATGAGGATATTGCATGGGCATGAACCGGCAAAACCCACATAATGGGTATTGTAAGCAAGCGGTGGTTCTCCGAAACTACACGAAAAATGGAGGTCTTGAAATGAACAAAAAAGCAGTTTCCTTGATCATGGCAACGTTGCTGGCGGCAACGGCCGCAGGCTGTGGCAATCAGGCGCCGACGGCAGGCGGCGGCACGGGAAGCACGGGCAGCAGCGGCGGGGCGACAACAGGGGCAAGCAGCGGCAGCACCGCGGGGGCGGCGAAGCAGCCGACGATCGGAGTGGCGATCTATAAGTTCGATGATACGTTTATGACGGGCGTGCGCAACGCGATTACGACAGCAGCGGAAGGCAAGGCCAAGGTGGAGATTGTGGACAGCCAAAACTCGCAGCCGACCCAAAATGACAAGGTGGACCTGTTTATTACGAAAAAGGTGAATGCGCTTGCCGTTAATCCGGTTGATCGGACGGCGGCTGGCGTCATGATTGATAAAGCGAAGGGTGCGGGTATCCCGATTGTGTTTCTGAACCGCGAGCCGCTGGCGGACGATATGAAGAAGTGGGATAAGGTGTACTATGTAGGCGCGAAGGCTGAGCAATCGGGCACGATGTCCGGCCAACTGGTCGTCGATTATTTCAAGGCGCATCCGGAGGCGGATAAAAACAAGGACGGCACCCTCCAATACGTCATGCTCAAGGGAGAGCCGGGCCATCAGGATGCAGAGCTGCGGACGAAGTTTTCAGTCAAGGCAGTTGAGGACGCGGGGATTAAGGTTGAGAAGCTGGCCGAGGATACGGCGATGTGGGACCGCGTGAAGGGACAGGAAAAAATGGCGGCGTTCCTGGCATCGCAGGGTGATAAAATCGAAGCCGTCTTTGCAAACAACGACGATATGGCGCTAGGCGCAATTGAAGCCTTGAAGGCGAAAGGATATTTCAAGGACGGCAAATATATGCCGGTTGTCGGTGTAGACGCGACGGCGCCGGCGCTGAAGGCGCTGGAGGACGGAACGCTGCTCGGCACAGTGCTGAACGATGCAAAAAATCAGGGTAAAGCGACGCTTCAGCTTGCGCACGTGCTTGCTTCCGGGCAAGTTCCGTCCAAGGATAATGCCGGCTATGACATTACAGACGGCAAGTACGTCTGGGTACCGTACAAAAAAATTACGAAAAGCAATATGAACGACGCGAAGTAAGAAGAATCGCTCAAACGCAATACGTAAAGCATACGTAGCAAGCAGCAGGACGCGGAGAAACGTAACCGATACCAACCCGGCTTTTTCTTAGCCGGGCTGTTCGGCGACGGCGGACAGGCGGAGTCAGGGGGGCTGGATGCGTATCCCGGATCGGCTCAGTCGGACCGTGCAGACAGTCGGATCAGGCTGATAGTGTGCAAAGGGTCCTGAATTGTTCGAAAGGAGGTACAGTCGGATATGAGTGAAGCTCCCTATATATTGGAAATGCGGGGAATAACGAAGTTATTCCCTGGTGTGAAGGCGCTGGACGGAGTCAGCCTGAAGGTGCGCCCCGGCTCGGTGCATGCGCTAATGGGCGAAAACGGTGCAGGCAAGTCCACGTTGATGAAATGCCTGTTCGGCATTTACAAGCCGGACGGCGGGGAGATTTTGCTGGAGGGCAGCAAGGTTGAGATTAACAGCTCCAAGGATGCGCTTAATCTCGGGGTGTCGATGATTCACCAGGAGCTGCATCCGGTGCCGTTCCGCAGTGTGATGGAAAATATTTGGCTGGGCCGCTTTCCGGAGAGAGGGCTTGGTCCGTTTAAATTCATCGACCATCGCCGTATGCTGGACAAGACGGTCAAGCTGTTCCGCGAGCTGAACATGGAGCTTGATCCGAAGGCGATTGTACGCAGTTTGTCCGTCTCCAATATTCAGTCGCTGGAAATCGCCAAGGCGGTGTCGTTTCAATCCAGAGTCATTGTGATGGATGAGCCGACTTCTTCCTTGACAGGCAATGAGGTGGAGGCGTTGTTCAGGATTATTCGGCAGCTGCGAGCGAGCGGCGTGGCGATCATTTATATTTCGCACAAAATGGAGGAAATTTTGCGCATCTCGGACGAGGTGACGATTATGCGGGATGGAAAGCTGGTCGGCACCTGGCCTGCGTCCGGGCTGACGACGGAGCTGATTATTACGCGGATGGTCGGCCGCGACCTCAAGGAGCGGTTCCCGGCCCGTAACAGCCGGCCCGGTCCGGTGCTGATGCAGGTGCAAGGATTAACCTCGCCTTCGCCGCGGTCGTTCCGCGACATTCATTTTGATCTGCGGGAAGGCGAGGTGCTGGGCATCGGAGGGCTTGTCGGCGCGCAGCGGACAGAGCTGATCGAAGCGATCTTCGGCTTGCGCGCTATCGCTTCCGGAGAAATCAAGCTCCGGGGCAAGCGGGTGCGTATTCGCACGCCGCTTGACGCGAAGCGCCACAAGCTGGCGCTGCTGACGGAGGAGCGGCGGGTAACCGGCATTTTCCCCGTGCTCAGCATCAAGGAAAATACGATTATCGCCAATCTGGACCGGTATTTGAACAAGCTGCAGCTGATGAATGACCGGAAGGCCGGCAAGGAAACGGAGCAAAACGTGGAGCGTCTGCGCGTCAAAACACCGACGATCGGCACTCCGATCAAAAACTTGTCCGGCGGCAATCAGCAAAAGGTGCTGCTGGCCCGCTGGCTGCTGACCGAGCCGGATATTTTATTGCTGGATGAGCCGACACGCGGTATTGATGTCGGAGCGAAGTTTGAAATTTATTCCATTATCGCCGAGCTGGCCGGGCAAGGAAAAAGCATCATTATGATTTCTTCCGAAATGCCGGAGCTGCTTGGGATGTCGGACCGCATTCTGGTCATGTCGGACGGTCGCTTGTCCGGTATTCTCGACCGCAAGGACGCGACGGAGGAAGAAATTATGCGCCTGGCTGCCAAGCATCTGGGCTGACGACAGGAGGAGGAAGAAGATGAATACAAAGAGGCTGTCCGGCTTCGTGACGCAGAACGCGATCTATATCGTGTTGATTTTGCTGATCGCGGGCATTGCGCTGAAGGACCCGCGTTTTCTGGACATCGGCATTCTGCGCGATATATTGCTGCAAAATTCAACGCGGGCGATCATCGCCCTGGGCGCAGCGTTTATTTTGATTACGGGAGGGACGGACCTGTCCTCAGGCCGCGTCGTTGGCTTGTCTGCCGTTCTGTCCGCATCCATGCTGCAAATCAGCGACTACCCGCGGCGGTTTTTCCCGGATTTGCCGGAGCTGTGGGTCGGGCTGCCGATTGTGCTGGGCATCGTCGCCGGGCTAGTCGTCGGGTTGATTAACGGCTGGGTCGTAGCGAGGCTCCATGTTCCTCCATTTATTGCCACGCTGGGTACGATGGTGATCGTATACGGGGTGAACTCGATTTATTTCGATATGAAGCCCAATGAATCCCAGCCGATCGCCGGTCTGCGCGAGGATTTCACTAACCTTGGATCGGGGTTCTTTGGACCGAACGGACCGTA
This sequence comes from Paenibacillus sp. sg306046, assembly GCF_059821225.1. Classification (NCBI taxonomy): domain Bacteria; kingdom Bacillati; phylum Bacillota; class Bacilli; order Caryophanales; family Paenibacillaceae; genus Paenibacillus; species Paenibacillus sp. sg306046. The sequence continues at coordinate 207,489 of NZ_JCAMRT010000002.1, forward strand.
TTCAGTGCCATATATCGTAGTGATTGCCGTGGTTGTATCGCTGATCGTGTGGGTAATTTTCAATAAAACCCGGCTCGGTAAAAACATGTACGCCATCGGCGGCAACGTTCAGGCAGCAACCGTGTCCGGCATTCCCGTCGCGCGCAATTTGATCTATATTTATGCGATCGCGGGCGCCTTGTACGGGCTGGGCGGCGTGCTGGAGGCGGCGCGTACAGGCGGAGCGACGAATAATTACGGCAACATGTACGAGCTGGATGCCATAGCGGCTTGCGTGGTCGGCGGCGTATCGACGGCGGGCGGCATCGGAACCGTGCCGGGCGTGCTGGCCGGCGTGCTTATTTTCGGCGTCATCAACTACGGCTTGACCTTCATCGGCGTCAGCCCGTATTGGCAGCTTATTATTAAGGGGCTGATTATTGTCGCCGCTGTCGCCTTTGATATTCGTAAATATCTGGCGAAGAAGTAGCCGCTGGTCAGGAGCAAGAAGGTCGTCGGATCGGATGGAACAAACAGTATCACATGTCAACAGCGAAGTGTCCGGCCCGGCGGTCAGAGCGGGGAAGGGGCTTCGCTGTTTGCGATTTATAGCGAGGGGCTGAGCAGCCGAACGAATGGGAGAGGTTAATGCGTTAAGCGGGGCGATGCGTTCGTGAACGATTGGTCATCAGTCTGGAGCCGCTCGCCTTGCCCTTGATCCAGAAAAAGATTGACAAACGATTTTCATAATGATATTTATTATATATAAAAGTTTACGAACTTTTAGTAAGTAAATACTATTTTATGAGAAGAGGAACTGTACATGTCTACTGTTTTATTTGTCAAAGCTAACAATCGTCCTGTTGAGCAAGCAACTACGGTGAAGCTGCATGAAGCTTTTCTGGCGAGCTACAAAGCTGCGCATCCTGAAGATACGGTAATTGAGCTGGACTTGTTCGCAGAAACGCTCCCTTATCTGGATACGGATATGATTACAGGAATTTTCAAGGCTCCTCGCGGCTTTGAGCTGACGGCTGCTGAGCAAACAGCCTATGACACAGCTTCCCGCTACCTGGAGCAATTCCTGGCGGCTGACAAAGTTGTATTCAGCTTCCCGCTATGGAACTTCACGCTTCCGGCTGTTCTGCATACGTACATCGACTACCTGTCGCAAGCCGGCAAAACGTTCGGTTACACAGCGGAAGGACCAGTTGGCCTCGTTACCGGCAAAAAGGTTGCCCTGCTGAACGCCAGAGGCGGCGTTTACTCCGAAGGTCCGGCGGCAGCTGCGGAAATGTCCGTTAATTTGCTGACAAACATCCTCGGCTTCTGGGGTGTTACCGATATTACGAAAATCATCATTGAAGGCCACAACCAATTCCCGGATCGCGCTGAGCAAATCGTTGCCGACGGCATCGAGCAAGCAACAGTTGCAGCCCGCACGTTCTAATCTCGTTATTCCTTTCATCGCGTATTGCGCTCCAAAAGCCTGCCCCGATTCGGGTGCAGGCTTTTGGTCGTCCGGCCGGTGGCGCTTGCGCACGGCGGCCCGATTCCGTTCACTTGCGGACGAACAGCCGCTCAATCGCATGGTCGGGGCCTTTGCGGAGAATGAGCTTGGCGCGTCCTTTGGTCGGGCGGATGTTTTCGCGCAAATTCAGCGCGTTAATTTCCTGCCAGATGCCGGTTGCAGTCTGGACGGCTTCCTCTTCGCTCAGACTGGCATAGCGGTGGAAATACGACTCCGGATTGCGGAACGCCGTATCGCGCAGCATAAGAAACCGCTCGACATACCACCGTTCGATATCGCGCTCGTCGGCATCGACATAGATGGAAAAATCAAAGAAGTCGCTGACGAACACTTTGGCGTCCTTCGTCACCTGCAGAACGTTGATCCCTTCCACAATCAAAATATCCGGGCTGTGGACCAGTTGGGCTTCGCCGTCAACGATGTCGTAGGACAAGTGGGAATAAACCGGCGCCACGATATCCGGTCTGCCTGCTTTGATGTCGCGGATGCATTGCAGCAGCTTTTTCGTATCGTAGCTTTCCGGAAAGCCTTTTCGTTTCATCAGCCCGCGCTGCTCCAGCACCCGGTTGGGGAACAGGAAGCCGTCGGTTGTAATGAGATCAACCTGCGGCCGCCATGGCTCCCGGGCGAGCAGCGCCTGCAGCAGACGTGCCGTGGTGCTTTTACCGACAGCGACGCTGCCTGCGATGCCGATGACAAACGGCACCTTCTGCCGCTTGTGCTGCAGGAAGGTGGCGGATGCTTCATGAAGCTGCCGTGCGGCCGTGGCCTGCAGATGAATAAATCGCGACAGCGGCAAATAAATATCTTCGACCTCCTGAAACGAAATGCGGTCGTGGAAGCCTTTGCGGCGGTCAAATTCCTCGCGGCTGATCGACGTAGTCGAGCTGTTGCGCAGCTCCGCCCAGTCGGCGCGGTTCATTTCAAAATAAAGGGAATAGGGGTCCATAATGCCGTCTACCTCGCGCTCAATGTCGTATTTTCAAATATTAGCACAACTTTCGTAAAAAACAAGACATCGCAAACGCTTTCCCGCTGTGCAAGATGCTTTTTCTGTGCGGGTGCGCTAAGATGAAAGCATGAGAGCATGTTGGCAGTTAAACCGTAAAGCATGAGGTGAACGACTGGTGAACGACCGGCCGCAGGAATTGGTGACCAAGCATGAGCAAATCATGCGCTATATTGAAAGGCTCAGCATAGGGGCGCGCATCTCGGTGCGTAAAATCGCCCAGGCGCTGGAGGTCAGTGAGGGCACGGCTTACCGGGCCATTAAGGAAGCGGAGGCCGAAGGGCTTGTCAGCACGAAGGAACGGACGGGGACTGTGCGGGTCGAGTCCCGCGAACGCCGGCAATTCGATCGGCTGACCTTCGACGAGGTCGTGCATATCGTGGACGGCGTGACGCTGGGCGGCGCGGCAGGCTTGCACAAGGCGTTGAATAAATTCGTTATCGGCGCGATGCAGCTGGAGGCGATGATGCGTTATGTGGAGCCTGGCAATCTGCTCATTGTCGGCAATCGCAGCCAGGCGCATCTGTATGCGCTTGAGCAAGGAGCCGGGGTGCTCATTACGGGCGGCTTCCAGGCCTCGGCGGAAACTCGCGAGGTAGCCGACCGGCTGGAGCTGCCGGTGATCAGCAGCAGCTATGACACCTTTACGGTTGCGACGCTCATTAACCGCGCCATTCACGACCGGATGATCAAGAAAAAAATTATTCTGGTGCAGGACATTATCCGGACGGATACGCCGGTTTATTCATTGAAGGCGACAGACACGGTGCAGGCGATGCAGGAGCTGATCGCGCGGACCGGACATACGCGTTATCCGGTGGTCGATGATCATCATCGGCCGATCGGCATTTTGACGACGAATGACGTGCTGGGCGCGCAGCCCTCCGATCCGGTGGAGCGGCATATGAGGCGAGGGCCGTTGACGGTGCCGGTGCAGACCTCGGTTGCTTCCGCCAGCCATCTGATGGTGTGGGAGGGGATTCAGATGCTGCCGGTTGTCAATGAGCAGAAGAAGATGCTGGGTGTCATCAGCCGCAGCGATGTGCTCAAGGCGATGCAGTTTGTGCAGACACAGCCGCAATATGGCGAATCGTTCGAGGATCTGATCTGGGCGGGCTTTGAAAAAATTCGCGGCAAGGACGGCACGCTGCTGTTTCGCGGTACGATTACGGCACAGATGACCAACCATGTCGGCATGGCCTCGGAAAGTGTGCTGACTGCCCTGATGAATCAGGCGGCGCTGCGGACGGTGAAGGAGCATCGGCGGGGCGATCTTATTTTGGACAGCTCGTCGAATTATTTCCTGATGCCGATTCCGCTGGACAGCGTCGTCGAGGTAAAGCCCAGCATTATCGAGATGAGCCGCCGCTTCAGCAAGATCGAGGTGGAGCTGCAATTAAACGGCGTGCGCATGGCCAAGTCCATGTTTACGGCTCGTCTGATCGACTGACTCGTGTCGTATTTTTATATAGCAAATGTCGCTAATTTACACTAAAAATAACGATAAAACTATGTTACATTAATCCCAGGATGTCTCAAATTTATAGACTGAAGGAGAGAGCTGACTTGGGATTGCGCATTGGGAAAATCAGCTACTGGCATGTGCATGCCTGGGATTACACGAAGCAGGCGCAGCAGCGCCCGGATACGGAAATTACAGGCGTATGGGATGAGAACGCTGAACGCGGCAAGCAAGCTGCCGAGAAGCAAGGCGTTCCGTTTTACGCATCGCTGGAGGAATTGCTCGCTTCGGATATTGATGCGGTCATCGTGGACGCTCCGACCCGGCTGCACCGCGAGGTGATGGTAGCCGCCGCGCAGGCGGGGAAGCATATTTTTACGGAAAAGGTGATCGCGCCGACGGTGCGCGAAGCCCAGGAAATTATCGACGCAGTGGAAGCTAACGGGGTCAAGCTGACGGTCTCGCTGCCGCGCTTGAACGAAGGCTACACGTTGAAAATCCGCGAGCTGCTCGCCGAGCAGGCGCTCGGTCAGCTTACGCTCGTCCGTGCGAGACTGTCGCACGACGGCGCGATCAAGGACTGGCTGCCGCCGCATTTCTACAGCCTGGAGGATTGCCTTGGCGGCGCGCTGATTGATCTCGGCTGCCATCCGATGTATTTGACGCGATTGCTGCTCGGCGAGGAGCCGGTTGACGTGACGGCGCATTACGGCTATATCACAGGCAAAGAAGTCGAGGATAACGCCGTATCCGTGTTGTCCACGAAATCGGGCGCGGTCGGCATCGTCGAGGCCGGCTTCGTGAACAGCTTCTCGCCGTTTACGCTTGAAGTACACGGCACGCTTGGCACGCTGCTGTACGGCACGCCGGATAACAAGCTGCTGCTGCGGACAAAGCAGCCGGACGGGGCGCTGGCCGATCAGTGGCATGAGGTTCCGCTGCCGGAGCGCCGGGAGAGCGCATTCGACCAATGGGTCGGGCACATCGCAAACGATACGGTTGCCGAGGAAAATATCCGGGTAGCGATGGAATTGACGGCGCTGATGGAAGCGTCGAACCGTTCGGCCCGCGAGCGCCGCGCGGTACGGCTGGAGGAGCTGGCCCGCTAGTGCGGGGCGGCTGCGGCTGCCAGAGCCCATGCGGCATCAGTCTGAAAGTGGAGGGAGTCCGATGAATTCATCTCCTTATGAAGTCATGCTGGAGCGCCAGGACGCGCTGGAGCGGCTGGATTTGCGGATTCGCTGGGGCCATTATGAGCTTCGCGTGCTCCGCTTCCATCTCACTTCGTTTGCGCCGGGCAAAACGGTCAGCTTCCACAAGCACGCGGAGTTTGAGTTTCATTTTATTCCGAGCGGCGCAGGCAAAGTGATTATGAGCGACCGCACGCATGAGCTGCGGCCGGGCATGATGTATGTGACGGGACCGGGCGTCGTGCATTTTCAGGAGGCGCATACGGCCGATTCGATGGAGGAGCTGTGCCTGCACGTCGATATTGTCGATCGGGGAGCAGGCGTCGGAGGCGGCCAGGAGGCTGGGCTGGACCGCTGGGAAATCGCCGAGGCCGCAGACTGCATAGGCAAGCTGCAAGCGCTTCCGCTGGCGCCGACGATGGATTTGCACTGCGCGATGCCGTGCTTTCTCGATGCTTATCGCGCCTGCTGCGACAATTATTCGGGTTCGTATACGACGATCAAGCAATGTATCGTACAAATTTTGCTGCGCACCGTGCGCGCCTATGATGACAGCAAGCTGTCGCTGGAGCTGCCGGAGCGTGATGTCAATGCGAGCCGCTACCGCTTCGCGCTGCAATATATACGCGCCAACTATGCGTGTCCGTTGACGCTGGAGGATGTCGCCGACAAGCTCCATATCAGCTCGCGCCAGCTGCAGCGCATTCTGAAGGCGTATCACCCGGACAGCTCGTTTCGCAGCATTGTCGAGGACATCCGGCTGGAGGCGGTTTGCCGCAGGCTTGATGAAACCGAGCTGCCGGTCGAGAAAATTGCGACGCTGGAAGGCTTTGCGAATGGAAGTTACTTGCACGCGGTGTTCCGCAAACGGTTTGGCATGACGCCGTCCCAATATCGCGGACGTCACCCGGCATCCCCTATACCTTTAATCCTGTGAGGAGGACACGACTATGTCCCGTATTTATCGAATTGCGCTGATTGGCTGCGGCGGAATTGCCAATGGCAAGCATATGCCAAGCTTGAGCAAGCTGCCGAACATTCAAATGGTGGCCTTCTGCGATATCGTCGAGGAACGCGCCCGTCAGGCCGCCGAGAAGTATGGCGCGGACGGCGCAGCCGTGTATACCGACTACCGCGAGCTGCTGAAGGACGGTTCGATTGAGATCGTACATGTGTGTACGCCAAACGACTCTCATGCCGATATCGCCATCGCCGCGCTGGAAGCGGGCAAGCACGTCATGTGCGAGAAGCCGATGGCGAAGACGGCAGCGGACGCGAAGCGGATGGTGGAGGCGGCTGAGCGAACCGGCAACAAGCTGACGATTGGCTACAACAACCGGTTCCGCCCGGACAGCCAGCATTTGAAAAAGCTGTGCGCGGCCGGTGAGCTGGGCGACATTTATTACGCCAAGGCGCATGCGATCCGCAGACGGGCCGTGCCGACGTGGGGCGTATTTCTGGATGAGGAAAAGCAGGGCGGCGGGCCGCTGATTGACATCGGCACCCATGCGCTGGATTTGACCTTGTGGATGATGGACAATTACAAGCCGAAGGTCGTGCTGGGCACGGCGTACCACAAGCTCAGCCAAAACGAAAATGCCGCCAACGCCTGGGGGCCATGGGACCCGGCCAAGTTTACGGTCGAGGATTCGGCGTTCGGCATGATTGTGATGGAGGATGGCGCCAGCATTGTGCTGGAATCGAGCTGGGCGCTTAACACGCTGGAGGTTGATGAAGCGAAATGTACGCTGTGCGGCACCGAGGGCGGCGCGGACATGAAGGGCGGCCTGCGCATCAACGGGGAGAAGCACAGCCGGCTGTTTACCAGCGAGGTTGAGCTGAAAAGCGGCGGCGTGGCGTTCTACGACGGCAAGGCGGAGAAGGACGCCGACCTGGAAATGAGACGCTGGATTGAGGCGATCGACACCGACACCGAGCCGGTTGTGACGCCGCAGCAGGCGTATGTCGTGTCGCTGATTCTCGAAGCGATCTACGAATCCTCGCGTACGGGCAAGGCCGTATATCTGGACGTGTAGGACGACGTGGCTCCCAGCCTTGATGAACAGGAAGGATTAACCGCTTGTCAAAACAATAGCTTGCTGCGATCAGCTCCGCGACTTAGGTCGTCGGAGCTGATTGCGTTTTCATGAAATAAATGGGTATTTTTTGTTGCATTTTTCCCGGGATCCGCTATGATTAGACGTAGTTCATAAGTCATGTGTCAGCTAGTCTGACATGCTAAGGATTCGTTCAACATGCCTGTCTGTCTGAAAAACAGGGCCGGCTGAATGAAGCAGATGACCATGACAAGCACAGAATGTAGGGGGATCGTTTACGATGAAATTAACCATAGGTAGAAAGCTGTATGGCGGCTTCGGCATGATTCTCGTATTTCTGCTGGTGTCGGGTGTGATCGGGTACAGCTCGCTGAGCCGGGTCGTACGTTCTTATGATGATTTGATCGGCCGGCAGGCAGCTTTGCTGATTGTAATGAAGGAGGTTCAGGTACACGCCATTGAGCAAAACAATCACCTGAAGGAATATTTGTTGTTGGGCGGCGAGTCGATCAAGACGAAGGCGCTTGCGGCGAATCAGGCAGCCGGGGAAGTTATCGGCCGGGCGCAGGAGCTGGCGCAGCATCAGACGGTCAAGGATCAATTGACGGAGCTGGCTGACCAAAACGCGAATTATCTGGAGCTGGCGCAAACGGTGATGGCGGCTTCAACGCTGCGGCAGGCTGAAAATATCGCGACGCAAAATACGTTCCCGATTGGCGTGAAAATTGCGGAGGCCGCGCAGGAGCTGTCCGCTGAGCAGCAGCGGCTGCTGGATGAAGGCATGGCGCTGAACAACAAGGTCGTGCAGGGAGCGAATGCGCTGCTGATGTTGACTATGCTGCTGTCCATCCTTGTATCAGGCGTGCTGGGCACCTACATTGCCCGTCATTTGTCCAGACCGATTGCCGCCTTGTCGCAGGCAGCGAAGCGGATTGCCGCAGGTGATCTGCGAACGACGGAGGTACAGGTCAGCAACCGGGATGAGCTGGGCGAGCTGGCGGTTTCATTTGGCCGCATGGGCGGGGCGCTGCAAGGGCTGATCCGGCAAATTCACGATTCGGTCCAGCATACGGCATCCAGCTCGACGGAGCTGACGATTCATTCTGCGGAATCGGCGCAAGCTGTGGGCGAGATGGCCAGCGCGATCCGCACGATTGCCGAGGGGAGCGGAGCGCAGGCGGTCAGCGCTGACGAATGCGCGACGGCGATGCAGGAGATGGCGATCGGCCTGCAGCGGATTGCCGAGTCATCGGCTGATGTCGCCGACATCGCCGGCCGAACCATGGGCCGTGTCGACGAAGGACATGCCGCGCTGCAGCTGACGATCGGACGGATGGACGGCATGCTGGAGACGGTGCGGAGCGCAGCGGGCGAGGCGGCCGAGCTGGACCTTCATTCGCGGCAGATCGGGCAGATCGTCAAGCTGATCACTGATATTTCCCAGCAAACGAACCTGCTGGCGCTTAACGCTTCGATTGAAGCGGCGCGGGCGGGCGAGCATGGCAAAGGCTTCGCGGTTGTCGCCGAGGAGGTTAAAAAGCTGGCCGCCCAGACGAAGGAATCGGCAGGTCAGGTGGCGGAACTTATCCGGTTGATCAGCGAAAGCACCGGGAAAATCGTTGGCGCGGTCGAGGTCAGCGTGCAGGAGGTGCAGTCGGGCAGTCAGGCGGTTTCGGCGGCGGGCGAGGCGTTTGCGGAAATTCGGACGGCCATGCGCAGCGCAGTTGATCAAATTCAGGAGGTGTCTGCTGCCTCGCAGCAGGTGTCGGCGGGCTCCGAGCAGGTGCTGGCGGCTGTAGAAGAAGTGTCCCGGATCTCGCGCGGCATTTCGGACCAGACCCGCCAGGCGGCGGAGGCTGCGGATGAGCAGCTGCTGATGATGGAGCAGATTGCGTTGTCCGCCTCCGGCCTGAGCGAGCTGGCCCAGACGCTGCGGCAGAACGTGCAGACCTTTACGACGGAGTAGGATGGCATAGCAGGATGAGGCGAGGGCTGAGCGCATTTGTCGGGGAAGCGGCCGTACGTGAGGCGCAAAGCTGCGGAGAAAAAGGGGGCGAGTAGGGGGAGTCGAGGGATTTGCCCCGGCATTCAGCTAACATTCAGCTTTTTCTTAGGTTACGCTCAGTGGGCCTTCATGCTGGCTTCAGGTTCATTCTCTATGATTGGTCTTGTAAGGAAAACAACCCAATCTACAGCCAAAAAGGAGAATGACTCATGAACCCAATGATGAAAAAAATTGCAACAGGTACACTCGCAGCTAGCTTACTGATTGGCGGAGGCAGCTTCTATTATTCGCAAGCTTTTGCAGCAACGGATACATCGGCAGCAGCAGACAGCCAAACACAAGGCGCGGTGAAGGCGCCGGGGATGAAGGGCGAGCAAGGCGCACGCGGTCAACGCGGCGACGGCGCGCGCGGCGGCGGTCCTGGCGGCTTCGGGCATGAAGGACGCGGCGGCGGCGGACTTGTCGAGCAGACGGCGACTTTGCTCGGCGTTGAGGCATCGGTCATCCACGAGCAGCTGCAGCAGCAGCAAACGCTGGCGCAAATCGCGCAAGCTACAGGCGGCTTGAGCGAGGCAGACTATCTCCAGAAGCTGGTTGACGCAGAGAAGGCCAAGCTGACGGAAATGGTTACCGCAGGCAAGCTGACGCAAGCTCAAGCCGATGAGAAGGCGGCAACGCTTTCCGAGCGCATTCAAAAGCAAATTACAACCGTTGGTCCGCAAGGCGGCGGCGATAAGCAAGGCAAAGGCGGCTTCCCGGGCGGCGGCAAGGGTGGACCTGGACATTTCGGCAACCCGGAAACATTGTCCGGCATCCTCGGCCTGACGACGGACGAGCTGCATGCAGCGTGGAAGGAAGGCAAGACGCTGGCGGAAATTGCAGCGGAAAAGGGCATTGACAAGGATCAGCTCGTAAGCAAGATCAAGGATTCGCTTGATGAGTCGATCCGTCAATTTGTCGATCAGAAGCATACCGGCGGCGAACGCCCGGCTCCTGCTGATCCGGCAGCGCAAGGAACAAGCACAACGGGAACCGGAGCGTAAGGGTAAGGCGCTTTACCGCGAACGCTTCACTTGAATCAGGCCGGTCTGTCTCCGAATGTCGGAGGCAGACCGGCCTGATTGCCGTTGCATGAAGGCGGATGATTTTACATGGATGAGTCATCCGTTCAGCTGTGCTGGATGGAACATCCGCTTGCCGCTACTTTTGAAAGTGAATCCGCCGCACGGTTATGCGCCAGGGCCATACGTGCGGAGCGCAGGCTATGCCTGAGCTATTGCTGCTCCGGGTCACGGGGAGAGCCGAAGGAGCGCGGGGCAGGCTGCTCATTGTCCGGCCGGTCAAGACGCGCCGAAGCGGCTGCCGGACGCTGGATGCGGTACAGCCCTGAATTCGCCTTGAACCAGCGAAACAGCTGATAGACGAGCACCTTGAGCACGGCATAGCCGGGCACAGCCAGGATGATGCCGACGATGCCGAACAAATTGCCTGCGGTCAGGATGACGAAAATAATGGTGACCGGATGAATGTGCAGCGACTTGCCCAACATTTGCGGCGAAATAAACTTGCCTTCCACAAGCTGAACGACCGTCCAGACGATGACCATCTTGAGCAGCATAACCGGGGAGGTGACAGCCGCCACGATCAAGGCGGGCGTAATCGCGATAATCGGTCCGATGTACGGGACGACGCTGGTGCAGGCGGCGATGACGGCGAGCACCAGCGAGTAGTCCAGGCCGATGATCAGGTAGCCGATATACAGCAGCAGCCCGATGCAGAAGCTTACGATGAGCTGCCCGCGAATGTAGGCGCTCAGCTTGTCATTTATTTCGCCGAGTACGGTATAGCCGGAGCGCCGCCAGCCGGTGGGCACAAATTTGAGCATATACCGGGGCAGCTTGCGGCCGTCCTTGAGCAAATAAAACAAAATAAACGGCACGGCCACCAGCGTAAGCAGCGTTTCCGTCAGCGCGCCGATCAGGCCGCCGATGCCTGCTCCGGCTTTATTGAGCAGCGAGGTTGCTTTTTCCGACAGGGAGGAAGCCCAGTCCGTGGACGAGGAGCCTAGCATCTGCTGCACTTCATTAAATAAGCGGCTGCCGACCAGCTGGGCGAACTGCTGTTCAATCTGCTCGCTGTAGGTCGGGAAATTTTGAATCAGACTTTTGATTTGCTCGCGAATGAGCGGCACGACAGTTGAGACGAGCAGCGTCAGCAGACAGAGAATCAGCAAATACAAAGCGACGATGGCATGCAGCCGCCGGATGCGCTGCTTCTCCAGCCAGTTCACCAGCGGGTTCAGCAGATGGAAGGCAATGCCGGTCAGGATGAAAGGCAGCAGCACGGTGCGAAGCAGCACGACAAGCGGCGCAAATACAAACGGAATTTGGTTCAGCACATACAGATTGACGCTGATCAGCAGCAAGATCAGCAAACCTACGACAAATTGATTGTTAAGAAAAAAGCGTTTGAATAATTCAGCCCCGCCGCGTCTTGTCATCATCGTTCCTCCAGCCGTCTCTGCTTACAGATTGCAGGTCATTCGGGTCCTCCTCCCCGAGCATAAGCGGTTCCGCTTCGCGGGCAGCAGGAAGGATTGGCAGTCCGAGGCCTGATCTACGCTCCGTATTACCCGGCTTCGCCATCGTTGACACCTGTTAGTTATTCCCTGCTCCGAAGCAAGTATACAGGTCACCATTTCGGGCATAGGCCCATATGCTGGAGGGAGAGAAAGGAGAGGTGACGCGCAACATGGTTGATGAACAGCAATTGATGGCACAGCTGGAGGCGCATCTGCCGCCGGGAGCGGTCATTCAGCGGCAGCCTGACCCGGAGCACGGCAAGCCTGTGATCATCGCGGCGGATCTGGACGGCGACGGCGTACCGGAAATTGCCGGGGCCTACAAGCTGGGCTCGCAGGCCTATGTGCAGGTGCTGCGTTATAACGGCGAGCGCTGGGCAACGGCGGCGACGCTGCAGGGCGGAGGGTATGCCGTCAGTACGCTGCAGGCTGCGCCGCTCACGCATCGGAACCGGATGACGCTGGTTGTCGGGTGGCAGGTCGGGGCGATCTGGTCGGAGCTGGGCTTGTACGATTGGACGGGAGCAGGCATGACGGGCATCTCACCGCCGGGTGTATCGTTCAGCTATGCGGAGGCCGAGGATATGCCGGGGCCGCACGGCCGCGACGGCTTGGCGGAGCTGGCGCTTTGGTCGCATGACACCGGACTGGCCTATAACATCGAGGTGTATCGGCTGGAGCAGGGACGTCTGGCGCCCGCCTACGATGTGTACCCGTATTACTTTCGCCGGGTTATCCGCTACTATGAACGTTTGGTCCGGCAATATCCGCAAGCGCAGTTTTATAAGGATCATTTGTACGATGCGATTCAAAAGGCGGGCCGCAGCTCCGGGGAAGCGGCGGACAGCGGGCTGGCGCTGCGGATGACGGCGTTGTTTCCGGTAGCGGCCAAGACGGTGCAAGGCACCCGCTGGGGGTATGTCAACGCGGAAGGCAGGCTGGAGATTCCGCTGCGTTATGCCAACGCCGAGCCGTTCCAGCCGAACGGGCTGGCTGTTGTCAGCGATGGCGATCACGTCGGCGCGATTGACGCCAGCGGCCGTTACCGGATCGAGCCGCGCTTCGGCAGCATCGGGACATTTGCCGAAGGCCGGGCTGTTGTCACCGACGCGGAGGGCTACAAGGTCATCGACGAGGATGGTCAGGTGCTGACGCCGCGCGCTTACAGCTATATCGGGACGTATTATAATGGTCGGGCGCTGGCTTCGGACGGCAGCTCCGGGCGTTACGGCTATCTGGATGCGCAAGGCCGGGAGGTCATTCCGCTGACCTTTCTGGAAGCCGGGGATTTCTCCGGCGGCAAAGCGATCGTGAAGCTCGCGGAGGAGCGCTACGCCCTCATTGATCCGGCCGGGCGGCAGCTGCATACGTATTCGTATGCGTTTGTCGGCGCGTTGGGAGACGGCCTGCTGCCGTTCCGCCAATCGGCGGCCGGACGTTACGGCTATATCAACGAGCAGGGCGCGGTTGTGCTTGCGCCGCAATATACAGAAGCGCAGCCGTTTGCCGAGGGCCGGGCGGTCGTCAATACAGCGGCCGATTATAAAAACAAGTACGGCTTGATCGACCGCAGCGGCCGCTTTGTGCTGAAGCCGGTATACAATGAAGTGCGGCCGCTTGGCGAGCGGCGGTATGCGCTTGGCTTCCCGCTTGATTCCGCGCAGCCGTTTCTTGGCTCGACCTATGCGATTGCCGATGAGCAGGGCCGCGTTTTGACCGCGTCGCGGTATGTCCAGGTGGACAGCTACAAGCACGGTGTACTGTCAGTCAGCGACGGGACGCGCAGCTTTTTCCTGGATCGTGCAGGCAAGCGGGCCGTGCAGCTGCCTGCGGTGGAAGGCGTCGGCACGCTGACGCTGATGGGACCGCTTGTTCAGGCCAATGTGGACCAGCGAATTTCTTATGTGACACGGGCCGGCCGGGTCGTCTGGCAGCCGCCCGCCGTTATCCCGCTTATGCCTCCTTTCCGGGTGAAGGAGCTGAAATACAAGCCGAACAAGGACTATCTGGTCTATTACCCGCAGCTGGAGGGGATGCAGGACAGGACTGCGCAGCGGCACGTAAACGAAAAGCTGAGGCAGCTGTCCCAGGTAAAGCCGGTAGGCAGCGGCCAGCTGGCATACAGCTACACGGGTGACTTTGAGGTTGGGTTTTACCGGGAACGGCTGCTGTCGCTGGAGCTGGTCGGGTACAATTATCCGTTTGGAGCGGCTCACGGAATGCCGACACGCGTCTATGCGCATGTCGATCTGGGCACCGGGCGGTTTTATGAGCTGAAGGATTTGTTTAAACCGGGCAGCGATTATGTGAAGGTGCTGAGCGCTATTGTAGGCCGACAAATCAAGGAGGACCCGCAGTACGATTACATTTTCCCGGACAGCTATAAGGGGATTGCGCCGGATCAGCCCTTTTATGTGACTGCCGATGCGCTGCATGTGTATTTCAATCCTTATGATATCGCGCCTTACGCGGCCGGATTTCCGACGTTCCGTGTTCCGTATGCCGACATTATGCCGATTATTGCGACGGAGGGAGCCTTCTGGCGGTCTTTTCATCGCTGAGCGTGCAGGATAAGGATGAAGGACTCCGGACTAACAATGCGCTGGAGCTTGGAAGCCGAGGTTTGCTTGCAGGCTGGAAAATCCCGGCCAACGAACGAGACGCAGCAGGTCTGTTCGATGGTCGGGATTTTTGCGCTGTCCGCATCATTGTTACCATTGGCGCGGGTGAAGGAAGGCTGCTTTTTCATCAGCCATTTTTCGAAGGTAATGGTAACATGGTAAGGTAAAGGAGGGAGCAAGCTGATGCCGGACGATCGTGTCTGAGCAGGGGCGGACGGTTCTTGAGCGGGCCATCCCTCCGCTTGCTAAGGGTATGAGGGTGATTAATGAGGCTGTCAACGCAAAGGAGGCGTGGTCATGCTGTTTCATTTCAGTGAGGAAGCGGGAATTGAGCTGTTCATTCCTCGGCCGGTGCCGCATCGGCTTGATGCCCCTGTAGTCGTCTGGGCAGTGCATGCGGAGCAGGCGTACACGTATTATTTTCCGCGAGACTGTCCCCGAATCGTATGCCGCCGAACGGATGAGATACGCGATGAGCATCGGGTGTTGTTTTTCGGTCAGACAGCGGCGGATATCGTCGTCACGGTAGAAAGCCGCTGGTATGAGCGCATGATGGGGCAGACGCTGTACCGCTACGAGTTCGCGCCAGACGGCTTCGAGCTGGCTGATCGGACAGCGGGGTATTTCACCTGTCCGCGACCTGTAAAGCCTATTGCCGTAGAGCGGCTCGACGGCTTGGTGGACAAACTGCTGCAGCGAGGTGTGGAACTGCGGTTTACGCCTGATTTGCATCCGCTACGGCAGGCGATTGTAGCTTCCGATTTCGGGGAATTCGGCATTTATCGGTTTCACAACGCCAGGCGAGCAGGGGGAAGTAGAAGAGTAGTTGGAGGTGAGCAAGAGACGGTGAGTCATATAAGATGAGCAATTTCGGTAACCTTCATATTCAAACGGATGACCGAGAGGCGAAGGAAGCGGACATCCAGGTGCTGTCCGAGCTGTTCGGGCATCAACAATTCGAGCAAATTCAGAAGGCGCTGCTGGAGCAGGAGCTTGAGGAAGCGGTGACACAAATCGAGAAGCTGCTAGGCGTGCCTGTTTGGATCAAATCGGATTGGATCAGCGATGAGGAGAGTCAAGACGAGTACAGCCATTTATATGCTAGGGTGGACTTCCATGCAGCTGCTGATCCGAAATGAGGACTGAATCCCTGTATGCATGACAGGCAGAGCCAGCGCCTGCCAGACCCGCTTCTTTGCTGGAACCGGTCTGGGCCCGGACGTTGGGTTGGGAGCTGCAAAGAAAGCAATTTTCCGTAGCGCTGCTCCCTTGCCTGTTCTATGTTTTCATCCAAATTGCCCTAGCTGCGCTGCGGAAGGCGAGTGATCCTGATGAAGCGAACGGCCGCCATGATTGCCTGCATTCCGAAAATAAGGGCCGCGATGTAAAGCAGCCCCTCCGTCGTCTGGCTCCAGATACGACCAATGAAGGCCAGCGACTCGCTGTTATTTGTCGCCCAGCTTGTTGTCGCAAGCTGCTCCATAAATTGCTCGTTCCAAATGGAAGGATCGGCGAACATATAAATAAACAGCGCCAGATGCAGGCTGTTAACCAGCAGCTCAAGGCTCACCAGCTTGACGGTCCAGCGCCCTGCGACCAGCTTCAAGCTTTCCACGAGCACCGTCAGCGCCAAGCCTGCCCAAATATATGGTAAAAATTGTTGAAAGACCGTCTTATTGAGAAAGGGTATAACCGTCGAGGCTTCCGCGTTTCGGGCCGGCCAGATGCCGAACAGTTCGATGGAGCTTATGATCAGCAAGGCAAATACGATTGTACAGATCAGGCTGACGGCAGACTCTCCGCGTGGAATCCGGGGGCGGGAATCGGGCGGCGGGGGCAGGTCGGAAGGGCTCCAGGCGGCGGAGGCTCGCATTCCTGATTTGAACGGATGAGGCCCGTAATATTCCACCAGCGCGAAAATAAGCGTCACCCAGGCAAAGCCCTGCAGGCCGCTCAGCAGCAGAGCGTACAGATGCTGTACCAGCTGGCGGGGAGCATGCAGCGGATCGGCGACAGCTCCGATCGTAAACCGCACGGCGACGGCAATGCCGATCGCGATCAGCACAAAGCGGACAACCGACACATAGAGCGGGAACAGCTCGGGTCCGATCAACGACCGCCGGTTCCCCCGGCAGCTGTCAGCCAGCTCGCTAGGATCGCCAAGCTCAAGCAGCACCGCCTCCACGTCTTGCCGGGGCGGCTGGCCGCCGGCTGCGCGCTCCTCCAGCGTATCCTCGATTAAGCCCGTGAGTTCCTTCTCAATGTCCGCCTGCTGCCGGGCAGGCAGTCTGCGGGTCACCGCATGGACATAGCGGCTAATCAGCTCCATCCTGATCCTCTCCTTCCGTAATGTGCGCCATGCTTGTCATCAACCTGCGCCAATCCCGGCAGAGCTGCCGGTACACCTCCCGGCCATCCGTGCTCAGCACGTAATACTTGCGGGGGCGGGCTTTCAACGTATCCCATTCGCTTCCAGTACGGAAACAAGCGAGTAGCCATATTACGGCGTGGATAGCTGACCGAGCGCCCCGATAATGATCGTGCCGCGCCGCAGCTCCTGAATAAGTCCATTAACGGTTTCCTCAATTGTCATCGGCTGTCATCAGCTCCTGCTTTCACTACACTGTATGTCACACACTATTGTAAATGGTCAACTATAGGGGGAGCCGTTCAGCAGAAGACGGCACATGAAATGTACAGCCCGTATCGACTATAATACAAACATAGCATCAGTTGGGACATGCACCCGGATGCAGGCCAGCTGCGGCGGGAGAAAGCAAGGTGCAGGCGATGAGCCCGATTATTCAGGAACCGATTGTGTACCAGAATCCGGCGCTGCGGCTCAAGGTGGACCAGTTTATCAGTGAGCGGAACGAGTGCCCGTCCGACGGACTGTGGCATCATCATAAGGAAGTGGAGTTTATTTGGGTGCAGAAGGGGCGTCATGAAGTGCGGATGCCCAATCGCGTCTATGTGCTGGAGCCTGGCGACGTGATGCTTGTCGGCGGCTCTCGGCTGCACGCTCCGCGCAAGCTGGGCAGCGAGGAGATGGTGCATACGGTGCTGCATGTCGATCTACAGGCGTATTTCGATCCGGCCATGATGAGCTACTATCGTCACTTCTCGGAGGCGCTGTACCCGCTTGATGAATTAAACGAAATGTTTCGGGATGCACGGGTCAAGCAGGACGTCGGGCAATTAATCGAGGCGATCCACCGTGAGGTGCTGGAGGGGGCCAAAGGGTATGAGATTGCGGCCAGCATGCATATCAAGCATCTGATGCTGACGCTGCTGCGGCATGACGACCGGGGGCTGCTGCAGCCGCATGAATATATCGACGCGGACGTGATCCGTCCGATTTTGGAGCATATTGACGAGCGGCTGGAGCAGCGGCTCGACATGGAGCAAATCAGCCGGATGGCGGGGATGAGCTATTCGTATTTTTCCCGCCATTTTAAGAAGCTGATGGGCGTATCGTTTACGGATTATGTGAATCGTCGACGGATCGCCAAGGCGGAGCGGCTGCTGGTCACGGGCCGCCAAAGCGTAACGGAAATCGCCGAGCAGGTCGGCATTCCGCATATGGCGCATTTCTATACGTTGTTCAAGCGGTACAATGGCTGTACGCCGAAGCAATTTTTGCATCAAGTGAAGCTAAAATAGGCGGTTTAGGAAAGACATCCTAAGAGGGGAGGAACCATGCTTACCTACATGGTCTTGTTGTCCGGTTTACTCATTAGTACGATCACGGGATTGGCGTTCCCAAACACGGCCTTGGCCGAAAGCTCGCATGAATCCATGCCTGGCGGAGGAGGAAGTGAGCTGCAAACGAACGGCAGCGGTCAACGCTCGGAGCCTGCTGCCAAGCCGACTGGCCCGGTTAGAGGCGTTATGGACTTGAGAGACGCAGGCGGCGCCAGCGGGCAGCAGCTCGTTCCGCTGCAAGGAGAGTGGGAATTTTACTGGAAGCAGCTGCTGGAACCGGGAGCTTGGGCGTCTAGCGACCGGGAGCCTGCTTATCTGCAAGTGCCCGGCACCTGGACCCATCGCGAGGGACAGGAGTCTTCGGCAGCTGGATACGGATATGGCACTTACCGGCTGACGCTGCTCGTGTCGCCCGAGGATATAGGGGGCAATAAGGCGTTGTTTATCCGTTCGATCGGCAGCACGCACCGGATCTGGATCGACGGCCAGCAGCATCCCGGACTGGGCGAGGTGGGCACGAGTCTGGAGACGGAGCGGCCGCAGGCGCATATACAGCTGTTGTTTTTCCAACCAAAGAGGCAGTCTGTAGAGCTGGTCATCCAGGTATCCAACTACTCCTTCCGGGAAGGGGGAATCAACCGGGAAATCGTCTATGGAGATTCGAGCGCGCTGATTCCCTACATCCTCAAAGGATTGCTGTACGATATTTTCGTCATTGGCGGCTTCTTACTGATTGGGCTATACCACCTGATCATTTTTGCGCTGCGCTCCAAGGACGATTCGACGCTGTTTGTCGGGCTGCTGGCGCTCGCTTTTTCTTTGCGTACCTTGTTCATCAACGGATATTTAACCTCGCTGCTGCTGCGTATCGACGATTGGGAGGTCGGCGTAAAGCTGGAGTACGGGGCAGAGCTATTCGCTTTTATAGCGGCAGTTTTGCTTATGCGCAGCTTGTATCCGCAAGAGGTGCACCGGCTGATGGTCCCGGCGGCGGGCGTGCTCACGGCGGCGCTGCTGCTGTTTGTGTGCATGACTCCGGCCAGAATTTATACGGAGTCGATGCTGCTTCAGACGGCGCTCAAAGGGGCTTTTCTGGTGTATTTTATTTGCTATGTCGGGATTAAGGCTTACCTGCGCAAGCGGGAAGGGGCTTTTATTCATGTCTGTGCCCTGCTGCTCATTAGTGTGGCGATGCTCAACGATACGCTGTATTATTTGCGAATGGCCAATACGGTCGAACTGCTCGACCTAAGCATCATTCCGTTTGTCTTGGCTCAGGCGGTCATCGTCGCCTACCGCTATGCCCGGTTATCCCGTCGCAATGACGTGCTGGTGACGGAGCTGGAGCTGAGCAATGCGACCTTGGAGCAGAAGGTGCTGGAGCGCACGGCAAGCTTGCAGGAGGCGAACAGCGAGCTGTCGGAGATGAAGGAGTATCGCAGCAGGCTGCTATCCAATATTGCGCATGATCTGGGAACGCCGCTGGCCGGGATTCAGAATTACCTGCAATTGATGGCCGATGGCAAGGTCACACTGGAGCCCGGCCGCATCAGCCGCCAGATGTCCGATAAAATGAGGTACACCCGCAAGCTTATTCATGATTTATTCGATCTGTCCAAGCTGGAAGCGAGACAAATGAGCCTACAGCTTGAGCCGGTGGCTGTTCGGCCCTGGCTGGTGGAGCTCTGCGGGCAGTTCGCCGCCGATCTGGGGGAGCAAGGCTTCGAGCTTCACGCAGAAAACGTGGATAAGGAGCTGGCGGAGAAGCGGGTGCGAATCGACCGGTTCCAGATGACGCGGGTCGTGTCCAACTTCGTGGACAATGCGGTAAAGTTCAGTACTGGGCTAAGCTCGGTTGTTCACATGCAGGCGCATATTCGCCGACTTGAGGCTGGAAACGAAGAACTGGTGGTTGAAATCATGGATAGCGGCGTTGGCCTGACGGAGGAGGAGGTGACGCAGGTCTTCAAGCGCTTCTATAAGCGGAGAGAAAGCCACCCGTCCGGCAGTGGTCTGGGACTTGCGATCGTGAAGGAGATTACCGAGCTCCATCAAGGGAGCGTGGGCTGCAGGCGGCGCGAGGAAGGCGGCAGCGTGTTTTATTTCACGCTGCCGGTATGGCCTGATTCAGACTGCGCTTCACCTGAAGAGTAGGCTGGCAGGAGTAGTCCCCCGGAGGGAGGCAGGAGTCGGCTCATGAGCCGACGGAAGTCCGGCCAGCGCCGTCTCCAGCAGCGAGATGGCGGATGGCCGGTTTTGCGCGCCCAGCTTATCATAGATGACGGTCAGCTTGTTTTTGATCGTGCCCTCGGTCAGAAACAGCTTGTCGGCAATTTCTTTATTGGATAGCCGGTTCAGCAGCAAAGCGATGATCTGCTGCTCTTGCCCGGAAAAGTGACCGTTGGACTCAAAGAAGCCCAGCAGTCTGCGTTCCTTCCCATATTCCCCATTGTTCACAGCATACTGGGCTACCTTGGCCGCTACTTTCGCCGGCAGCATAAACGGGTCACAGGCCGCTTCGCGAATTGTGGAGGCCAGCTTGCCCGGATCGGCATCCTTCAATAAGTAACCGTTCGCTCCATAGGCAAGCGCTTGAAAAATATATTCCTCTTCATTAAAGGTTGTCAAAATGACAATCTTGACTTCCGCATCCAGCTTCCGGATCTCCCTCGTGCATTCAATTCCATTCATGACCGGCATCTGCAAATCCAGCAGGATGATATCCGCTTTGGAGCGCTGCACCCAGCTAAGGGCCTCACGGCCGTTGCTCGCCGTGCCGATGACACGCATGTCAGCCTCGGAGCGGATGAGCGCCTCCAGACTGCCTCGGAATAGATCGTCGTCTTCTACAATCAGCACTTCAAGGATGTTCATAGGCAGCTCCTCTGCATGTATGCTCTGCTTTCCTAAAATCGTGACCAAACGTCACTTCGCAGTCATATAGGTTTATTTTACTATAGAAACTGTGAGGAAAAAAGACAGATTTCGAGGGGATGCGAATGATTAAAATGAGGAATAAGCTGGCGCTTGCTGCTTTGGTCCTGCTGGGCGGAGCAACGTCAGCGGTGTGGGCGGATAAGGCTTCGGCAGAGCCCCAGCCAAATTACCAGCTGACGTACGGCTCAGTTTCCAAAATGGCTCCCCAAATCAGCGGGGATAAGATCGTCTGGGCGGCCGGCGCTATGAACTACAACATCATGATGTATGACATTCCGACGCGGACTACTACGCCGCTAACGGCTAACGGCGCAGCCTCCCAGCCCTCCATCACGGACAATCTGATTGTGTGGCAGGATGGGCGGAACGGCGGACAACTGGACATTTACATGTATAACCTCGCCACAAAGGAAGAGACCCGAATTACCAGCACGCCGGAAAATGAGATGTCCCCGGTTGTGTATGGGGATGTCATCGTCTATAAGACGAGCAGCAAGATCATCGCTTACAATATGCAGGACAAGACACAAACGGAGGTATACAGCGCCAGCAGCTTTCCGGGGGATCCGAGCATCTACGGAAACACGGTTGTCTGGAAGGGGAGAAGCGGGTTCGTCGATACGATCGAGGCTTACGATCTTTCCGCCAAGCAATCGACCGTGCTCGTGCCTGGCGTGAACGGTCAGCAATTGGGCAACCCTCACATCTACGGCAATCGAGTCGTTTGGGAAATTTTTACCGGCACCGTTGGAAAATACAATGTGCATTTGTACGATATGACGACTAAAGCGGAAACGACGCTTTACCCGGACACGACAAGCAATCAGCAAGAACCGAAGCTATACGGCGATAAGGTGATCTGGAAAAACTACGATACGCAATCGCATATCTATATGTACGATTTGTCCACACAGCAGAGAACCCAACTCTCCACAGCGGACAAGCTGCACGATGCAGCGGCCATCTACGAGAATACGATCATCTGGAGAACGCAGGGCGTTAACCTGTATGCCAACCAGGATATCGGGCCTTCGCTGCTTGATATTTTCAACAAAACGGAGAAGGCGGACAGCATGCAGGTGGTGCTGGAATATCCTGAGCTCGGGTTGTCTTACGGGGATTACAAGAGCTACAGAGCTGCGGATAAAATTGCGATCGCTGCACAGCTTCTCAGCTCTCGTCCTCAAGCCGGGCTAAGCGCCCTAAGCGAGCTGCAGCCGCTATTCGACGCCGCGGTCCAGGCTCGCAAGCCTGTCTCCGATTTCAATATGGCGAAAGGTTCCGCAGATATCCAGACGGCGCTGGCGGCCAATGCTCCCGGACTGAATATCACGGCCTACCAAGGCTTGAACGCGGACATTCAGGACGCGGTAGCGCACACGCTGTTTAACCGGACGCCCAAGGACGGCTACACGGACAAGGCGGCATTGCAGGAAGCGCTGGATCAGGCTGTTCTGAAATGGTCCGAGGGTATATTTGGCTATGTCGGCCCAGTCAGTGCCCAAGAAGAAAGCTTGAAGGGCTGGTTCCAAAGTATGGCGCTGTACAAGGGCACTCCCTACGTTCTTTATAACGATCAAAGCTATGGGAACAAGCCGACGCTCAAAATGTATAACGGGACAACCTGGACTAGGGCAGGAGATGGCGCTATCCCCAATTCATACGATGGAGGATTCGGCAGTCTCGCGATAAACAGTCAAGGGGTCCCTTACGTCGCCTTCTGGGATAGCAGCAACAAGCTGTCCGTGCTCAAGCTGGATGGATCGTCCTGGACCGCTGTAGGAGCTTCAGGCTTCTCATCGGGGTCGCCATTCCAGCTCAATCTCCGATTCGACCGTCATGACGTGCCCTACGTCGCTTACCGCGAGCCAGGGAGGCTGATTGTCAAGAAGTTTGACGACACGGCCTGGGTCGATGCGGGCGACGGCAATCCGACGGATGAAGATCCGAGCGATACCAAGCTTCGGTTTGACAAGGACAATAAGCTCTATGTCGCATACAGCTCCTATAAAGATGGCGTGGTCGTGCAGACGCTGGAGGGAACGTCCTGGACGAAAATGGGGAAGGTGTTGGATGGCAATAGCATCATGCCGGGCGTGGATCTGTTTTTCGATGACAAGGGCGCTCCTCACGTTTCCTTTATTGATCAGAATAATGGAAGACTGGCGTCCGTCATGAAATACGATGGCTCCAGCTGGCAGTATGTCGGAGCGAGCGCGTTCGGAGAAGCATCGCACGGGTTAGAGACGCAAGGCTTCTATTACGATGGCCGGGTCTATGTCGCCTATACGGACCAGAAAAGCGGCGGCCGCTTGACGCTGTGGATGTTTGACGGGAGTGACTGGACGGTGGCGGGAGAAGCCGGCTTTACCGACGAATGGGTGGAACAGCCACGCATCGAGCTTGATGGGGACATGGCTTATATCGGCTTCTTGAACCGCTTCAGACAAACTAATTATGTCAATACTTCGCGGGTGATGACGGCCAAGCTGCAGCTGCCCGGCACGTATACGATTGCGGATATCGCTGATCAGCAGCTGGCGGATGTGCGGACCGGCTACGTTTCCGGCACGCAGGGGAGCAAGAGCGTGACAGTCACGCGCACGGGAACGGCAGACTTGAAGCAGCTGAAAGCTTCGCTGGGCGGAGACCATGCAGACGCCTTCGAGGTGACGCAGCCGCAGTCCGCGGTGCTGAATGAGGCGAATCCGTCTACTTCCTTCTCCATAAAGCCCAAGGACGGGCTGAAGCCAGGGACGTGGACGGCGAAAGTGACGGTTGCGGCGGCAGGCATGAAGCCGGTCACCTTTAACGTGACGCTGCTGGTCAAGCCGGCTAAAGGTGACGTGAACGGGGACGGCTTCGTGTCTCCTGCGGATGCCCTCTATATCACCAAATATGTGCAGGGCAAACTTACACTGACGGATGAGCAGAAGGATATTTTGGATATGAATAACGACGGGCTGATTGACAACCTGGATACAAAAATAATTATGGACATGTACTTGGGGGTGCAGCAGGGATGAAGGCTCGATTGGATCATCGAAGAAGAGGGATGACCCTGGGCAGGCTGACGACGCTGCTGATGGTTTTCACTCTGCTGGCCTGGGGCTGCTTTTTTGCAGCTCCCCGCGTCCAGGCTGGGGCCGGGAAACCGGTCACCGTTGAGGTCGGCCAATCCAAGGCGGCGCCCGGGGGACTGACCGAGGTAGCAATCGCGATGGACCCGGGAGATTTCCCCTTCTGGGCTTATGAATTACATGTAAGCTACGATGCGAAGGTGCTGGAGCTGGCGGCGAACGCCCCGGTTTCCGATCTGGCTTCCTCGAACAGCTTTATTGTGGACGCATCGGGAAGCGGCGTGGTGAAGGTCAACGCTCAAATCTACAGCTATGTGATGGAGAAGCAGGACGTATTTAAGCTTCAATTCAAGGTGAAGGATGCGGCTCCGTCCGGCAGCACGGAGGTTACCGTCAGCTCAGGCACTTACACGGAAGATGTCGCGCCGGCGACAATCGCCGGCGCTGATGTGACGGCGGGGGCCGTCCTCGTGCAGGCCAAGCCGCCGGAAACGGCTGCTGTGCGAATCGGGTCAGCGGAAGGGAAGCCCGGCGATACGGTGAGTGTCCCTGTGTCGGTCTATGAAGCGTCGGCGGCCGTCGGCTCTTACGGTATACGGCTTGCCTTCGACCCCGCCTCGCTGGAGGTGGCGGACATTACAGGTCCGGGCCGCGAATATTTCGTATCGAAATTCGACAACCAGGCAGGCTGGCTGAAGGCTGGCTGGGTCGACCAGGCCGGAGGCGATCAGCCGCTGGCGGCTGGAGACACCTTGTTTACGGTCAAGTACAGGATCAAGGCGGGATCGGCGGCAGGCGATAGCCCGATCACGATTGAACAGCCGACTGACCTGCTGCAGGCCACGGTCACGGATATTGATGCGGTGGAAATGGCCAAAACGGTTCAAAACGGCAAGGTCAGCATCCAGCCGACTTATGAAATCGGGACGATCGCCGATCAGACGCTGCGAGCCTTGACGACCGGCTTTGCACCGGGCGAGCAGGAGGTGCGAACAATTACGCTCCAGCGCACCGGCTCGGCAGCTTTGGAGAACCTGGGCGTTGCGCTTAGCGGCGCGGACAGCGGACAATTTGTACTCACGGCGCCTGCGGTCCAGAGGCTGGACAGCGTCGTTACCTCCACCTCGTTTACGGTGAGGGCCAAGGACGGTCTGGCTGAAGGGACCTACAGCGTGACGGCGTCCGTCTATGCGGATCATTTGCAGCCAATGGTGTTCACCATTCAACAGACCGTAGGCCCGATCGGCGCGCCATGGCTCCAGTCGGCGGAAGCCAAGGACGGCGCGGTGACGCTGAAATGGGATGGCGTCGCATTGGCAAGCGGCTACAGCGTCTACTATGGAACGGCTGCAGGCGTGTATGCTCCGGTTCCTGTAACGGTTTTCAGTTCCGTATACAGCGTGGATATCATGCCGTTAACGAACGGAACACCGTATTATTTTGCCGTCAAGGCGTTCATAGGCAGCGCCGAAGGGCCGGGATCCAATGAGCTAAGTGCAACGCCAAGCACGGTGCCGGGAGCGCCGACTGATGTGAAGGCCGCTACGGGTGAACAGAGGGCGACCGTTACTTTTACCGCTCCAGCCGATAACGGGGGGAGTGCGATTACAGGCTATACGGTTACGGCCAATCCGGGCGGGATGACGTCCAGCGGTACGGCCAGCTCGATCACGGTCACCGGCTTACAGGCAGGAACGGCCTACACGTTTACGGTCAAAGCAATGAACAAGAATGGCTATGGCCCGCTGTCGATTCCGACCGAGCCTGTCACTCCGTATGTCGAGGAACAGCGCAGCTCCAGTCCGGCTCTTGCTGCGGCTGACCGGGGCGTCGACGTTCTGGTTAACGGCAAGGTTCAAAATGCCGGCATCGCAACCACTTCGACAGTTGACGGACGAACCGTAACGACTATAGCTGTCGATCCGACGAAGCTGGAGGAGAGATTGGCCGCTGAGGGAACCGGCATGGTGCTGACGATTCCGTTCTCTGCCGGATCAGAGACGATCGTAGGCGCATTAACCGGGCAGATGGTCAAAGGGATGGAGGACAAGCAGGCTGTGATCCGTATCGCCACCGATACGGCGAGTTATACGATACCGGCGGGCCAGCTTCATATCGGCTCTATTTCGGAGAAGCTGGGACGCGAGGTGAAGCTGAGCGATATTCAGATCCGGATTGAAATTGCGAAGCCGCAAGAGGCAGCGATTCGCCTGATGGAGACTGCGGCTGCGGCGGGGAATTTCACGGTCGTTGCACCGCCTCTCAACTTCACCGTAAAAGGCATTTACGGCGAAATGAGCATTGACGTGACCACGTTCAGCGCTTATGTGGAACGGACCTTTGCGATTCCGTCCGGAGTCGACCCTCGCCGCATCACGACAGGCGTCGCGGTGGATGAGGATGGAACGGTCCGGCATGTGCCGACGAAGGTCATCGAGTCCGAGGGCCGTTATTATGCACAGCTGAACAGCCTTACGAACAGCACTTATTCCGTCGTCTGGCACCCGCTTGAATTCAAGGATGCTGCCGGCCACTGGGCGCAGGCTGCGGTCAACGATATGGGCTCGCGGATGGTTGTGAACGGCCTCGGCGATGGCAGGTTCCAGCCCGATCAGGAGATCACCCGCGCGGAGTTTGCCGCGATTGTGGTTCGCGGGCTCGGTTTGAAGCCGGAGAAGGGCAAGGCGTCTTTTAAGGACGTCCGGAGCGAGGACTGGTTCAATGAAGCTGTGGGCACCTTGTCCGCTTACGGCCTGATCCAGGGCTTCGAGGATGGTACCTTCCGCCCGATGGAGAAAATAACCCGGGAGCAAGCGATGACGATAATCGCCAAAGCGATGACGGTCACCGGACTGAAGGCGAAGCTTCCGGCGAAAGCTGCGGCTGAGCTTCTGGCGCCGTTTGCCGATGCGGCAGAGGTCGCGGAGTGGGCGAAGGCCGGCGTCGCCGACTGCCTGCAAGCCGTGCTTGTCGCAGGCCGAAGCGCCGAGCTTCTGGCTCCGCAGGCTTCGATCAGCCGTGCGGAGGTTGCAGCTCTCATGCAACGGCTGCTTAAACAGTCGGAGCTGATTTGACAAGAAAGCCGATTTACTGAAATAGCCCATGCGGCTTGACGACATGCATCCCTTGGCCTCGACATTGGATACAACCCTTGGTTGATCCGATGCATGCCAAGGGGTGTTTTCCGTTAGGGGCGCGACTCGGTCTGCCGGGCTTCCCGCTTTGCCTTGCGATAGGCGGACGGCAGCAGCCCTTTGGATTCGCGGAATATGCGGGAGAAGGTTTTGAAGGAGCCGTACCCGACCTCATGGGCGATTTCGGCGATGGTCATGTGGGTTGAGGCAAGCAAGCCGCACGCATGTCGCAGCCGCAGATCGTGCAGGAACGGCAGGAAGCTTTGACCTGTCGCCTGCTTCAGCAGCTCGCTGATTCGCGACATACTGATGGCAAATTTGTTGGACAAACTGGAAAGCGACAGCTCCTCGTCCTGGTAATGCGTATGAAGGTAGTGAATGATCAGCCAGACGGAATCCGGAGCAGGCGGAGCCGCTTTGGCTCTCGGAGAGGAAGACGGCGCAGACGGGCCGGCGGCGGAGCTGACCGAAGCCAGCTGCCGATGACGCTCCCGGTCGAAGGCGATCAGCAGCTCCTTCAGCCTGGAGGCCAGCAGCACGTTGCGCCAACGGACGTCGCCTGCGTATTCGCGGGTCATGTCCTCCAGCAGCGTCTGGATCGGCCGGGCCGTCTCGGCCTCGAAATAAATAAACGGCGGCAGCGGCTCCGCATCGGTAAGCAGCCCGGTCAGGGCAAAGCGGCTGCCCGGCTCCGTGATCAGCGACATGTCGAAGTTGCCGTTATATAACACAAGCGTACTGCCCGGATCCGTGAACAGCTCATGCACCTGATAGGGCAGCACAAAGGTGAAGGTGCCGGGCTTCATCGGATGGCGGATGCCGTTAATCGACTCGCTTCCGCTGCCTTCGATCACGAAGGAAAATTCCAGGAAGTCGTGGCGGTGGGCCGGGTAGCCGTGCTCCAGACGATGTAAATTCAAATAAAGCGGCAGCGAGGAATCCATATTCGGGTACGTTCTCAGGTAGCCTGGAAAATAGGTCATAGCTTGGGTCAGCGTCCTTCCGAAATATTGGGACATTTATCGAAGATCCGGGCATGCAGAGCAATCGTTTTCATTTTATCATGAGTGTGAACGAAAAGTCTGCACGAATGGGGATGGAAACGGGATGAGTCAAGCAAAGCGGATCAGGCTCGGCATCATAGGAGCAGGAAATATCGGTCAGGTGCATATGCGTGAATTTTCCAAGCTGGCGGAGCAATGCGAACTGACAACCGTGACGGATATGTACCGACCGCTGGCGGAGCAGCGCGCCAGGGAGTTCGGCATTCCGCATGTGGCAGAAACGCCGGAGGAGCTGATTGCCAGTCCGGACGTGGATGCGGTCATCATCGGCGTGCCGAATCAATACCACGCTGCGCTGGCCATTGCGGCGCTTGAAGCGGGCAAGCATGTGCTGGTGGAGAAGCCGATGGCGCTGAACGGCCAGGCGTCCCGGCAAATTTGGGAGGCGTCCCGGCGATCGGACCGTACGCTGATGGTAGCTCACCAGATGCGCTGGGAGACGGTGCCGATGGTCATCCGGGAGCAGGTGGAGCGCGGAGAGCTGGGCCGAATCTATACGGCCAAAACCGGCTGGTACCGGCGCAAGGGTATTCCCGGCTGGGGCACCTGGTTTACGAGGATGGATGAGTCCGGCGGCGGCCCGCTGATCGACATCGGCGTGCATATGCTGGATTTGGCGTTGTTTCTGATGGGCAATCCGAAGCCGGTATCGGTCTACGGGGCGACCTACGGCGAGTTCGGGCCGAAGCGGCGGGGCATCGGCACATGGGGCAAGCCGGATTGGAGCGGCGTTTTTGATGTGGAGGATTTGGCTACGGCTCTGATCAAAATGGAGGACGGCAGCACGCTGTCGCTGGAGGTCAGCTGGGCTGTTCATATGGATACGGACAACTCCCCGTTTGTCCATCTGATGGGGACGGAGGGCGGCGCGACTTACCGGGGCGACACGGGCAAGCTGCTGCTGGAGAAATTTGATCGTCCGCTGGAGGCGCTGCTGACGCGGCCGGAGCAGGATGAAGGTGAGCGGCTGCGGTTAAGCCGCCATTTCCTGACCTGCATCCGTGAGGGCAAGGAGCCGATCAGTCCGGCGTTGTCCGGGCTGACGAGCAATCTGGTGCTGGATGCGATCTACGAATCGTCGCGTACCGGTCATGAGGTTGTGTTAGACTGGAGCTTGCTGGAGGGGCAGAGGGTGGAAGCGGGAAAGGTGGAAGTGGGATGAAACGGGGCTTGACACGCGCCGGTTTAGGCGACATTGGGACGGAAGAAACGTTCATCGAGCTGGCGGCCGCCTACGGCTTCCAGTCGGTTGACCTGGGAGCGTCGGAGCTGGCTGTCCCGGAGCGGGCAGCCAGCATCCGCTCCAGTCTGGAGCGGCATGGCGTAGAGGCAGGCGCCTTCGGCTTGCCGGTGGAATGGCGGACGACAGACGAGGCGTTCTCCGCCGGACTGCGGCTGCTGGCGGCTGCTGCCGCAGGCGCAGCTTCTGTCGGCAGCACACGCTGCTGCACGTATGTGCTGCCCGCGACAGACGCGCTGCCTGCGCCATTTCTCGCCCGGGCGACACGCCGTTTGCGGATATGCGCACAGCTGCTTGACGCTTACGGCATCAGGCTTGGCCTGGAATTTGTCGGTCCGCATCATCTGCGGACCCGGTGGACGTATCCGTTCCTGTGGACGCTGGAGGATACGATGGACTGGATTGACGCGATTGGCGAGCGTAATGTCGGGCTGTTGTTCGACGTGTACCATGCGTACGCGACGGAGCTGGCTCCGGCTGCGCTGGAGCGGCTGAGCGCCCGCGATATCGTCCATGTCCATATCAACGACGCGCCGGCTGTGCCGGTGGCGGAGGCGCTGGACAATGGGCGGCTGTATACGGGCGAAGGCGTCATCGACGCCGCCGCGTATTTGCGCGCGCTGCAGCGGATTGGCTACGACGGCCCGGTCGCGCAGGAGGTGCTGCAGCCGTCGCCGCCGACGGAGCCGGTGGAGGCGCTGCTCCAGCGGTCGCGGGACGGCTTCAACCGCGTATTTGCCGAGGCTGGCTTGTCGTAGGCAGCGGTCTGGCGTAAGCTTTCTGGAATTCCCGGCTAAGCCTGACCGTTTGGCGGGGTTTGGGAATGTCCGTGTGGAGAGGACTTTTACGGAGGATTTGTCTTTCAAAAGGTGGACATACCAACACCCGATGATCGCAGGGCGCGTGAGTCAGCTTGTATCCAGATCTAGTTGTTTCAGGCATGTCGGAGCCTACATCTGGATAGTTGGACGGCGGGAGAAGCGGCAGGGTCATGTCCACCCTCGAAAAGACGCATGTCTACTGAGGATGGACACATCGTGAACAAGCAGAACCTGTCGCGGCTAGTTCAGAGGACGGACTGTTAGAGTCGGAAGAGCGCTGTTCGGCGTCAAGCGTTATGACCAGAACAGCTCTGAATTTGCTGAGGTTTTTGCAGCAGGGCAATAGACGGAGAGAGTAAGGAGAGCAAGAAGAGCAAGAAGAGCAAGAAGAGCGAGCACGGAGCACATGGCTTCGCACAGCATTTTTTTGGCTCACGTGTCCTTCAAGGCCGCATCACGGTCACGGCTAGCCCTACAGGGATGAAAGCAGTCCGCCCGGATGGAGGCGGGCTGCTTTTCGTTGATACTTTCCGCTGGGCGGGCAGACAGAAAAGGAAGAGCGTCAACAGAACAGCAACGATGACAACACAAGACCAGAAATAAACATTGAAGCCATTTCACAAATACAGAGAACGTTTTATACTAAATTTGTAAACGCTAACAATTGAAAATAAAGAAAATTAATCAATTGACTGAGCGGGAGGTCCTATCAGGATGAAGCTGATTATCGCCGATGACGAGCAGTATATTCGCATGGGGCTAGAGAAGATGCTGTCGCGTATGGAGCTTGGTATTGAAGTGATCGGTTCGTACGCCAATGGGCTGGAAGCGTTGACGCATCTGTGCAGGCTTGATGGAGACGAGCTGGATGTGTTCATTACGGATATCAAGATGCCGGGCATGGATGGCTTGAGATTGATCGAGCAGGTCCGCGAGAAGAAAAAGGCGCTGGCCATTATTGTGCTGAGCGGCTTCAGTGAATTTGATTACGCGCGGACCGCGCTGCGGTGCGGGGTGACGGATTATTTGCTCAAGCCGGTCGATAAAAGCCAGCTGTATGACCTGCTTAGCCGACTGGCAAAGCGGCGGAGCGCGGAGGCCGGCGCGATCGACGAGAAGCAGGCGCACGGAGAGGTGGAGCAAATAAGGGAGCTGCTGCGGCATGATTACGGCAAGCCGTTTGAGCTGGAGAAGCTGGCCGAGCGTCTGGGCAAAAGCGCCGGGTACATCAGCCGCCTGTTCAAAAACCGCACCCAGGAAACGTTAACGGACTATTTGATCCGGCTGCGTATTGACAAGGCGAAGCAGTTCATGGCCGATCATCCGGGCCTCAAAAACTACGAGATTGCCGAACTGGTCGGCTACACGGACCCGGTTTATTTCAACAAGCTGTTCAAGAAGATGACCGGGATGACGCCGAAGGAATACAAAGCGACATGCTGAACGCTGCGACGGAAGCGCCGCTGGATGCGTGGAGGAGACGATGAGCATCATCAGGCTATTGACGAATTGGACAATCAACGTACGGATTCGCCGCAAGCTGGTGCTGTCTTATGTGCTGGTTGTGCTGGCGCCTGTGCTGACGGTCGGGCTGCTGCTGACGCAGTCGCTGAAGCAAATGGCGGTCGATCACGCCGTCCAGCAATCCATGAACAATGTGGAGAAAATCAAGCGGCAGGTGGGCGAGACGTTGAAAATTCCGGCCGATATTTCGACCGTGCTTTATTTCGACAAGCAGCTGAAGGAGCTGCTCGCCCGTACCTATGCCTCGAATCTGGAGGTATATCAAGCCTATGCAAGTTACACCGCGCTTTCTGATTTCCCGGAGCTATACAAGGAAGTGGCGAGTATCCGCTTGTATATGGTCAACCCGTCTTTGCTGGAAAATTGGTCGTTTTTCCATCTGACCGACACGATCCGGCAGCAGCGATGGTACAAGGAAGCGCTGGTCAACCGGGGGAAGACTGGCTGGTACCGCATCCCGGATGAAACGAGGCACAGCCAGTCGGCGGTCAGCCTGGTTCGGCCGCTTTATTTCAGCAATATGACGTTAAGCGGGATGCTGGTTATCGCGGTCAATCCGCAAAGCCTGCAGGCGATCATTGAGCAGGAGCCATTTGAAACGATGATGATTTCCGAGCAAAATGAGGTGCTGGCGGCCAATAACCCGAATTGGCTCGGCGGCTCGCTTGACCGGCTGCCCTTGTCGGTTGCCGGGGTCCAAGAGGCGAAAACGGTCCAGGTCGAGGATGCGGCCTACGACGGCAAGCCGGTGAAGCTGATTGTCCAGTCGATTTATCCCGACAGCAGCGTGAACAGCCTGCGCATTGTCAGCATTGTGCCGCTGGAGGTGATTTTGGCCGAATCGCGGAGCATCAGCCTGATCGCTTACAGCGTGATGTTTGGCAGCCTGCTGCTGGCGCTGGCGCTGATTTATTTTTTCTCCGGCGCGCTGACGAAACGAATCCGGCTGCTGATCTGCGATATTCGGCTGGTCGCTCGCGGGGACTTCAGCCGCTATTCGGTAGTCGCGGGCCGCGATGAGATCGGTCAGCTGTCCCGTCATTTCAATGCGATGGTCGGCAGCATCGGCGACTTGATGAAGCAGGTTGATGAAGCGCAGCAGCATAAGCACGCATTGGAGCTGAGGCAGCGGGACATTCAGTTCAAGATGCTGGTGAATCAGGTCAATCCGCATTTTTTGTTTAATGTGCTGGAGACGATCCGCATGCGGGCCGTATGCCGCGAGCAGGACGACATTGCTGACTCCATCCAGGCGTTGGGCAAGCTGATCCGCCACAATCTCGAAATCGGGCATCGCGCGATGCCGCTGCTGGCCGAGCTGGACTTGATCCGCGCTTATCTGGATATCCAGAGGTTCAGGTTCGGCGACAAGCTGATGTTCCAGCTGCCGGAGCCCGCCGACGCCAGCGGGATTATCATTATGCCGATGCTCGTGCAGCCGATTGTGGAAAATGCGATCATTCACGGCATCGAAAATCAATGGGGGAGGGGGTCCGTGACGATCAGCGTCAAACGGGAGGCGCAGCGGGTTCATATTATTGTCACCGACGATGGCGTCGGAATGCAGCCGGAGCATTGCCAGGCGGTTGCGGCTGCGCTGGAGTCGCCGGAAACGGAGCAAGGCCAGCGCATCGGCTTGCGCAACGTTCAGCAGCGTATCAAGCTGTATTACGGTCCGCAATACGGACTGCAGCTGAGCAGTATTCCCGGCGCAGGCACCAGTGTGCGGATTACGCTGCCTTGGGATGGCGGCGTGGAGGCCAAGGCGCGGGAAATTTCGTAAATCGGCCGCTGCCGATGAAGGAGGAGTAAGGCGATGAATATGATGAGCCGTGCCGGAACCGCCGCTGCGGTCCGGAGGAAGTCCACCTGGAGCAAGATCATTCAGCAGCGTTATTTATTTTTGATGACGCTTCCGTTTGTCGGCTGGCTGCTGCTGTTTCATTATGTGCCGATCTGGGGCTGGACGATGGCGTTTCAGAAGTACAAGCCCGGCAAGCCGTTCACCGAGCAAACCTGGGTCGGGCTGGACAATTTTATTCAGCTGTTTCAGGAGCCGCATTTTTACCTCGTGCTGCGGAACACATTGGCGATGAGCACGATGAGTCTTGTCGTCGGCTACACGGTACCGATTTTGTTTGCCATCCTACTGAATGAGATCCGTTTGGCTGTGTTTCGCCGGGCCATTCAGACGATTTCGTATTTGCCGCATTTTGTGTCGTGGGTCGTCGTGGCGGGCATCGTGACCAAGATGTTATCGACGGATGGCGGCATTGTGAATGAGCTGCTGCTTGGGCTGCACGTGATCGACAAGCCGATTCCATTTATGGCGACGGGAGAATGGTTCTGGGGCATCGTGACGATGTCCGACCTGTGGAAGGAGATGGGCTGGAGCTCGATTATTTATTTGGCGGCGATCGTTGGCATTGATCCGGAGCTGTACGAGGCGGCCAAGGTGGACGGCGCAGGCCGGTTCCGCCGCATCTGGCACATTACGCTGCCCGGCATTCGTCACACGATTATGATCATGCTGGTGCTGTCGATCGGCTGGCTGATGAGCATCGGATTCGAGAAGCAATATTTGCTCGGCAATGCTGTTGTGCAGGATTATGCGGAGGTGCTTGACTTGTACGTGCTGAATTACGGGATTAAGCTGGCCCGCTTTTCCTTCGGTACGGCGGTGGGGGTTGTTAATACGATCGTGTCGATCATTTTGCTGCTGGCGGCAAATGGCTTGCTCAAGCGGTTGACGAAGGAAAGCGTCATCTAGGAGTTCATCGGCGGTTGTATGAGGTTGAATTACAAACAAGTCATGAAACGGCAGGCGGGAGGCAGTGTGATGATGAGAGCCTGGAGACGGGTGAAGGACGGCGCGTTTGAAGCGGTCCTGTACGTCGGGATGGTGCTGGTGGCTATTGTGACGGTGTATCCGTTTCTCAACCTGCTGGCGATTTCCTTTAATGAAGCGATGGACACGGTCCGGGGGGGCATTTATTTGTGGCCGAGGATGTTTACCTGGGAAAATTACAAGCAAATTTACACGTACAGCAATCTGCTGACGGCGTTTCAAAACTCGGTGCTGCGAACGGTGATCGGTACGGCGGCGGGCGTGTTCAGCTCGGCTATGATCGCTTACGTGCTGAGTCGTCGTGATTTTATCGCGCGGCGGCAAATTTCATTTCTGTTTGTCCTCACCTTGTATTTCTCCGGCGGCCTGATTCCGACGTATATGCTGATGCGCGAGCTGCAGCTGATGAATTCGTTTTGGGTGTATATTTTACCGGGACTCGTTAATGCGTGGAATATATTTGTGATCCGTTCCTTCATGGACGGACTGCCGGTCAGCCTGCAGGAATCGGCGAAGCTGGACGGGGCGAATGATTTGACGATTTTTTTCAAAATTATATTGCCGCTGTGCAAGCCGGTGCTGGCTACGATTTCGCTGTTTATTGCGGTCAGCCAATGGAATGCCTGGTTTGATACATTTCTGTATAACAGCACGTCCGAGCATCTGTCTACGCTGCAGTATGAGCTGATGAAAATTTTGGCCAATACAACGATGGGCTCCAGCAACGCCGACCTGGCGCGCAGCGGCAATCCGGAGCAGGCCGCTCAAGTATCGCCGGAGTCGATCCGCGCTGCCATTACGATGGTGGCGACGGTGCCGATTTTGATCGTGTATCCGTTTTTGCAAAAATATTTTGTCAAAGGCTTGACGCTCGGGGCCATCAAGGCATAACTGCCCGCGCTGACGCAAGGGATGCACAGATGCTGGCATCTGTCCCCTTATAAGTACAAATTCGAGGAGGTTTTGAGACGATGGGGATGAAAAAAAGCAGAATGGCAATGGCTCTCACGTTAGCGGCCGGACTTGTGCTGGCCGGCTGCAGCCAGGAGGCGGGGCAGACGACGAGCCAGCCCGCAGACGCGGACAATAGCCCGGCAGCCAAGGACAACAAAACGCCGATCACGCTGACGATGTTTGCCACCGACCCGAACACCAACTATGAGCAAATGCAAAGCGCGGTCGGTAAAAAAATTACCGAGTTGACCGGGGTTACGCTGAAAATTGATTACCCGGTCGGCGATCCGAAGCAAAAGGTGGCGCTGATGGCGGCGAGCGGCGAATACCCGGATCTCATTTTTGCCAAAAATGACTCTAATCTAATTGTGGATGCCGGCGGATTTCTGGATCTGGCCCCGTTGATCGACAAGCATGGTCCGAATTTGAAAAAGCTGTACGGCGATTATATGAAGCGGCTGCGGTGGAGCAAAACGGACGGCTCGATGTATTTCCTCGGTGTATTTGGCGTCGATGAGCAGCAGTGGGAGCCAAAGGACGGCTTCCAGCTCCAGCATCAGGTGGTGAAGGAGCTGGGTTATCCGAAGCTGAAGACGGTAAAGGACTACGAGGCGGCGATCAGGGCGTACAAGGAAAAGCATCCGACCATTGACGGCAAGCCGACGATCGGGCTGTCGCTGCTGGCGGATGACTGGCGGATTGCGCAGTCGGTGACGAACCCGGCCGTATTCGCCACGGGAGGCTCGGACGACGGGGAATGGTATATCGACGAGAAGACGATGAAGCCTGTGCTTCATATTACCCGTCCAGAGGAAAAGGAGTATTTCCGCTGGCTGAACCATATGAACGATAGCGGGCTTCTGGATCCGGAAAGCTTCGTGCAGAAATATGATCAATACAAGGCGAAGATTGCTTCCGGCCGCGTGCTGGCGATCATTGATTCCAAATGGCAGTACAGGGAGCCCGAGCAATCGCTAAAGCTGGCCGGGAAGTACGAGCTGACCTATGGCATGTATCCGATTACTTTAAATGAAAGCTATAAAAACAGAGATTTTCAAAGCCCCGGTTACTCGGCCGGCTGGGGGATCGGCATCTCGAAGTCGGCGAAGGACCCGGTGCGCGCGATCCAGTTTCTTGACTGGCTTGCTTCGGATGAAGCGCAGGTGCTCAATAACTGGGGAATCGAGGGAGTTCACTACACGGTACAAAACGGCAAGCGGGTCATCGCAAAGGAAGAGATGGATAAGCGCAACAACGATCCGCAGTACGGCAAAAAAACGGGCATCGGCGTTTATGTGTACCCGTTTCCGCAATATGGTCCCGGTGTAAAGGACCCTTCGGGCCAGACGTATATGATCAACAGCGAGCAGCAAATTATGGAAAGCTATTCGGCAATTGAGAAGGAAGTGCTGACGAGCTACCAGGCGAAGATGTGGCAGGACTTGTATCCGAAAGCGTCGGAGTTCCCCATTAAGCCGTGGGGTGCGGCTTGGCAGATCAATATTCCGCAGGATACGGACGGGGCGATTATTTTCCAGAAGGCGCAGGAGTTGACGCGCAAGCGGGTGCCGGAAGCGATCATGGCCAAGCCGGAAAAGTTCGACGAAGTATGGGATTCGTTTCAGAAGGAGCTGGAGAAGGCCGGCGTGAAGAAGCTGGAGGCACAATTCGAAGGCTTGCTGAAGGAACGGGTCGCGTTGTGGAATCAGTAAGGGGATGACTGCCAGGGCGCTGCGCCTGGCTGTAGGTAGCTCTGGAGAAGGCTGTTGGCCTCCTCCAGAGTTTTTTTCGGAGTATCCCCGATTGTCGGGTGACACAGGCTAGCGCAGCCAGAGCAGCAGCCCAAGTCCGGCAACGCCCGCAAGCACGCTCCATGTATCGGAGCGAGTCCACGCGAGCTGGGCAGGCTTGGACGGTGACGGAAGCGCAGACTGGCGGCTGCCGAGGTTTTTCAGCTCAATTGCGGTGGTGATTTCCTCCGCGCGCTGGAATAATGCCAGCAGGAGCGGAACAATCAGCGCCGGAATATCGCGCGCTCGAACAGCGCCTGGACGGAGCGGGGCTTTCCCCCGCGCCCGGACGATGAGCGAAAAGCGCTCCCACTCGTGCAAAATCAGCGGAATAAAGCGAAAAATCAGGGCGACGGCAAGCGCGAAGGCTTCCACGGGCAGCCCGATTTTTTTCAGCGCTGCCAGCGCCCAATTTAACCCTCCCACCATCTGCCCATAGGATGCCGCGAGCGCAAACCATAGACTTGCCAGCATCAGAGCCAGCAGCCTGTACAGGTGCAGCAGGGTGATGGCCGCCTGCTCCGTAGAGAAGCCAAAGCGCAGCGGGCCGTCATCGGTAGCCAGCGTTAGTCCGGATAAGCCGACGGACAGCAGAAAAAAGACAGCGAGCGGCTTGGCGAGCTTGCCGAGGCTGCGCAAGGCCGACCGCGGCAGCGTGGCGATGCCCAGCACCGCCGGCAGCAAAGCGGCGGTTAGCCCAAGCCAGCCTTGCTGCAGCATCGTTCCGGTGACCAGCAGCATGTAGAGCAGCCATTTGGCGCGCGGGTCAAGCCGCCGCGCCCAGCCCGTGTGGGCAGGGGCGGGCCGGACGCTGGCTGCGGCAGGCTCCGGGAGCGCAGCTGCTGCGGGAGCAGGTGCAGCGGGAGCGCCCGCGCGGGCGTGTGCAGCCGCAGGCGGAGCTGCTGCGGGAGCATGCGCAGCAGCGGGAGCGTCCGCGCAGGCGTGTGCGTCCGCAGGCGGAGCAAGAGCTGCCGCAATTGCAGCGGCAGCCTCCTGCGGCGTCAGCCGATCCGCCGCAATTGGCAGCCCGTGCGCGCCGAGCGCTTCGGCTAACGCCAGGCAGCCCGGCAAGCCGACGCCGGTCTGCCGCAGCAGCTGCGGCCGCGCGCACAGCTCGCGCGGAGGCAGGTCGGCGGCCACGACGCCGTCCTGCAAGACGAGGACACGGTCTGCCAGCGGCAGAAACGTGTCCAGGTCATGCGTCGCGATGACAGCGCCGCAGCCTTCCTGCCGCCGCTGCCGGAGCGCGGCAAGCAGCTCCTGCACGCCGGGCGCTTCCAGTCCGGCGGTCGGCTCGTCCAGCAGCAGCCAGTCCGGACCAGCTGCTGCTGTCGTTGCCAATGCAAGCCTGCGGCGTCCGCCGCCGCTGAGCGCGAAGGGCGACAGCTCCGGGACGAGAAGGTCCCGGCGATCCCAGACCAAGCGGGCCGCCTGCATGCGCTCGTCTTCCTGACGGCGGGTTAAGCCAAGCGGCCGCAAGGAATAGGCGAACTCCTGACGGATCGTTCGCGCAAACAGCTGCTGCTCCGGAAACTGGAAGACGAGGCTGAGCGGCAGCAGCAGGCTTCGCTGTACACGGCCTTTGCGCCACAGCGGCTGTCCGTTCAGCCTGACCTCTCCGGCGGATGGGGGACGAATACCCGCAAGCAGCTGAAGCAAGGTTGACTTGCCGGAGCCGGTCCGCCCGATGACAACGGTGATCGTGCCGGGTGTCAGCGCAAGGTCAACAGGTTGCAGCAGCAGATGCTCGGCGTTGTCCGGTGAAGCAAATGATGCCTGATGCAAGGACAACTTCATCGTGCTCCGACCTCCTTATCCGCAAGCCTTCCCTGCGGCTTGTCCTCACTTTGTCGCATGGACCCCGCCGCGTGAAAAAGCTCGTGCTGCACGCCTGCCATACCCGAGTTCATCGCCTGCAGCGCAGCGGCAAGCTGCTCCGGCTGCAGCGGTTGTCCGGGGACGGCTATCCCCAGCTCGCGCAGCGCCCGGACCGTCTGTACGACAAAGGGCGGCTCCAGCCGCAGGCGCTCGCACGCAGCTTGCAGCGCGCTTGGGTCCGATTGAACCGTCGCCGACGGCAGCCCCGTTCCAGCAGGGAGCTGGTCGCCGGCCGCTTGCCTGGCCGAGCGGTCGGTCATGCCGTCCCGTATCCCGGCTAAGCCCGCCGACGGCTCTCCGAAAACCGTTGAAGCGGCTGGCTCGCTGTAAAAAAAAGCTTGAGGCGCGCCGTCAAAGGCAAGCTCGCCCATGTCCAGTGCAACAATTCGCTCCGCCGCCGCTGCTTCCTCCATGCGATGCGTAATCCAGATCACCGTGACGCCGGACTGCCAGGCGGCGAGCACATTGGCAAGCACCTGCTCCCGCGTATGCGGGTCCAGCATCGCAGTCGGTTCATCCAGTAAAATGCCGTCCGGGCGCAAGGACAGCGCCAAGGCAATATTGACGAGCTGACGTTGTCCGCCGGACAAATGGGCAAACGGCGTTTCCGGCTCAACGGCCAAGCCGGCTTTTCGCAGCGCTTCCCGGCACACTGCGAGCAGCTGCTCCGGCGTTTCCTCAAGCTGTTCGCGCGTCAGCGCAAATTCTTCGATAATCGTTTCGCCCAGCACCTGCGTATCCGGCTGCTGGAGCACACCGCGCAGCGCGGCTCCTGGCCGGAAGGCAAGGCTTCCCCGCGACAGCGGGCATAAGCCGAGCAGCACGCTGGCCAGCGTGCTTTTGCCGCTGCCGTTGGGTCCGACAATGGCGATAAATTCACCTTTGCCTATATCCAGCGTAACGTTGTTTAAAGCCTGACGGTCTGCGTCTGACCCTGTCGAGAAACGGACAGTTGCCTGGCGCAGCGAGACAAATGGCTCACGTAAGCTGCTGTTCGTTAGCATCATAAAAAAAATCCTTTCACACGTCAGAAGTTTATGCTACAATCCGAAATGCCAATATACGTTAACTTTTATGAATTCAATTTGGTTAACGAGCTTCTTTCATCTACCATACCAAAAACAGGAGGAACGTACAATCATGAAATTAACGCTTCGCGGCATTGTGTTCAGCGCCTTATTCGCTGCCTTGCTTGTTCAATTCAGTTACATCAGTATTCCGCTGGGATTTACGCCAGTGCCGATCACCCTGCAGTCGCTTGCTGTAATGCTGGCCGGAGCTTTGCTTGGTCCGTTGTACGGCTGCTTGAGCGTACTGCTGGTCATTGTGCTGACGGCGCTAGGTTTTCCGCTGCTGCACGGCGTAGGAGGACTTGGCGTATTGCTGGGGCCGACAGGCGGATATGTTTTTATGTGGCCGGTGTCGGCGCTGCTGATCGGGCTGCTGCTCCAGCGAATTCGCATCAACGGCATTGCCGGATATGGGCTGGCACTTGGTGTGCTGATCATTTTCGGCTCATGGCTCACGTATATTAGCGGCGTACCTTGGCTTGCCTATACTACTGGGATGTCGCTGTCCAAAGCGATGATTGCGGGCTGCTATCCGTATTTGCTGGGGGATGCGGTCAAAGCCGTAGCTGCGCTGCTGATTGCGATCCCGCTGCGTCAGGTGTTCCCTGTCGAGCGGCTGACCGGAGCGGCGGGCGGCAAGGTCGTGCAGTTGGATGCATCGCTGCCCGGCGATCCAAAGTAACCGAAGTAAGGAGGAGCGCACCCGTCCGGGAAGACGAGGGCGCTCCCTTATTTCGTTTTCAGTCAGCCGGGAGCGTAGGGGACGCCTTGCTGCATCCGACGAATGAGCAAAATATGCGCCGAGCGCCTCGCACGCCTGAACGTCAAAGACGGCCGCTGCTTTGCTTCATCAATTGCCGGTAGCCGAGCAAGTCAAGCAAGTCGCCAAACCAGCTCGCGCAACAAACAAGCGGCGGTGAAGCCGGAAACGTCCTTGGGACGCAGCCAGCTTCACCGCCGCTTGTTGTGTGATTGTTTCCGATAACGAACGGTTTATTTCGGCAAATCCTTGATTTCCGGCGGCTTGATCGAACGCAAGATGCTGACCTCGACACGGCGGTTTTTGGCGCGGCCTTCGGCCGTATCGTTGGTATCAATCGGATGATTCTCGCCGTAACCCATGAAACGGAAGCGTTTCTCATCAACCTGGGTATTTTCCAGCAAAATTTTCATAAAATTCAAAGCCCGCTTGCCGCTCAAGTCCCAGTTCGTTTCAAAGGCTGCGCCGCCGATGGGCACATTGTCCGTATGTCCCGCGACTTCAATCCGATAATTCGGATATTGAGCCAGCATATCGGATATGGCGACGGCCAGCAGCCTCGCTTCCGGCTTCACAGTGGCTGAACCGGAGGCAAACAGCGCATTGTCACGAATGGTGATCATCAGGAGGTCATCCGTGAGCTTTGTATCCAGT
The DNA here is from genome assembly GCF_059821225.1 of Paenibacillus sp. sg306046. Lineage (NCBI taxonomy): Bacteria > Bacillati > Bacillota > Bacilli > Caryophanales > Paenibacillaceae > Paenibacillus > Paenibacillus sp. sg306046. The sequence goes on from NZ_JCAMRT010000002.1 coordinate 249,383, forward strand.
TGGGTGGAGAGGTTATTTTCTTTGATATAGCCGTCCAGCTTTTCCCTCAGCTGCTCCAGCTCTTTCTGTTCCTGCTGCAATTGCTGCTGCTGCTGTTGTTGCTGAGCGGTCGTTTGTTGCTGCTGTTGCTGTTGCTGCTGCTGCTGCTGTGACTGGGACGGCTCCTCGAATTTTTTGGCATCGACATTCGGCTCCGAAGTAATAGGCACAATGTTCGACATTTCGAATACGCCGACGCCCCCGGTAAACGCCTGGTTCAGCGAGCGCATGATGCTGTTGTATTTCTTCGAATCGGTTTGGCTGGAAGCGAACAAAATGATAAACAAGGCCAGCAGGAGCGTCAGCAAGTCGGCGTAAGGGATGAGCCACGATTCATCGACATGTTCTTCATGATGCTCGCTATGCTTTTTTTTACTCATCGCTGTTACCTGCTTTGGCTTCCTTCTTGTCATCACGCTGCGAGGTCGGGATGAACACCATCAGCTTCTGCTTCACGGCGGTAGAGGAAATCCCCGATTGGATCGACAGCAAACCTTCCACCATCATCAGACGAATTTCAACTTCCTTCTTGGACTTCTGCTTCAGCTTGTTCGCAATCGGATGCCACAGCACGTAACCGGTGAAAATACCGAGCAGCGTTGCAACGAAGGCGGCGGAAATCAAGTGACCGAGCGCTTCGACTTCACTCAGGTTGCTGAGTGCGGCGATCAGACCGATAACCGCGCCAAGTACCCCGAGCGTCGGCGCATAGGTACCCGCCTGGGTAAAAATTTGCGCGCCGGACCGATGACGCTCCTGCATCGCATGTATATCTTCCATCAGCACGTCATGGACGAAATCCTGGTCGTTGCCGTCAATAATCATCCGCATGCCGTTGCGCAGAAACGGGTCTTGAATTTCTTCAACCTTGCTCTCCATCGCAAGCAAGCCTTCACGGCGGGTAATGGACACCCAGTCGGTAAACATGTTGATCAGATCCATTTTAGGAATCGACTTTTGTTCGGTGAATACGATTTTGAGCAGCTTGGGGAACAGCTTCATTTCCTCCAGCGAAAAGCCGATGAAAAGCGATGCGGCCGTTCCGACCATGATGATCATGATCGCTGCGGGATTCGCGAGAGCGACCGGATTCGCGCCCTTCAGAAACATCCCCACAATAACTGCGGCGAAGCCTAAAATAATGCCGATTACAGTTGACTTTTCCAAGAGAGTAACACCTTCCACACCAGTATTTTTTCGGACCCCAGAACTGAACTCTTTGAAGATTATAGAATTATTTCCAGCGAAGCGGAACGATTCTATAATCGCAAGAAAAGCCGTGAAAGCACGCATGCATCTACGGTTGAAGCTTTTCTTGCTAAAGTGACTAGTTCGACAAAAAGTGACAGTTCTCCTGCCGAAGCCTGCAATTGTTTTTTACGGCCTAAAAAGGACTCTGTACCGATTTATATCGGTGACAGAGTCCTGGTTTTGAAGGCTAAACCCGTCATTTCTTGTAAAAAACTGCCGGTAAGCCGATTGGCCCGCCTATTCAGACCGTTCCGGCCTGCTGCGGCACAGTCCGGCAGCCGTCGGATTAAACGGGACGAACGACGTACAGCCGGCTGGACGCCTCCCAGATTTCGCCGGGCGCGAGCGATACAAGTCCGGTTTCCTCGGCCGGCAGATCCATGTTCGGCGCGTTGACGAGATTGACCTGCGGTTCCGGGCAGAAGAAGCCGTTGACCGCCTGATCGTTCCAGACCATCCAATAGTGGTAGGCCGTTCCCGCGTCGTAAATGAGCTTCGTGCCGGTGCGCCCGTCGGTTAATACCATCCGGTTGCGCCCGCCTTGGGGACGCGCCTTGTAATGGTTGTCCATCATTTCGAAAAACGGCGAGACGCCTTCCTGCTGCATGGCGGCTTCTCCTGCGCTGAGCGGCTGTACGCTGCCTGTCGGCAGCATACGCTCGTTCATCTCGTAGCGCTCGCCTGCCGTCAGCGTGAACGTGCAGTCACCGGCTTCGCTGCCCGGCTCAAACGGCGCATGAATGGCCGTATGAAACGCCAGCAGGCAAGGCATGGCGTCAGGCCCGTCGTTGCGGATCGTCACCTGCTGATGCAAGCCGTCTTCGCTCAAGGTGTACTGGAGGCGGAAGGTGAAGGCATGCGGAAAAGTGCGGTACACCGGATGCGCCGCATCAACCCGCTGGATCAGGCTGACATAGCTGCTGGACGGCGACGTGCCGAATGATTCGACCTCCCATGGGATCGTGTGCAGGAAGCCATGCAGATGGTTGTTGCGGTTTTCTTCATTGACCGGAAAGGTGTAAGTGCTTCCATTCCATGGGAAATTTCCATCCTCGTACCGGTTTGGCGGGAACAGCACCGGAATGCCGTGTACGCCGGGGCTGGCGAGGAAGCTGTTCATCTCCTCCGGAGCCGGCTCGCGGAGAAAGCGGCTGCCGGTCGTTTTGTCGCGAAACGCGATCAGGTTGGCGCCGACAGCAGGCAGCACAATCGCTTCATAGCGGCCGGCCTGCAGCGTAACGGCAGATTGCCCCTGGTACGTATCTTCATAAGCCTGGAAGTTCAATGACACTGCGGGTAGCCTCCGTTCATGGTCTTTTTTTGGCTTCTGTATGTCTTACAAAAGCGCTTCGACGGCTTCATGCATCTGTGCCGGCCCGACGGTGGATTCGAAGCGACGGACAACGCTGCCGTTTCGATCGACCAGAAACTTCGTGAAGTTCCACTTAATATCATCGTCCGCCAGCTTGCCCTGCTGCTCCAGCATAGAGGTCAGCAGCTTGCTGGACGGATGGTCGGGATCAAAGCCTGCAAACGGAGCCTGCTTCGTCAAATAGGCAAACAAGGGATGCCGATCGTCGCCGAGCACCTCGATTTTATCAAACATCGGGAACGTTACGCCATAGTTAAGCTGGCAAAACGTATGAATTTCTTCATTGGAGCCAGGCTCCTGGCCGCCGAACTGGTTGCACGGGAAGCCAAGCACGACAACGCCCCGGTCCTTGTACGCTTCATGCAGCTGCTGCAGCTCCGCATATTGCGACGTGAAGCCGCAGTTGCTGGCTGTATTGACAATGACCAGCACCTGGCCAGCGTAAGCTTCCAAGCTTTTCTCTTCGCCGCGGATGGTCCGGGCCGTAAACGGGTAAATACTCATCTGATAGTCCTCCTCGTCGTCACATGCTCGCTCTAAGTTACATTCCATGTATGGACCTGCTGGAGCAGGTCGGTCAGTCGCAGGCGGAGCGTGTTCATTTCTTCCTGCGACAGGCCAGGCAGACAAAATACTTTTTGCGGGATATCCAGCGCTTGCTCGCGCAGCTTGACGCCTTCCGGCGTCAGCCGGATGCGCACGCTGCGTTCGTCCTCCGGGTCGCGGAGACGGCGGAGCAGCTTCATGCTCTCCAGCTTTTTGAGCAGCGGGGTCAGCGTTCCCGAATCCAGATACAGCCGGGCTCCGAGATCCTTGACCGTAATGTCATCCCGCTCCCACAGTGCAAGCATGGCGACATATTGGGTGTAGGTGAGCCCCAGCTCGTCCAGATGGGGACGATACAGCTTGGTCACCTCGCGGGCGCAGGCGTAGACAGCGAAACAGAACTGATTTTCCAGCTTTAGAAGTTCGTCAGCGTTCAAAGTAACCTCCCGGACTTGCATTTCGTTAAATTCAATTTCATCCAATCAATTATGTGTTAAACATAGCAGGTCTGCCGCAGAAAATCAAATGTATAGAAGCCGGGGACCTATTGTCAATGAAACGGTGATATGCTATAGTCAGAACTGACCGTAGAACCAAAAAGTTATTTTGGTCAGTTTTCAAGGAGATGAGGACAATGGACCCGAAAAAATCCGTTATTTTGGAAGCGGCAAAGCAGTCGTTTGCGTTGTTCGGCTTCAAGGGCACGACGATGGGGCATATCGCCAAGCTGGCCGGCGTCGGCAAGGGAACGCTGTATTTATATTTTACAAGCAAGGAGGAGCTGTTAAACGAGATCATCCGGACGCTGATTGACGAAATGAAGCTGATGGCCGATCAGATGCTCCAGCAGCGCGAGCTGGCTTTGTTTGAACGGATTCATCAAGCGCTTTATCAGATTCTGGTGTTCCGTCAGGAGCATGAGCTGCTGATCAAGCTGTTTCGCGAGGAAAGCGAGTTCGGCAATCCGGTGATGAAGCAGGCGCTGGATCAGATCGAGCAGGAAATTCGGGCCTTTGTCGCGTCCTACATCGAGCGGGCGGTCGCTGGAGGCTTGCTCAAGCCGTGTGACCCCGAGGTGACGGCGTTTGTCCTTTTTAAGCTGTATCTGGCATTAGTGCATGATTGGGGCAAGGAGAACCCGCCGCTGGACAACAAGCAAATTTCCGAGCTGCTGCAGCTGTACGTGATGCGGGGCATTGCTATTGAATAGAAGCTGTTGACTGGAACATCGTTCATGTCGATTCCACATAAAGGCATTTACAGGAGGTAACATCTATGCGTTTTATAAGACCTGTTGTTTATACAGTTATGGCCGCGGCGATCGGTGCGGGAGGGTTTCTGTTGTCCTCAAACCAGGCGTCCGGCAGCAGCAAAACGGGGCTGTCGGCTCAGCCGACGGCGTATATCGAATCCAATGAAGTCGGCGCAAGCTTCAAGATTGGCGGCCGCATTACGGAGGTGCTTGTGAAGGAAGGCGACCTCGTCAAAAAAGGCCAGCCGCTTGCCCGGCTGCAAAGCGCGGAGCTGGAAGCCAAAGTCGCGCAGGCGAAGGCGGCGGTGTCGCTTGCGCAGGGTAAGCTCGCTGAGGCGCAGGGAGCGACCGCTACGGCGCAAGCGAAAAAGCAGCAGGCTGCGGCAGGCGTCACAGCCACCGAAGAGGCTGCCGAGCAGCAGATTGCGCAGGCGGAGGCGGCCGTGAGGGCGGCGCAGGCGAAGGTGGACGCTCTGCATGCCGGCGCGCGGCCGGAAGAAAAGCAGCAAGCCGACATTCAGTTTCAGGCGGCCCGGCAGATGTATGCCATCGCCGAGCAAAATTTGACCCGCATGCAGACAATGCTGGACCAGGGGCTGATCGCTCAGGCTGAGGTTGACAAGGTGAAGGTCAGCCATCAGGAGGCGAAAGCCAAGCTGGAGCTGGCGGAGCAGCAGCGCAAGCTGGTCAACGAAGGGCCGCGCGCCGAGGAGGTTCGCGGCGCGGAGGCGCAGCTGGAGCAAGCGCAGGCGGCGCTCGGGCTTGCGCAGGCGGGCCGTGCCCAGGTGCTGGTGCGCCAGGGCGATGTGGCCGCATCGGAAGCGGCGATCCGGCAGGCGCAAGGCGCGATCCAGTCGGCCAGCTCCGGCGAGCAGCAGGCGAAGGCGGCGCAGCAGGAGGCTGAGACGTACCAGAGCTACACGGAGCTGACGGCTCCGGCTGACGGCGTCGTGCTGTCCCAAACGGCGCAAGCCGGCGAGCTGGTCGGCTCCGGCTTCCCGGTCTTTTCAATTCAGGCGACGAATACCCGCTGGGCAAAGTTTTATTTCACCGAGCACGCCCTCGCAGGGCTGAAGCTGAACGACAAGGTGGCGCTCAAGGTGCTGGCGACCGGTCAGGAGGTCAAGGGGACCGTGACAACCATCGCTGCGGCTCCCGATTTTGCGATCAAAAAAGCAACCCAGACGTCAGGAGAGACGGACGTGCGCTCCTTTGCCGTCAAGGTGGAGCTGCCGGAGCTGCCGGACGGAGCCGCGGTCGGGATGACGCTGCAGTGGGTCGGCGTGACGGAAGGGTGATGTACAATGTCTAAGCTAACAGTCGGCCATGTCATCGCCGATGAGTGGCGGCATATTTTCCGCGACCGGCGGTTGTTTCTGATCTTATTTTTTGTTCCTGTCATGTATTTATTCCTGTTCGGCGGTTTGTACGTGAATCATAAGGTAACCGAGCTGACAACCGTCATTATGGATGAAGACCAAAGCCCGTTCAGCCGCCAGCTGGTGCAGGCTTTCGACGAAAGCGAGACGTTCCGGGTGACGAAGGAGGTTCACTCCGAGCAGGAGGCGCAGCAAGCGATCGCTTCGGGCGCGGCGCGGGTTGCCTTGTTTATCCCGGACCGGTTCGAGGCAAGTCTCAAGCAGGGCCATACGCTGCCCTTGCTCACCTGGGTGGACGGCAGCAATATGCTGTACTCCAACTCGGCGACCAAGGGGGCCAATGAGGTCATTACGACCTTCAGCATGGGCCTGTCGGCCAAAAAGCTGCAGCTGCAGCAAGGCTTGCAGGATGAGCAGGTAGCCAATGTGCTGTCGCCGATTCCGTTCCGTTATCGGGTGCTGTACAACCCTGCCTTTAACTACAGCGATTTTATGATGTATGGACTGGCCGGGGCCATTTTGCAGCAGGTGCTGTTTCTCGGCATTGCCTTGACGGTAACCCGCGAGAAGGATGGCGGCACATGGTCCCGCTTCGTTGTCTGGCGGAAGGACCCGTGGAAAATCGCGTATGCCAAGACGGTTCCGTATTTCCTGATCAACCTGTTTAATACGACGGTCGCGCTGCTCATTGCCAGCTATGCGTTTCACGCGCCGCTGTACGGCAGCTTGCTGGCCGCGCTGGCCGTTGTGCTGGCTTTCACCTTTGCCGTGTGCGGCATCGGCTATCTGATCAGCCTGTTTTCCGGTAACCAGCTCGGCGCGACGCAAACGGCGATGCTGATCGCAGTGCCGTCGTTTCTGCTCTCCGGCTTTACCTGGCCGTTTGAAGCGATGCCCAAAGGGCTGCAGGTGCTGGGACATCTGCTGCCGCTGACGTATTTCCTCGACGGCGTGCGCAGCGTGCTTGTGAAGGCCGGAGATACGTCTGCGATCTGGCGCGATTGCCTGGCGCTGGGCATGATCGGGCTGGTCACCTATTTTATCGCGCTGCTGCTGTCGCGCTGGGTTATTTTCCGCAAGGAAGCCGAAGCAGGGATGGCGGATAAAGCGAATGGGGCGGCCCAAGCGCTCCCTGCGCCAGCGGCGTGCGGCGTGTCTGTTATCGGCCAGTAGGCCGAAGCGATACGGAAAACTGGCTGCGATTTGCAGCATGTTCGTATGGCTGAGCTGATCGAAGCGCAGAGATACCTGCGGGCGTGCTCATGGCAACAGCTTGAGACGCTGTACAAAACCGGTCCGGACGGCGGCGTGGCCCTTGAGATAAGACTGACGGGAGAAGCTAGTGGACAAAGGAGATGGACATCATGAACAGCAGGTCTGTAACGAAGCTGGCGGCGCTGTGCGCGGCGCTGGCGCTGCTGGCAACGGCTGTCGGGCCGCTGGCGTATGCGGCAGCGGAGTCGAACCAGGCGGCCGACGCCAAGCAGCAGATGTATCTGAACGACGTGCAGCTGGATGAAGTGAAGACGATTGATTTGCCGACGGTGCTGGACCGGGCTTTGAAGGATTCGACGAACCTGCAGCTGCTGCAGCTCAAGTACGCGGCGCAAAATACGAAGCAGCTCGACCTGGAAGCCCAGGCCAGCTCGATGGCCGGCGGGTACGTCGGCGCTGTGCATCTGCCGGACACGCCGCAGGAGCTGGTGGCCGGGATGGCCGCGCAGGGCGTTGTCGTCAATCCGGCGGAAAATTTGTGGATCGGCCCGATGACAACGGTGACCAACAAGGCGATCAACCAGGTCATCCAAGGGATGGGCGCAATGGCTGACGGCTTCAATAAAGTGCTGCTCGCGCAGCGCACGCAGATGAAATCGACGGCTCACCAGCTGTACACGGACCAGCGCAACACGCTGCTGCAGCAGGAGGAAGCGAAGCAAGGCATCCGGCTGCAGACGATTGCCCAATATGCGCAGCTGCTGGGGCAGAAGAAGCAGCTTGCTTTTATGCAGGCGTATGAGACGGTCATCCAGCGTGAGGTGACCCGGGCCGCCTTGCTGCAGGAGCAGGGGCTGGCTTCCGCCGAGGATGTGCTGACCGCCCGCAAGACGCTAACCAAGCATAAGGATGACGTTACGACGCTGATGCAAAATTACCGGCTTGCGCTGATCCAGCTGTCCTTCGATATCGGCATTGCGTATCAGCCGGAGCTGGAGCTGAAGGACATTGCCGAGCTGTCGACAGCGCCGATCTCCCCGATTGTGCGTGTCGACACCAAGAAGCTGCTGCAGGAATCGTACGGGATGAAGGCAAGCGCCAACAATCTGGATGAGGCGGTCTGGCAGCAGTCGAACACGGTGACCGAAACGACGTACGGGGCAAGCTATCAGGGCGTAAACACGGCAATCGCGGGAGCCAAGGGCAGGCAAACCCAGCTGGAGCTGACTCAAAAAATTGAAGCGACCTACGCCGAAGCGGAAAAAGCATACGAGCGTGTGCTGGCCGAGGCTCGGCTGTTGACGGAAGCGAAGGCGGACCGCGACAAGATGAGGCTGCGTTATGAGGCAGGCGTGATCTCGCTGCATGATCTGAACAAATTTGATATCAAGGTACAGGGGCAGGACACGACGCTGGAGGCCGCAAAGCTGAAATATTATACGCTGCGCGAGAAAGCGAAAGCGATGGAGAAAGGCTTTATTGCTTGATGGCATGATGACATGCATTATAGAACGCTTCCATTTCCGCGTTGCTCGCGGCGATGGAGGCGTGTTTGCCGTTTGACCGGAAACGGTGCTTCTGCCTGCCCCGGTGACCGTAACAGCAACCAGAGTTAAATTACCGGAGCAAATTGGGCAACGCTAGTGAAGTGCCGCGGCCCCGTTCATGCTACGATTAAGGCAAGCAACATACTGATCTGCACCAACTCAGGGCACGGTCCCGAAAGGAATGAAGCTCCATGACAACTGTACGTATCGGTTTGGTCGGACTCGGCAATATGGGAACGGGCCATGCCAAATATTTGATCGACAAGGAAGTGCCGAATGGCGAATTGACGGCCGTTTGCGATATGCGCGAGGATCGGCTTGCCTGGGCTCTGGAGCAGCTGGGCGAAGGCGTACGCCGGTACACCAGCTATGAAGCGATGCTGGATTCGGGCGAGATTGATGCGGTGCTGATCAATACTCCTCATTATTTTCATCCCGAGCAGGCGATTCAGGCATTTCGCAAAGGGCTGCACGTACTGATCGAGAAGCCGGCCGGTGTGTATACGAAGCAGGTGCGGGAAATGAATGAGGCGGCGAAGGCATCGGGCCGGGTGTTCGGCATTATGTATAATCAGCGTACAAACCCTTTATATGCGAAGCTGCGCGATCTGATTGCTTCCGGGGAGCTGGGCGAGGTGCGGCGGACGAATTGGATTATTACAGATTGGTACCGCTCTCAAAGCTATTACGATTCAGGCGGCTGGCGCGCAACCTGGGCGGGAGAAGGCGGCGGCGTGCTGATTAACCAGGACCCGCATCAGCTTGACCTGTGGCAGTGGACGATCGGCATGATGCCGACGCGGATTCGCGCGTTTTGCTCATTCGGCAAGCACCGCTCTATCGAGGTGGAAAATGAAGTGACGGCTTATGCGGAATATGAAAACGGGGCGACGGGCGTGTTTGTGACCTCAACCTGCGAAGCGCCGGGCACAAACCGGTTCGAGGTGACCGGGGACCGCGGTAAAATTGTCATCGAAGACGGGAAGATGGTATTCCACCGTCTGCGCGTCCCGGAGTCGGAATTCAACCGTACGTTCAAGGGCGGCTTCGGCCAGCCGGAATGCTGGGAAATTCCGATTCAGACGCAAGGCGTCAATCCGCAGCATAAGGGAATAACGGCCAACTGGGTCAGCGCAATCGCTAACGGCACGCCGCTGATCGCGCCGGGCGAAGATGGTATCCACGGGCTGACGCTTTCCAACGCCATGCTGCTGTCCACCTGGACGGACAACTGGGTAAATCTGCCGATTGACGAGGAGCTGTTTTTGACCAAGCTGCAGGAAAACATTGCCGCCTCGGACACAAAGAAAAAATCCGATGAATACAAGACGCTTGAGGTTGAAGGCACGCATTAGAGCCACGTATGAGCGTTAGGCATGAGAGTCATACATTGTAGAGACATTTTAGAACCATATGAACAAAACCATGAAGGAGGAACAATTAAGATGACAGACATTCAGAACGGAATGAATTACGCGCCGGAGGGCAAGCCGAGCCCGGTTGTGACGGACGGGAGCTTTGTATTTGCGGCGATGGCGCTTGACCACGGCCATATTTATGGCATGTGCAACGGACTGATCGAGGCGGGCGCTTCGCTCAAATGGGTGTATGACCCCGATCCGGCGAAGGTGGCCGATTTCGTGAAACGTTATCCGCAAGCGAAGCCTGCGGCTTCGGAACAGGACATTTTGCAGGATGCCGAGGTGCAGCTTGTCGCAGCGGCGGCCGTGCCGTCGGAGCGCGGTCCGCTTGGCGTCAAGGTGATGCGCCACGGCAAGGACTACTTCACGGACAAAGCGCCGTTTACGACGCTGGCCCAGCTTGCTGAAGCCCGCGAGACGGTGAACGCGACCGGCCGCAAGTACGCGGTTTATTACAGCGAGCGGCTGCATGTCGAAAGCGCTGTCTACGCAGGCCAGCTGGTGCAGCAGGGCGCCATTGGCCGCGTTGTGCAGGTGCTGGGTCTCGGACCGCACCGACTGAACGCGCCGATTCGTCCGGACTGGTTTTTCCAGCGCGAGCGGTACGGCGGCATCCTGTGCGATATCGGCAGTCACCAGATCGAGCAGTTTTTGTACTACACCGGCAATACGGACGGGCGGGTCGTGCACAGCAAGGTCGGCAACTTCAACAATCCGCAGTATCCGGAGCTGGAGGATTTCGGCGATGCGACGCTGATTGGGGATAACGGCGCGACCGGCTACTTCCGGGTGGACTGGCTGACGCCGGACGGGCTCGGAACTTGGGGCGACGGGCGCACGATTATCCAGGGCACGAAGGGGTATATCGAGCTGCGCAAATATATTGATGTCGGCCGCGAGCGTACGGGCAATCATATTTACTTGGTCGACGGCCAAGGCGAGCATCATCTGAACGTGACCGGTCAAGTCGGCTATCCGTTTTTCGGCGAGCTGATCCTCGATTGCATCAATCGGACGGAGCTGGCGATGACGCAGGCGCATACGTTCAAGGCGGCGGAGCTGTGCCTGATCGCGCAGCAGCAGGCGGTATCCCTTCAAGCGGCAGGCGCTGTAAGTATTGAAGGAGTGTGACCCGGGATGAAGCTGTCCGTTTTTACGGTTGCGACGCCTGATCTGACGCCGGAGGAGTTGGCGGCGGCGGCCAGGGAAGCCGGCCTGCATGCGATCGAATGGCGTTTCAAGAATGTGCCGCAGGAGCTGGCAGAGGAGAAGCCGTCCTTCTGGCGCAACAACCTTTGCTCGATGCCGGAGCAGGGCGGTCCTGCCGCATGGGACCGGTTCAAAGCGGCTGCGGATGCGAACGGCCTGACCTCGCTCACCGTTACGCCGTATTTGCAGGCGGGCGATCTGGAGGCAACCGAACGCGTGCTGGCCGCCGCCCGGCATATCGGGGCCGCTTACGTCAGGCTGGGCGTTCCCGGCTATGACCGCACCCGTCATGCGCGGGAGCTGTTCGCGGAAGGACAGGCTTATGTGCGCGAGGCTGCGCCGCTGTGCCGCCATTACGGCGTCAAGGGGCTGATCGAAACGCATCACAATACGATTGCTTCCAGCGCGAGCGGCGCATACCGGCTGCTGGACGGACTGGACCCGGATGATGTCGGGGTATTGTACGATCCGGGCAACATGGTCTATGAGGGCTTCGAGAACTACCGCTTCGGTCTTGAGCTGCTTGGCCCCTATCTGGCGCATGTGCATGTGAAAAACGCAGGCTGGCGGCAGACCGACGCCGCTGCGGGCGAAGCTCCCGCGTGGAGCGCGGACTGGCAGCCGTTGTTCAACGGGCAAGTGCCGTGGACGCAGGTGATTGACGATCTGAAGGCGGTCGGCTACGACGGCTATCTGGGCGTGGAGGATTTCAGCGGGACGCTCGGCTCGCGGGAGCTGCTGCGCGAGTACGCCGCCCAAATCCGGCTGCTGCTGTAGCTGCTGCAATTGCCGTATAAGCGGATGACAAGGAGGGACGGCCGCTGTGGTTCTGATGCGGCCGTCCCTCCGCGTTGTACCGGGAGACGTCCCGTGGTATGCTGGGAAAAAACGCTGAACGCTGCGGAGGTTCCTATGAGTGCAAGGATGGCGGACCCAGGTACAATTTTTACGTATACCTACAAGGCGGATAAGCCGTTGAAGCCGATGTTTCATACCCACTCGCATTATGAGGTGTATTATTTTCACAGCGGCGTCTGCAACTACTTGATTGGTGACCGGATCTATGTACTGGCGCCCGGCGATCTGATTGTGATGAACGGGATGACGCTGCATTGCGCCAAGATCGACCCGGCAGTTCCGTATATTCGGACGATGGTGCATTTCGAGCCTGCGGCGCTCCAGCCGCTGCTCCCGACGTACCCGGCTCTGCCGATTTTTCAGCCGTTTCAGGAGCTGGGCAATTACCGGCTGCGGCTGACGGGCAGCGACCGAGAGGAGGTCGAGGCGATTTTCGCACGGATGGACGAGCTGCAGCGGTCGGGCGATACGGTAGGCGCTTACCGCTGTCGGCTGGCGTTCGCCGATTTGCTTTGTCTCATTTATAAGCACTGCGTTCAGCCGCTCCAAAGCCGCAGCGACCAGCCGGTCGAGAAGGAAAGGACGGCGCAGCAGATCATTTCCTATCTGGAAGCGCACTATATGGAGGATTTGCATCTGGAACGGCTGCAGCAGGATTTGCACTTGAGCAAATATTATGTGTCCAAGCTGTTTAAGGAAGTCACAGGGGTTACGATCTTCGACTTCGTGTACCAGCGGCGCATTAATCAGGCGCGGATCGAGTTTCTGCTTGACCCGAAGCTGCCGGTGACGGAGGTAGGCTTCAAGGTAGGCTTCAAGCATTTGGCGCACTTCAGCCGCGTGTTCAAGCAGCAGGTTGGTCAGACGCCGGAGCAATACAAGCGCGGGCTTGCTGCTACTTAGGGCAATGGCCCAACGCTTCAAATGTAAATTTTCAGAAAATTTCAACTCTATGTATTGACTTGAAAATGCTTACACCTCTAGCATAACGATCAAAGGAACAAAGACGAAGCTGAGTGGTGTATGGCGGATGATGAAGACCTGTGAAGAGACGGAAGCGATCGTGACAAAAGAGAACCTTTGCTATAACGACTATAGGGTCTTCAAATCGTTGCCTCCTGCGGTGCTGTTCGCGATGGAGATGCGGAACTATGCCGAGCTTCATCAGCTGCAGGATGAGCTGGATGCGCTGCTTGAGGAGCTGCGGGCGAGTCTTAAGCCGTCTTATGCGCCGTACCGGACGCGCAAGTCGGCCTGATTCCGACTGTGCCTATCCGAATGGTTAATTGAATGCCGAGGACCGGCGTCTCTGAGGAGGCGGCCGGTCCTTGTTTGCGTAGAAGACGGACTTCAATTCATGCGGTTTAGCAGGAGATTGGCTGTTCATCGCAGAATACGTATCGCAGAATAGCTGCTGGAGATGGATGGGAAAAGCGATGCTTTGCCTTCCGGCCTCAAGCGGAAAAAAGCGAGGAAACCACCATGCGATGGCTGAAAAATTTGAAGCTGCTGCACAAGCTGCTGTTGATGATGGCGCTGCCAATGCTCGGCGTGCTGTATTTTACCGTTTCGGCGATTGCGGACAAGGCTCACCAGCTAACAAGCATGAACCAGTTGGAGGAGCTGACCCGGCTGGCTGTCGTGACCAACCAGCTTGTGCATGAGCTGCAGATCGAACGCGGTCTTGTGCCGACCATGTTTGGGATTCGGACCGACGCGGAGGCTGCGGCGATGGCCAGTCAGCAGCGGGACACAGACCGTTATGTCGTCGCCCTCCGCAGAATGATTGAGCAGGTTGGCCCAACGGTCAGCGATCGGTTGATCTGGAATGAATTCGTCAAGCTGTCGGACCAGCTCGACCGTCTGCCGGCGCTTCGCAGCAGGCTGGACGGCGGCCTGATTACAGAGATGGAGACCATTCAGTATTACCGCAATGCCACGTCCCAGGCGTTTCTCGCCAATGAAAATTTGAACAACTTGAGCACGGACGGCCAAATTTCGCATCGGATGTCGGCCCTGCTTAATTATTCGCGCAGCAAATATGCGGCCAGCCAGGAACGCAGCTTTGTTTTCGAGAAGCTGACGCAGAACCGGATGAACCTGAGCGATATGCGGCGGCTTGGCGCGGTTATTCAGGAACAGCAGGTGTACCAGCAAGTATTTGAAACCTTCGCTTCGCCGGATGCGTTGATCCTCAGCAAGTTTGTGCTGTCCAGCCGCGCAGTAGCGGAGCTGGAGCGGCAGCGGCAGGCGGTGCTGGAGGTGGAGCCGGGTCAGGAAATCAACCTGGACCCCGGCAGCTGGTTCGATATATCGTCCGAACGGATCGAGCTGATGAAGCGGACCGAGGATGAGCTGGCCGCCAAGCTTGTCGCTGACATGAGCGCGATGCAGCAAATTTCCCGCAAGGAGCTGGTTGCCGTCGTTGTTGCAAACGGGCTGCTGCTCATTGGCTCGCTGCTGCTGAGCTTGCTGATCGTACGCAAGCTGCTGCGGCCGATCGGGGAGCTGAAGCGTTCCATCGGCCAGCTGCTGGACGGACAGATGGATGTCACCATCGAAATGTCATCAAAGGACGAGATCGGGGAGCTGAGCGAGGCGTTCAAGGAGCTGAGCAGCCGTTTATGCAGCGTCATTGCCCGCGCCGACCGGATTACGAAGGGCGATTACGAGCAGGTCATTACGCCGAAATCGGATGGCGATGTGCTGAACATGGCGCTGCGCAATATGCTGCACTCTTTGCGGGAAGCCAGATTGGAAAACGAGCGGCAGTTTTGGTTGAAGACGCAGCTGGCCCGCCTGCTCGGCTTGTCGCAGGGTGTGGAAAATCTGGAGAAGCTGGCCGCCTTGCTGATCACGGAAATATGCCAGCTGGTCGGAGCCGGACAAGGCGTCTTTTACATCCGCGAGCGGGATGCAGCCAAGCCCGTCTACGTGATGTACGGCAGCTATGCGTTTCGCGAGCGGGCAGGGGAATCCGGCCGGATCGCGCTGGGCGAAGGGCTGGTCGGACAGGCTGCACGGGACGGCAAGCCGATCGAGCTGAGCCATGTGCCGGATGACTATGTGAAGATTGGCTCCGGGCTCGGAGAAAGCAAGCCGCAGATCGTGCTGGCGCTGCCGGTCCGGTTTGAGGAACAGACGATTGCCGTGGTGGAGCTGGCTTCGTTTGCTCCCTTTACGGACATTGAGCAGGATTTGCTGAAGCAGCTGTCGGCAGCGCTTGGCGTTGTCGTGCAAAGCATCGTGGGCCGCCGGCGCACCGAGGAACTGCTGCATGAGTCGCAGCTGCTGGCCGAGGAGCTGCAGACTCAGCAGGAGGAGCTGCGCACAGCCAATGAGGAGCTGGAGGAGCAAACCTTGATGCTCAAGCTGTCGGAGGAGAAGCTGCGCATCCAGAGCGAGGAGCTGCAGACGATTAACGAAGAGCTGGAGGAGAAGACGAATTACTTGCAGCTCCAGAAGGCCGACATCGAGAAGCAAAATGCGTTCATCCAGCGTTCCCAGCAGGAGCTGGAGGTCAAGGCAGCCGAGCTGGAGCTGACCAGCCGCTACAAGTCGGAGTTTCTTGCCAATATGTCGCATGAGCTGAGGACACCGCTGAACAGCCTGCTCATTTTAGCCAAGTCGCTGGCAGCCAATGAGGAGCGCAATCTGAGCGAGGATCAGATCGAATCGGCCAAAATTATTCATAGCGGAGGTCTCGATCTGCTGATGCTTATTAATGATATTCTCGACTTGTCCAAGGTAGAGGCCGGCAAGCTGGACATTCACCGCGAAGACGTTCGTCTGGAAGCGATTGCGCTTAATATGCAGACGCAGTTTCAGCCGCTCGCGCGGGAGAAGGGGCTGGAGCTGGAGCTGGTCGTCGAGGCCGGCGTGCCTGAGTATGTGGTTACGGACGGTCAGCGGACCGAGCAAATTTTAAAAAATCTGCTGTCCAACGCCTTCAAGTTCACCCATTACGGCCGAATTATGCTGCGTATTTTCCGGTTTACCCGAGCTGACGGCGCAGGGCAGGAGCAGCGGACAGCCGAGGACTGGCTTGCTTTTTCCGTCACGGATACCGGGATTGGCATCTCCCCCCGCAAGCAGCAGGCGATCTTCGAGGCGTTCCAGCAGGCGGACGGTTCAACAAGCCGGAAATACGGAGGGACCGGGCTGGGCCTGACCATCTCGCGCGAGCTGACCAAGCTGCTGGGCGGCAAACTGCAGCTGCAAAGCGAGGAAGGTGAAGGCAGCACGTTTACGCTGTACTTGCCGCTTGTCCCGGACGGCGCCGCTTCGGCCGATGCCTCGGCTGG
This sequence comes from Paenibacillus sp. sg306046, assembly GCF_059821225.1. Lineage (NCBI taxonomy): Bacteria > Bacillati > Bacillota > Bacilli > Caryophanales > Paenibacillaceae > Paenibacillus > Paenibacillus sp. sg306046. Next base: position 265,776 of record NZ_JCAMRT010000002.1, read on the forward strand.
CCCGCAGGAAGGGCCGCAAGCTAACGATGACCGCCAGCGGCCGGGCCGGACGGCAGGTCAGCTGCCAGACCGCGAGGCGGACGGGTCTGCCTGGCAGCAGGTGGCGGCGGCATCGGCTTCGAGCGGCGCTGAGCCCGCAGCCGATGAGGAGCCCTTCGCCCTTCGCCCGTTTATTCCGGATGACCGTCACCTGCTGGACGGCGGCCATGCGGAGAAAACGATTTTGATCATTGAGGATGATCCGGTATTCGCCAAGGTGCTGCTGGACTTGTCGCGGCGCAAAGGGTTCCGCGGCTTGGCGGCAGGCGACGGCTTCAGCGGACTTCAGCTGGCCAGACGGCACTTGCCGAGCGCCGTGCTGCTGGATGTGGGCTTGCCGGACATGAACGGGCTGAAGGTGCTGGATCACTTGAAGCAGGACGGCGCTACCCGGCATATTCCGGTGCATATGATTTCCGGCAAGGACGCGGGCAAAGCCTCCTTGACCAAGGGAGCCGTCGGCTTTCTGGCGAAGCCGGTTCACAGCGGCGATCTGGATGTCGTCTTCGAGCGCATCGAGCAGGTGCTGCACGAGCATATCAAGCAGGTGCTTATTATTGAAGACGACAAGGCGAACCATAAAGCGATTTATGAGCTGCTGCGGCATAAAAATGTCGACATTCATAGCGCGTATACAGGCGAGGACGGGCTCAGGCTGATCCGTCAGCATACATATGACTGCGTTATTCTGGACTTGAAGCTGCCGGATATGAATGGCCAGGAGCTGCTGGAGCAGCTGGTGGCGGACACCGGTACGGCTCCGCCGCCGATGATTATTAATACCGGCCAGGTGCTGACCCAGCAGGAGTACAAGGAGCTGAACCGGTTCACGGACAGCATCGTGATCAAGGGCGCAAATTCGCCGGAGCGGCTGCTGGACGAAGTATCCTTGTTCCTGCACACGGTGCAGAAAACGTTGTCGGAGGAGCAGCGCGAGCTGCTCAGGCTGTCGCTTGATTCGGATGCAAGCTTGAAGGGGCGCAAGGTGCTGCTTGTGGATGACGATTTGCGCAATACCTTCGCGTTGTCCAAGGTGCTTCGCCAGCACGGGCTGGACGTCATGATGGCCGATAACGGGAAGCTGGCGCTGGAGCGGCTGGACAGCGAGCCTGGCATTGAGCTGGTCATTATGGATATTATGATGCCGGTGATGGACGGTTACGAGGCCATGCGAATGATCCGAAGCGATCCCCGCCATCAGCATTTGCCGATCATTGCGCTGACAGCGAAGGCGATGGCCGGCGATCGTGAGAAATGCATCAAGGGAGGCGCCAACGATTATATGACGAAACCGGTGGATACCGACAAGCTATTATCCATGATCCGCGTATGGCTGTTCGAATCATGAGTATGAGGACGGAGCTGGAAACGGAGAAGCTCGAAATGGAGCTGGTGCTGCAGGCGATTTATGAGGGGCATGGCTTTGATTTCCGCAACTATGCCCGCTCCTCCCTGCTGCGCAGGCTGCATTACATCCGGCAGAAGGCCGGGCTGGCCCATCTGTCCGAGCTCATCCCGCTGGTGCTGCATCAAGAGGGCTTTATCGGCGAGCTGCTGGAAAATATGTCAGTGACGGTCACGGAAATGTTTCGCGACCCGGATTTTTTCATGGAGCTGCGGCATAAGGTCATTCCGCTGCTGAAGACGTACCCGTTTGTAAAAATTTGGCATGCGGGCTGTGCAACCGGTGAGGAAGTTTATTCCATGGCGATTGTGCTGCAGGAGGAGGGCTTCTACGACCGCGTACAAATTTACGCGACCGATATGAACCAGCAGTCGCTGAAAACGGCGGAGGAAGGGATCTACTCTCTGGACGCGATCCGCAAATTTACCGGCAACTATAACCGCAGCGGAGGCAAGGCATCCTTCTCCGATTACTACTATGCCAAATACCAGATGGCCAAAATGAACGAGGAGCTGAAACGTAATATCGTGTTTACAGCTCATAATCTTGTCACGGACCATGCGTTCGGCGAGATGAATATGATTGTGTGTCGCAATGTGCTTATTTATTTCGACCGGCAGCTGCAAGCTCAGGTGTTCCGGTTGTTTGACCAAAGTCTCGTCCATCGCGGATTTCTCTGTCTGGGGAGCAAGGAATCGTTGGAGTTTTCTTCGCTGCGGGAGACCTATGAAGATATTTCGGCGCGCTGGCGTATTTTCCGCAAGCCGTTGACCTGTCCGTCCTGCATGTGACGGGCGATTAACTCCGGCAGGGCCGGGGTGAGGGCATGAGGCGGGAGATCGCTCAAGGTTCAAGACAGGAGGCCGATGAAGGCATGAAACGCTACGAAGCGATTGTCGTCGGTGTCTCTGCAGGCGGCTTGAAGGCGCTCGGCTGTCTGCTGTCGTCGCTGCCGTCCGGCTTTCCGCTGCCGCTGCTCATTGTGCAGCATATGAAGGAAGGCGGAGAAAGCTTTCTGGCCGAGCATCTCAACAAGCTGGCGCTAATCCGGGTCAAGGAAGCTGACGACAAGGAACCTATTTCCCCCGGCTGCGCGTATGTGGCGCCTTCCGGCTATCATATGCTGGTCGAGGACGACCGCAGCCTGAGCTTGTCGGTGGACCCGCCGGTGATGCATTCCCGGCCGTCCATTGACGTGTTGTTTGAAAGCGCCGCTTATGTCTACGGCGGGAGCTGTATCGGTATCGTGCTGACAGGCGCGAACGGCGATGGCAGCCGCGGACTCGGCTTGATCAAGAAATGCGGCGGCCTGGCGATTGTGCAAAACCCGGCGACTGCCGAATGTCCGACGATGCCGGGCGCAGCGATCCGCGAGACAGAGCCGGATTACATTGTAGATCTGGAGCGGATCGGCGCGCTGCTGATCAAGCTCAGTGAGTCGCCGCCCGCGGATCAGCCGACTAACAGGGAGGGGGAGGCCGGATGAACGGCGCTCTGGCAAGGCAGCAGTCCAAAATTTTAGTTGTCGACGACCGCAAAGAAAATTTGTACGCCATGGAACAAATGCTGAAGACACTGCCCTGCACGGTGCATGTGGCCCATTCGGGCAATGAGGCGCTGTCCTTGACGCTTCGTCATGATTTCGCCTTGATTTTGCTTGATGTCAACATGCCGGAGATGGACGGTTTTGAGTTGGCCGAGCTGCTGCGCAGTCACGAGGAGACACAGCGCATTCCGATTATTTTTGTGACGGCGATTAATACGGAGGATAAAAGCGTATTTAAAGGCTACGAATCCGGAGCGGTCGATTATTTATTCAAGCCGGTGGACGTCGATATTTTGTTAAGCAAGGTGAAGGTGTTTCTGGAGCTGGACATGAAAAAAAAGGAGCTGGAGTCGATCCAGAGCGAGCTGGAGCGGAGCAACCGCAGCTTGACTGAATTCGCCCAGGTTGTCTCGCATGATCTGAAAAACCCGCTGCATGTCATTACCGGATTGAGCGAGCTGCTGCTCAAGCATACGGAGGGGCTAAACGAGCGCGGCAAAGCAACGGTTGAGCAAATCGCGGCCGCCGCGGAGCGGATGGATAAGCTGATTACGGACCTGCTGGCGTTCTCTCAAGTGAACGCGGAGACGACCGTCTACCAGACCGTTGATCTGAACGAGGTGCTGCGCGATGTGGTAGCCGATCTGAGCAGCAGGCTTCAGGCTACGGGCGGCAGCATCGAAAAGGTCGATTGCTTGCCCCGCATGGAGGCGGACCGGACACAAATGTACCAGCTGTTTCAAAACCTGCTGGCCAATTCGATCAAATATCATGACGGGGTGCGTCCCCCGTGCATCCGCATCGGTTCGATCCGCCTGGCCAGCGATGAGGTGTGCTGCTTTTACGTCGAGGATAACGGGATCGGCATGGATGAAAAGGAGCTGCCGACCATTTTCAATCCGTTTACCCGGCTTAGCAATGCGCAGAGCTATGAAGGAGCGGGGCTTGGGCTGGCGACGGTCCGGCAAATTATTCAACGCCATCACGGGTCCGTTACCGTCACCAGCAAGCTGGGGGAAGGTACGACGTTCAAGCTCGCTTTCCCGGTCCGGCAGGAGGGATAGCAGGCCTTCGAAGTTCTTCGGGCACCAAGTCCAAGCGACAGTTCAGGCAGCTTCCGGGCGTTCGGCCTGGCGCAGCGTGTCTGCGGCTGCTGCAAGCGTGCGTCGTATTTGTTTCCGCCCGCATAGTTTGCTAGTATGGGGAGGGGACAGACGTTCCCGCGTCATTACGCAGGGGCAGCACGGAACGCGTCTCTAGACGGTTCGAGAGGATGAGTGGTCATGACGAAGGCAGGATTTCGGATTGAGAAGGATTTTCTGGGTACGAAGGAAGTGCCGCAGCATGCGTATTATGGCGTCCAGACGATGCGCGCCGTCGAAAATTTCCCGATTACCGGCTATCGCATCCACCAGGAGCTGATCGTGGCGATGGCGACCGTCAAGAAGGCGGCGGCGATCGCCAACATGGAGATTGGTCAATTGAAGAAGCAATTCGGCGATGTCATCGTGCAGGCAGCGGATGAAATTATCGCCGGTCAATGGCATGAGCAATTTATTGTTGATCCGATTCAGGGGGGCGCAGGCACCTCCATTAATATGAATACGAATGAAGTTATCGCAAATCGCGGCATCGAGCTGCTGGGCGGAGACAAAGGCAATTATTTCATGCTCAGCCCGAATACGCATGTCAATATGGCTCAATCGACGAACGATGCGTTTCCGACGGCGATCCATATCGCCGTGCTGCGGATGCTGGATCAATTGCTGGCTGTGCTGGCCGAGCTGCATGACAGCTTCCGCGCGAAGGCAGAGGCGTTTGACGGCATGATCAAGATGGGCCGCACCCATCTGCAGGACGGCGTGCCGATTCGGCTCGGCCAGGAATTTGAGGCGTACCGCCGCGTCTTGTCGCGGGATATAACGCGGATCGGCCAAACTCGCCAGCATCTGTATGAAATCAATATGGGTGCGACCGCTGTCGGCACCGGATTAAACGCGGACCCGCGTTATATTCATCGGGTTGCGGCGCTGCTGGCCGAATTGACCGGCTATCCGCTGCAAAGCGCCGAGCATCTTGTTGATGCGACGCAAAATACGGATGCGTATACCGAGGTGTCCGCTTCGTTGAAGGTTTGCATGATCAATATGTCCAAGATCGCCAACGATTTGCGTCTGATGGCGTCCGGGCCGCGCACAGGGTTGAATGAAATCAATTTGCCGGCCAGACAGCCCGGCTCCTCGATTATGCCGGGCAAAGTAAACCCGGTGATGTGTGAGGTCGTCAATCAGGTTGCATTTCAGGTGATCGGCAACGACCATACGATTTGCCTCGCATCCGAGGCGGGTCAGCTGGAGCTGAACGTGATGGAGCCGGTGCTCGTCTTTAACCTGCTGCAGTCGCTCAGCATGATGACACAGGTGTTCAAGGTGTTCAGGGTTCATTGCCTGGACGGCATCGAGCCGAATGTCGAGCGGATGCGGGATTACGTCGAACGCAGCGTCGGCGTCATTACGGCGCTGAATCCGCATCTCGGCTACGAGCCGGTTGCCCGGATTGCCCGCGAAGCGATCGAAACGGGCAAGTCTGTCCGCGAGCTGTGCCTGCTGTACGATGTGCTGCGCGAGGAGGAGCTGAATCTCATTCTCGATCCCTACGAGATGACGAATCCCGGCATTGCAGGCGCTGCTCTGCTGAACCGCGACCAGTCGGCCTCAGCCCCCGACGCCGCTGCTGACACAGCCAAGCCGAAGGCAGAGGAGTAAATTTCGGATCAGGGAGGTGAAGGCCGGGCAGCCGTTCCGTTCTTCACCTCCTCTCGCTTCAGAAGAGGTCCTGACGCTGGCGCTCCGGCGGCAGGATTTTTTGTTTTCTTTGCAAGGCAACAAAAAACAGCCTCTCGGCTGTTAGTTAAACGGCTGCAGCGCCTTGATTTCTTCGAGTGACATTTCCGTTGCGTCCGCGATCGTTTGCAGGTCTACGCCTTTTTCCAGCAGCTTGGCCGCAATTTGTGCACTTGTCTCTGCTTTGGCTTCTGCTTTGGCTTCTGCTTTTGCCTCTGCTTTTGCGCCTTCAATTCGCGTCTTTTCATCGCTGAGCGCCTTCATCCGGGCATCGTAGGCCATACGCGCCGCCGCATCCTGACTCAGAAACTCCAACGTATTCATCGCTTTTTTGAGCATTGCTCCTTCATGGTCAGCACCTCCCAAGCCTCCCCGGCCTCTCGAAACATACTGTTCAGAAATGCAAGCAGCACGTCATGACGCCTTCTTAAAGTATAGCATTTGTCCACAAATTAATGAATAAACTGGCAAGTACCCCACGGTAATTGTTTGGGAAAGACTTTTGCCCCGCAGTATCGTTCCCCTTACGTATCCTTCTCCGGTTCCTTGCAAACACTACAGGCAGCCATGTCAGGAGCAAAGGAATGAGGACTGTTGAACTGGAACCAAATCCGGTTGTACCGAAAGCAAGCCGCGAGGCTGATGTGCGGCGCGCTGCTGCTGTCCGCTGTGCTCCTCCCGCCGATTGATGCGGAAGCGGCTGCTCCGCGGGAAAGCGCGCGCAAGGCGGCCGAAGCTGAGCTGCTGATGGGACTGCAGGAAGAGGGCGTGTATATCGTCATTGAGAAAAAAGGCAATCGGCTGTCTGTGATCCACAACGGCCAGGTGCTGCGCACGATGTCGGTGGCAACCGGCAGACGTCCGGGCTTGACACCCTCAGGCACGTTTCGGATCGTGACGAAAATTGTAAAGCCATGGTATGTACGCAAGCAAATCCCCGGCGGCCATCCGTCCAACCCGCTCGGCTCCCGTTGGATGGGGCTGAGCGTGCCCGGCACAGGCGGCTACACGTATGGCATTCATGGAACGAATCGTCCATATGCGATCGGCTCCAGCGTTTCGTCAGGCTGTATCCGGATGCTTAACCGCGATGTGGAATGGCTATACCGCCATATGCCGCTGGGCACGGTTGTGCTGATTAAGGAATAAGCGGCGCAAGCTTGTTTTGGATACCCAAGGTACCCATAGAGTTGCCGTTCTCCATGTTTGTCCGTTTCCTAACTCTCTCTTCCAGCATTAACTATGGTAGGTCTGGAAGAGAGGGGGGGATAGATATGGCTAAGGATGTTATTACGATCACCTTTGTTCGCTGTGCTAACGGTCGGCGTATCATTACCGGCTTTTCGGTCATCGGCAGCGTGCGGCCTTGCCGCAGCTTGCTTGTGATCGGATTCAAGCTGGTGCCTTTGCTCCGCTGCCTGCTTTGCAACGGATTCCGTCTTGTGTGCCGCACCGACGGGCTGCTGGTGCTGCGTCGCGGCTAAGCAAACCTCTTGCTCGACTATCATGACATTGAAACAAGCCCGGCGCTTTTCTCGCGAAAAGCGCCGGGCTTGCCTGTGTGGAAGGACGGAGGATCAGCGAATCGTTTGAGTCTGAAGCGTCTGTGAACGCCTCAGCACAGCAGCGCGCCGAATTCATCCAGCCCTTCATGACCGACGGATCGAGCCCGAGTTAGAAGCCTTTGTATTGCGGCTCCTCGTTTTCCAGCTGCTGGACACGCGAATTGACCTGGTCCACGATTTGCTGCGTTTGCTTGGCGCAGTTCTCGAACAGCGACTTGGCCTCCTGATTTTGGGTGCCCAGTGCGAAGGTTTCGAGGCTGGCTTGTGCGCTTTTCAATGAAGCGAGCGTTGTTTTAACTTGTGATGCGACTGTCATGCGAATCACCTCCCGCCTCCTAATATGTTCAAAGTTGCTCGAACGATGAGTGTAAATATTATCCAGAACAGCCTGGCGCAACGCTGGTCATAATTTGCTCGGCACAGGCGCACCCTATCGTATATCAGCCTGTCGCCGGGTAGCAAGCCGGCCAGGTCAGCTGGGCAACACAAGCTTATTTCAGGCAAAGGGAGGAACCTGTTTTGGCAGACTGGCTGCATATTGCGGTCCGCTCTTTGGCGGCGGTCGTAATTTTATTTTCTATTACGCGGATTTTAGGCAAAAAGCAAATCTCGCAGCTTACCTTTTTCGAATATGTGACGGGGATTGCAATCGGGGAATTGGCAGGTTTTATTTCGACGGACATTGAGGCGCATTTTGTGCATGGCTTTATAGCCATTATGGTCTGGTTCCTTGTGCCGTTTCTGTTCGAGGGGCTTTCGCTCAAAAGCAAGCGGCTGCGGGAGTGGGTGGAAGGCAAGAGCACGGTGATGATTAAGGAAGGCAAGATTATGGAAGACAATTTGAAGAAGGAGCGGTATACGGCCGACGAGCTGATGGAGCAGCTGCGCACCAAAAATGTATTTCATGTCGCCGATGTCGAGTTTGCCGTGCTGGAGACAAGCGGGGAGCTGAATGTGCTGCTGAAGCGGGAAAATGAGCCGTTGACGCCGAAGCATCTGGGCATCAAGGTTGCGCCGTCGAGCGAGCCGCAGGCTGTGATCATCGACGGGAACATGCTGGACGAGCCGCTGGCTACAGCCGGTCTCAGCCGCGAATGGCTGCAAACGGAGCTGGAGAAAATAGGCGTAACCGTCGAAAATGTGTTTCTCGGACAAGCGGATAGCTACGGACAGCTGACCGTTGATCTGTACGATGACGTCGTCCAGGTGCCGCAACCGACTGTCAAGCCGCTGCTGCTGGCCACATTGAAAAAATGCGAGGCGGACTTAACCTTGTTCGGCTTAAGCACGCGGCAACCCGCGGCCAAGGCGATGTACGAGCAGGCGGCCGAACAGATGGCCGAAGTCATCCGCCAAGCCCGGCCGCTGTTGAACACATGAACATTTGAAGGGAGTTGCCCGCAAGATGTCCACAAAATCGAAAATGAAGAAGCTTACCTGGGTGCAGCAGGAGTATCAGGAGCTGGCAAAGCAGCGCGAGCCTGCCCGGCCGGTGCTGGTCAACTGCTTGCGGGCGTTTCTGGTAGGCGGGGTGATTTGTATAATCGGTCAGCTGGTGAAGGAAGGCTTTATGCATTGGTTTGACTTTGATCAGAAAACAGCCGGCGATCCGACGGTAGCGGTCATGATTTTCCTGTCGGTAGTGCTGACGAGCTTCGGCGTCTACGACAAGCTGGCCCAATGGGCCGGCGCAGGGTCGGCGGTGCCGGTGACAGGCTTCGCCAACTCGCTTTGCTCGGCCGCGCTGGAGCATAAAAGCGAAGGATACGTGCTCGGCGTCGGCGGCAACATGTTCAAGCTGGCCGGTTCGGTCATTGTGTTTGGTACGGTGGCCGCGTTTGTGATCGGACTTGTTCACTGGATGCTGGGCATAGGGGGGCAATAAGATGCTGAAGGGCCATCAAAGCTGGGAATTTGCCAGTAAACCGGTTATCTTGAGCACGGCGACGGTCGTCGGACCGGACGAAGGCGCGGGACCGCTGGGGGATCAGTTCGATATCGTACATGGGGATGCGTTGCTTGGCCAGGACAGCTGGGAGAAGGCGGAGAAAAAAATGCTGGAGGAAGCGGCTCAGCACGCGGTCCAGCAGGCAGGCTTGACCAAGGAGCATGTCCAGTTTTACGTCGGCGGCGATTTGATGAACCAGATTATAAGCAACAGCTTCGCTGTACGTACGATGCAGACGCCATATCTCGGTATTTTCGGTGCATGCTCGACGTCGATGGAGGGGCTGGCGATCGCGGCGATGATGGTGGACGGCGGCTATGCGCATGTGGCGATGGCGGGAACCTGCAGTCATAACTGCACGGCGGAGAAGCAATTTCGCTATCCGACGGAATACGGCTCGCAGAAGCCGCCTACGGCCCAATACACGGTGACCGGAGCTGGCTGTGCCGTTATCGGCCGCTCGGAAGCGGGGCAAGGACCGGTCATTACCGGCGCGACGATCGGACGGGTCGTCGATATGGGAATCAAGGACCCGTTTAATATGGGAGCTGCGATGGCGCCGGCTGCCGTAGATACGCTGCAGTCGCACTTCCGCGATTTCGACCGCGATCCCGGCTACTATGATCTGATTGTGACCGGGGACCTCGCGACCGTCGGGTATACGATTGCCGTTGATCTCTTAAACAAGCATGGCATCCCCATAGGTCATACGACTTATCAGGATTGCGGACTGATGATCTATGATGTCAATACGCAGCAGGTACAGGCCGGCGGAAGCGGCTGCGGCTGCTCGGCGACCGTTACCTACGGACATCTGTATAAGAAGCTGAAGAAAGGCGAGCTGCGGCGTATTCTGGTAGTGGCTACCGGAGCGTTGCTGTCGCCGTTGTCGTTTCAGCAAGGTGAAAGCATTCCCGGCATCGCACATGCGGTAGCTATTGAAAGCGAGGCGTAACAGGATGAACTGGATGCAATTTATGTGGGCATTTCTGATCGGAGGGGCAATTTGCGTGGTAGGCCAGCTGATGATTGACGTACTGCGGCTAACCCCGGCCCATACGATGAGCGCGCTGGTCGTAGGCGGAGCGATTGTGGAGGCCATTCCGTACGGGGACAAGGGACTGTATGACAAATTTATCGAATTTGCCGGCGCGGGCGCGACGGTGCCGATTACGAGCTTCGGCAATTCGCTTGTGAACGGCGCGCTCACCGAGCTGAAGGATCATGGCGTGGTCGGCATCATCACGGGCATTTTTCAGGTGACGAGCGCGGGCATATCCGCAGCGATTATTTTTTCTTTTTTGGCCGCGCTTGTGTTTAAGCCGCAAGGGTAACGCGGGCCGGACAAGCCGTCTCCCGCCGTGTCAGACCATGAGTGAAGGCTGTAAAAGCTCCTGAGCAGGAGCTTTTTTGCATTTCTCCAAACAAATTCATCTATTTTACACGTATACGGCCTTTTTTGAATCCGGTACAATGAAAAGTATGCTAGGATTGAACCTTTTTTTCTAAAATTTCGTAGAGTATGTGGTTATGTGCAACTGGCAAGTCATGGACACCAAAGGAGGAACGGCTGATGGAAACGATCATTCGAGATGATGTACAAGCGTTAACGCATATTCAAGCCAATCTGGAATCCTGCATTCTGGGGAAGTCCGATGAAATTTCATTGCTGCTGACCGCGATGCTGGCTGGAGGCCACGTCCTGCTTGAGGATGTGCCGGGTACCGGCAAAACAGTTCTGATTAAAGCGCTTGCCAAATCTATTCACGGCCAGTTCCGCCGCATTCAATGCAATCCGGATCTGCTGCCTACCGATATTACAGGCGTCTCTATTTACCATCCTAAGGATGAAGTTTTTATATTCCGCCCGGGTCCGATCATGACCCATATTTTGCTGGCGGATGAGATCAACCGGGCGACGACGAAAACGCAATCCGCGCTGCTGGAAGCGATGGAGGAGCGGTCAGTGACGGTCGACGGCGAAACCTATGCGCTGCCTAAGCCGTTTCTGCTGCTGGCGACGCAAAATCCGATTGACTTTGAAGGTACGTATACGCTGCCGGAGGCCCAGCTTGACCGGTTTATGATGAAGTTCAGCCTCGGCTACCCCGATGCGGAGACGGAAACAAGGATGATTGTTTCCCAGAGCGTCTCTCATCCGCTTGACGGGCTGGAGGCCGTGTCCAGCGTCGAGCAAATCTTATCGCTGCAGCAGCGCGTGAAGCAAATTCATCTGGAGGAGGCGGTGGCCGCGTATCTGGTTGCGATCACACGGGCGACACGCGAGCATCCTTCGCTGTATTTGGGGGCGAGTCCGCGGGCGACGCTGGCGCTCGTGCAAGCGTCCAAAGCTTATGCGCTGCTCCAGCAGCGCGAGTATGTGATCCCCGATGATATTAAATTTCTGGCGCCTTACGTGCTTGGACACCGGCTGATTTTGCAAGCGGAAGCGCGTATGGAAGGAGCGACGGTTGCTTCCGTGCTGCAATCGGTATTCCAGCAAGTGAAGGTTCCTGTACGTTGGGAGAAGTGACCCGGATGAGAACGATGCTCATGCAGAAATGGTCCGGCCGTCCCCGGTACGGACGCAAGTTCTGGGCGGTCGCCGCTTCCCTTGCCGGCAGTCTCGGCTTTCTGCTGTTTCAGGGGGGCAAGCTGGCGCTCATGTTGTTTGTCGTCATGCTGCTCCTGAGCATTTACTTGCTGCTGGGCCAATGGAGCGGCATCAAGCGTACGCAGGCGTCCCGCGTCATGCTGGCGACGGACGGCAGCACGACCTTTGAAGCGGGAACGACGCTGGGCGTGAAGGTGCAGCTGTCGATTCCCGGCTTCTGGCCGATCCCGTACGTGTTTGTCAAGGATCGGCTGCTGCAGCGAAACGGGCGTGAGCTGGCCTTCGAGACGACGCTTGTGCCTGACTGGCGGCGGCGCGCGGATTGGGAATACCGGACGCCGGCGATGCGCAGAGGACATTATACGTTTGAGCGGATCGAATGTGTGACCGAGGATATTTTTGGCCTGTTCGAGCATCGCGGGCAGGTGGAGCTGGCTCAACAAATTTCCGTGCTGCCGCAGACGGTCGTGATCCGCGACTGGCAGCAGCATAACCAGATGATGAAAGGGACCAACCATCATTCGACGACAACGCGGGCTGTCCGGGAGACGACGCAGATCAACGGGGTGCGGGAATATTTGTACGGCGACCGGATTTCGCGGATTCACTGGAATGCAACGGCCAAGACGGGCACCTGGAAGTCGAAGGAGTTCGAACGCGAATCGCTGCCGCGCACCTATATCATTTTGGACCGCGCGCAGCAGGCGTATGAGGATCAGGAGCAGTTTGAGCTGGCGGTGTCCATTGCCGCGTCGCTGTTTCAATACGGCTTGCACCGCGGGCTTGCGCTGGGACTCGTATCGAGCGGGAAGGAGACGACCTTGTTCGAAGCGCGTCACGGGCAACAGCAGCAGCAGCAGGTGCTGCAGCATTTGATCGACGTGGAGGCCGACAGCGCCGTGCCGCTGCGGGCGGTGCTCAAGGACAAGGTTCAGCAGCTTGTGCCCGGCAGCTTCCTGACGATCATCAGCGCCGCCTCCGGCGAGCCGATGCTGCAAGTGCTGCAATGGCTCAAGCAGCAGCAGATGAATCCGTGCCATATTTGGATTGCGCCCCCTGCAGTCCGGCATGACGGCTGGGTGCTGCAGCTGCAAAGCCGCGGCATCGGCTGTTATCCGATCCAGCAATTGAGTGAGCTGCCGGGGCTCTTGGGAGGGCGGAGCGCATGAGAGGAAGCCTGAAGGAATGGCGCAACAAGCTGCTGTTTCACGAGTGGCCGCACCGGCTGACGGTGCTGCTGTGCGGCGTGTTTTTATTGCAGCTGCTTTTCTGGTTCGAGAAGGAGGAGTACTGGCTGCTGCCGGAAACGGTCGGCGTCATGCTGTGGAGCCTGGCGGCGATTGCGGTGCTGGAGCATCTGACTGCGATGCACTGGCTGCTGCGCGGCGTGCTGCAGCTGGTCGCCATGATCGTTGTCCACAAGCAGGTGCTGGAGCGGTATGAAGTGATCGAGCCGATGACGTGGACCAGCTTTTTCACCTCGCGGCTGTTTTTGAACTTGTATGAGCTGACGCCGTACCTGTGGTTCGGGCTTGGGACGTGGGTCGCTTATTTGACGATGATCTGGTGGGTGGAGTCCAAGTGGCGCATCTATTTCCTGCTGGTGGCGAGCGTGCTCGCTTTATGTATCCGGGATTCGTTCTCTGCCGTCTACTTGTGGCCGCAGGTGGCGATGATGCTCGGCTGCGGGCTGTTCCTCGTGATTTTGGCGCATTTCCGCCGTCTCCGGCAAAAAGACCCGGCGGCCTGGCGCGAGCTGGCCGATTATCCGTTCTCGATCGGGGGGCCTGTCTTCGGGATGATTATCATCACGCTGCTGGTCGGGGTGGCGATGCCGGAGGTCAGTCCGACCTTCACTGATCCGTATACGGCCTGGCGCGCTTATCGCGGGGAGCCGATGAACTTCTCGACTGGGAAGGGCGTTCAGGTGGCGACAGCGCTCGATGCGATGGATGCGTCCTCGGGCTACAGCCGCAATGACCGGTTTCTCGGCAGCGGCTTTCAATTCGACTATTCGCCGGTGATGACGGTGGATACGACGCAGCGCGGCTACTGGCGAGGAGAGGCGCTGGCGCTTTATACAGGCCGCGGCTGGCAGGAGAACGAGCAGGACCGTGCCGCCGCCTGGACGCAGGTCAGGGCGGATACGCCGCTCGCGACGGATTTGAGGCTGCCTGGCGATCAGATGAAGACGCTGGAGGTCAGGCAAACGGTCACTTTGCTGACGGAGGATAAATATCCGGTGCTGTTTGGCGCCTACGCCGTCCAGCGAGTCATCGGTCTGAATGAAGGCCGGGCCGGCTTCGATGCGCTTCAGTGGTCGCCGTCGCAGGGCGAGCTGCGCTACAGCGAGCGCCAGCCGTATCCGAAGACGTATACGGTCGTGTCCCAGGTGCCGATCATTGATGAGGCCGCGCTGCGCAGCCTTCCGCGCACGACGCAGCAGCCGGAGCTGGCCCGTTACTTGCAGCTGCCGGAGCAGCTGCCGGAGCGGGTGCGCAAGCTGGCGCAGGACATTACGTTAACGGCCACAAATGACTATGACCGGGCCAAGCTGATCGAGCAATATTTGACGACGAATTTTACGTATACAAATAAGCCTGACTTGACGAAAGGACGCAGCCGCGATTTTGTCGACCGGTTTCTGTTCGAAATTATGGAAGGCTATTGCGATTATTTCTCAACGTCAATGGCTGTAATGGCCCGATCGGTCGGACTGCCGACCCGTTGGGTCAAAGGCTATTCCTCCGGTACGACTTCCATCGAGGAGCCGAGCTTCGGGCTTATGCCGGAGGAGCTGATGGACCCGAACGGCGCCGGTTTGTATACGGTGCGCAACTCGGACGCCCATTCGTGGGTCGAGGTGTATTTCAGCGGCTACGGCTGGGTACCGTTCGAGCCGACGGCCGGGTTCTCGATGCCGCGGGCGCTGCCGGTGGAGGAGCCTGTTCTCGACTCAACCCCTGTCGTGCCGCAGCCGGAAGCTGCGCCTGCGACAGCAGCCGCTGTCGTGGAGCCGCATTATTATCTCATCGGCAGCAGCGTGCTGGCCGCTGTGGCTTTGCTGGCCCTCGCCATCTGGCGCTGGCAGCTGATCGAGCTGCTGCGGGAGCGGGCGCGCCGCCGCCGGGCTTCACAGCTCAAGCAGAAGCTGGTCGTCGAATGCGAGCGCCTGCTGCGTATTTTCCGCCGCAACGGCTACGTTCGCGAGGAGCATGAAACGCTGCGCGAGGCTGTGCGGCGCTGGACAACGACAAGCCGCTGGATGAAGGGCGAGCTGGACATCGTCCTCCGCAACTTCGAGAAGGCGAAGTACGGCAAGGAAGAAATTACGGAGCAGGATTGGCTCCAGACGACGCAAATCGTTGAGAAGCTGCGTTCGCAGCTGTAAGCCCCGCGTGCACAAATGAAACGCGTAACAAATGAAAGCCGCCAACTCCCCGATGAAACGGAGGGATTGGCGGCTTTTTGCTTTGGCTATTGCAGAGAGCTCGTTACAGCGGCCGCAGCTCGGAGGCGATATCCGCTGCGGCTTGCCGGTCGGCGCTTTTGGGCGGCTGCTTGCGGTAATCGCTTGGCGTCAGCCCCGTATGCTTCTTGAACTGCCGATAAAAATAGGAATCGCTTGTAAAGCCGGTTTTCTCCGCAATGTCGGCGACGGACAGAGCGGTGCCAAGCAGCAGCTCACGCGCCCGGGCCATCCGCACCTCCTGAATAAACTCAGGCAGACTGGTCAGGCAATGCTGCTTGTACAAGCGGCTTACATAAATCGGCGACATATCCAGCTCATCCCCGATCGAGTTCAGCGACAAGCTCTGGTCGCCGTAATCCCGCTGCACGATGGCGTGGATGCGCTGGATCAGCTCCACATGCTTGAGGCTTCGCTTTGCCTCCAGCCTTGCTTGCAGGTCATCAAAAAGCTGATAAAAATGCGCGTGAAGCTCGTCAATCGTTTCCGCTTGATGAAGCGAGCCGGTAATCGTCGTGTCCAAAATCAACGGCGAAGCTACCGCCTGATTGGCGTTCAGCGTATTCAGGACATGCGCAACAGACAGCGTCAGATGAGAAATGGCAAGCTGCACGACCGCATACGGGAAGGAGGCTGTTTCCTGAACAATTTCGGTGTAGATCGTACGCGCGCCCGCCGCGTTGCCGCTCATCAGGCAGTTTACCAGCTGCTTTTCCTTGTGCACCGGGAACTTATACGGCTTCGCTGGACTGCTCATCCAGTCCTCCGCCTCGATCACACAGCCATGGCCGCGAAATAAACGTTGACGTGACGCCTCCAGCAGCTGCGGGTACAAGGCGAGACTGGCGGCAGCTCCGGCTTGCCAGGCGCCGATGGTAACCGATACGGACAGCTTCATGTAATCGCCAATGGCAGCTTGCAGCTGCCGCAGCATTGCAGTCAGCGCTGCCGGGTCAGGCGGCTCTTCCGTATCGCCAGCGGCCAGCACAAGCAGCACGTGATCCTCTCCCATGTCGATTGTCTCCGCTTCATAGCGGGCGGCGGCCGCAATTTCTGCGCCAATATTCATCATGCCGTAACGCAGCAGCTTGAACTGCTCTCCGTACCGCGACAATTGGTCCTGGTAATGATCGACCTGCACAAGCATCAGCAGCGACGGCTTGCCGAGCTGCAGCCTGGAGCCGAAGTACAGCAGCTTTTCCTGCAGCTGGCTGTTCGAATAAGGCTCCCGTCCGAGGCACATATTCCTCAGGAAATGCTGCCGCAACACATGCAGATGGTCCCGCTGCTCGCTCTCCAGCGTTCGCAGCTGCCGCAGCACCTTGTCAATCGGACCAAACAGCCTGCGGGATGCCAGCACTGAAGCCAGCAGGCCGGCCGCGAGAATCGCCAGTCCGATGACGATGGTTTTGAGCCGCATGTCGCGGATTTCCCGGGTAATGACGGCATAAGGCGTCACCCGCAAATACCGCCAGCCCAGCTCGTCCGGGGCGGTGTAGGAGACAAGAGAGGGGGTCCCGTCGATGTCCTCGACCATGTAGCCAGGCTCGGGAGGAGCGGCCAACATCTGCTGCACATAGCTTTTCGTCGCATAATCGCTTAGCAGCGGGTTCGCTCCGTCGGTGGACAGCAATCTTCCTTGCGGGCCGATGATCATCTCACTGTGGGCAAGCTCGCTGGCCGACCGCTCAATATACGTATTGATAAACGCTTCGGAGATGTTGACAACGACGGCGGAGCTGAGCGTTTTAGTCACATTAATCGCGTCGTAGCAGAGAAAGGAATAGTAGCCGGCCGGCGTGGCCGGCTGCGCGGACCCGACCGGCTTCATCAGCCGGGGCACCGGAACAAACGGCGCATAATCCTGCACATGCCGGAGAATGTCGATCATGCTCGGGTCGCCGAGCGTGTCAGCGGTCTGAATGCCGCTTTGCGCGTTGCTTGAGCTGACATAAAACAGCCCGGATGCGGCATTGTACACATAGATGGATTCGATAAAGGGCATCGCAAGGCGATAGTTGTTCAACTGCTCCATTGCACTGGTCACATCATAAATATCCGGCTTGTCATAATACATCAGTTTGCTGACGACAAAGTCGCGGTAAATTTGAAAGGACAGCGAGGTGGCGGTCGCAGACACCTTGCGAATTTCCTGACTTGTCTGCAGCAGGCTGTTGGAATCCGATTCGTAGACTTGCCGGAGGGCAATTTCCTCGAAGCTGACATAAAGGATTGTTGTCGAGACGAGCAAGGTAATGACAACCGACAAAATGATGCCGGTCAGCAGCTTCCGGTACATCCGATAGTTGTCCGCCGTTCCGCGCATCGTCCCCGCCTCCTCCATCTCCTTTGGTAGCCACAGTATAGCGTACCTCGGATATTGTGGCAACGCATACAAGCCGCTGAAAACTGTGAAAATCCTCCAGAAGTCAACAGAGTCCATGAATCTTTAGAAAGTGCATATCCAGCCAGCAGCGCAAACCGCCGCAACTTCATAATTCGTGCAACATTTTCAGTACCGCTGCAGGCAGCGGGCCGATATAATCCTGTACATAAAGTGATTGCCGATCCCGAAGACTGGAGGAATTCCGTATGAAGCAAAGGCAAGGCTTCACCCATGAGTTCATCAAAAACAGGTGGCTGTTTCTGATGGTCGCGCCCGCCGTCCTGTATTTTTTCATTAACTCCTACGTACCGATGGTTGGCATTTATTACGCCTTCACCAGCTTTGACTTTAACGGAGGCTTATTCGGAAGTCCGTTTGTCGGGCTCGATAACTTCGTCTTTTTATGGAAGTCCGGTGCGTTATGGAAGCTTACCCGCAACACGGTTGGTTACAATCTTGCGTTTATTGTGCTGGTGAACGGGGCGGCGATATTTTGCGCGATTTTGCTGAGCGAGATGCGCGGCAGGTGGTTTAAGAAGCTTACCCAATCCGTGATGTTTTTGCCGTACTTCATCTCGTTTGTACTGCTGAGTGCAATCGCTTACAACATGTTTAATTATGAAACCGGGTTTGTGAACGCGCTGCTCAAGGGAATGGGGGGCGAGCCGGTGGACATGTACAACCAGCCATTTGTCTGGATCGTGCTGCTGGTCGTCTTTTATGTATGGAAAAATCTCGGTTATACGATGGTCATTTATTTGGCGGCGATTACGGGAATTAGTGACGATTATTATGAAGCGGCCAAAATTGACGGAGCAAACATCTGGCAGCGAATCTGGTATATTACCGTCCCGATGCTCAAGCCGACCTTTATGATTTTGCTGCTGTTTGCGCTCGGGAGCATTATGAAGGGGCAGTTCGACCTGTTTTATCAGCTGATCGGCAATAACGGGATGCTGTATGAGACGACGGACATTCTTGATACTTATGTATTCCGCTCGCTGAAGGTGACCTTTGATATCGGGATGGCGACGGCCGCAGGCTTGTTCCAGTCGTTTTTTGGCTTCCTCCTCATCATAACGGTCAATGCGTGGATTCGCCGTACGAATGAAGAATATGCATTGTTTTAAATGATTCACGAGGGGGGATTGAATGTGCAGGTACAGCGAGACGATTCTGTCGCGTTCCGGCTGTTAGCGTACGGCTGCATGACGGTGCTGTCGCTTGTTTGCTTATTTCCGTTTGCGCTGATCGTATCCGGCTCCTTGACGGACAATGATTCGATCGTACGCGACGGCTATCACCTTATTCCGCAGGTGTTTTCCTTCTCCGCGTATGAGGCGATTTTGACCTTTCCGCAGCAGGTGCTGCGCGCTTACGGCGTGACCACGTTCGTAACGGTAACCGGCACGGCGTGCGGGCTGCTGCTGATGACGATGGCCGGATACGTGCTGCAGCGCAAGGATTTCAAGTACCGCAACCAGTTGTCCTTCTACTTTTATTTTACGACGCTGTTTGGAGGCGGGCTTGTGCCGTGGTACATTATGATGACTAAATATTTACAGGTGACCGATACGTACTTCGGTCTCATTTTCCCCGGCTTGATGACGCCGTTTCTGATCATCCTGATGCGCAGCTTTATTAAGTCGGCGGTGCCGGAGGAGCTGACCGAGTCGTCCAAACTCGACGGGGCGGGAGACTTTACGATCTATTGGCGCATTGTGCTGCCGCTTTCGATGCCGGGGATTGCGACGGTCGGTCTGTTTCTGGCACTCGGCTACTGGAATAGCTGGCTGTCCTCGTCCCTGTTCATCAATGATCCTTATAAATATGAGCTGCAATATTATTTGTACAACATTATCAATGCGGCTAACTTCATTTCGCAGCTTGGGGTCAGCACCGGCGTAACGCTGGGGCGGCCGATTCCGACCGAATCGACGAAGCTGGCGATGGCGCTGATTGTAACGGGGCCGATTTTATTTTTGTACCCGTTCGTCCAGCGATTTTTCGTCAAAGGACTGACGATCGGTGCGGTGAAGGGTTAACACGGAACCGGATTCGTCCGGCCGTTAACATAATGCTGCTGATCCGAAAAAAAGGGAGGATTTGTATGAACAAACCATCGCAACGTATGCTTGGGTTATCGCTCGCGTTAACATTGGCCGGGACGGCTGTCGCCGGCTGCAGCAGCACCCCGGCCCCGACTCCGGCCCCGACTCCGGCGCCGTCGGCCACCTCCGGCGAAACGCCTGCGCCGGCTCCGGCCGGTCTCGATACGTCCAAGAAGGTCGAGCTGCAGTTTTATATGCTTGGCGAGGCGCCGAAGGATTTGCCCGTCATTGAGGCTGAAATCAACAAGCTGGCGCTGAAGGATTTGAATGCGACGGTGAAGTTTAATTTTACGACCTGGACCGACTGGGATCAGAAATACAAGCTGCTGCTGTCGTCCGGCCAGCCGATTGATCTGATTTTTACAGCCGAATGGACGCAGTACCAATCGTATGCCAAAAAGGGCGCTTTTTTGCCGCTCGACGAGCTGCTGCCCAAGGTTGCGCCCAAGCTGAACAGCTTTGTCCCCAAGGACATGTGGAACGCGGTAAAAATTGACAACAAGATTTATACGGTGCCGGCCACTTACAAGGAGTATGTGACGACGGGCTTCGTCTGGCGCGAGGACTTGCGGGAGAAATTTAATTTGCCCAAGCCGGATTCGCTCGCCAACTTCGAAGCGTACCTCGCCGGCATCAAGCAAAACGTGCCGACGATGATTCCGCTGGCGACCAACAGCGATTTGAAGAACAATTTGTCCGAGCTGTATAAAAACCTGACGATTGATCCGGTCGGCATCGTTCCTTACGGCATCGCCATCCCGTATACCAAACCGACCGAGGTTACGTTCTACTGGGGCTCGGCCGAGCATCTGAAGGAGCTGCAGACGTACAGACGCTGGCAGGAAAGCGGCTATATGTCCAAAAATACGCTGAATGTGAAGGATTCGATGTCCGATCTTATTACAAGCGGCAAGGCGGCTGCCAATCTGGGCGATAATCCGAGCCGCTTCAATGATCAGAAGATCAAAATCGCCGCGGCGCACCCGGACTGGAAGCTGGATTATTACCCTGCGCCGCTGATCAAGGGCCATGCCGAGCCGGTGCATCCGATCCACAACGGCTTTGCGGTTCCGAAAAGCAGCAAAAATCCGGAGCGCGCGCTTGCCTTCTATGAGAAGCTGGTTACGGACAAAACCTACAATTTGCTGACCCAATACGGAATTGAAGGCAAAAACTACAAGGTTGACAACGGCTATTATACGATGATTGGCGACGCCAACAGCAACGGCTTCCCGCGCGAGTCGATGCAGAGCTGGGCATGGCGGAACCCCGACTATATGATCTTCGATAAAGGCTATGATGAAGTGAAGCGAATTTTCAGCCAGCTCGATAAGATTCAATCGCCTGACAAATTCACTGGCTTCGCCGAGGACTATACGGGCTACCAGGCGGAACGGGCCGCGCTGGAGCAGGTGGAGAAGCAGTTTTTGTTCCCGCTGGAGGCCGGGCTTGTAGCGGATGTCGAGGGCGGACTGAAAACCTTTATGGAAAAGGCGAAGGCCGCAGGACTGGAAAAAGTTCAGGCTGCCTACAAGCAGCAGTGGCTGGCGTACGTGCAGGAGCAAGGCATCAAATAAATAGCGGCGCAACCGAGGGAATCCCCGCTCCGAAAAGGAGCTGCGGGATTCCCTCTTTGATGAACAAGGACAAGTATGGTATAGTTTGACGTATATAGCCATTGTTTTCTGAGGTGAACGCTTTTGCTGAACAAGCTTATTCCGCGCGAACATGTAAACAGCATCTATGAAATCGAACTGGATATGTTATGGAAGCAGGGATACCGGGGCATTATTACGGACTTGGACAATACGCTGGTGGGGGCCAAGGCGCCGCTCGCGACACCGGAACTCATTGATTGGCTGAAGGTTGTCGGCCAGATCGGATTTCAGGTTGTCATTGTATCAAACAATCAGCGGGAGCGTGTGACCAAGTTTGCCGAGCCGTTGTCCCTGCCTTTTATTTATCAGGCCAAAAAACCGACCAACCGGTCGTTTCGCAAGGCGCTGCAGTTGATGCGGCTGCAAGCCGGGGAAACGATTGTCGTTGGCGACCAGATGCTGACCGATGTGCTGGGGGGCAACCGGCTCGGGCTGTATACGATTCTCGTCAGTCCCATTGCAATTGCTGACGAAGGCTTCTTTACGAAGGTGAATCGGCGAATTGAAAAAGCCGCATTAATGATGATGAAAAGGTAGGGAACGTATGACGCTTGACCGTGAACCGATGCAACAAGAGGAACTTTACTGCTCTGGCTGTGGCGTACGCATACAGACGGAGGACACGCAGAAGCTCGGCTATGTGCCCGCTTCTGCTTTGAGCCGCACGCCGCTGATTTGCCAGCGCTGCTTCCGGATCAAAAATTACAATGAATCATCCAGCATTACGCTGAACCAGGACGATTTTCTGCGGCTGCTGACGCATGTCGGCTCGACGAAATCGCTGGTAGTCAACATCGTCGATTTGTTCGACTTCGAGGGCAGCACGATTTCCGGCTTGGCGCGTTTTGTGGGCTCCAATCCGATTGTGCTTGTCGTCAATAAAATCGACCTGCTGCCCAAGGTGACGAACTATAACCGGATTCTGAACTGGGTGCAGCGCCAGGTGAAGGAAGCGGGTCTGCGTGTCGTCGAGGTTGTGCTGTGCTCGGCTAAAAAAAATATGGGCTTCGAGCGTGTCATTGAAGCGATTGAGGAGCATCGCGACGGTCGCGATATTTACGTCGTTGGCGCAACAAATGTCGGTAAGTCGACGCTTATTAACCGGCTGATCCGCGACTACAGCGATCTTGATGCGGAGCTGACGACCTCGCTGTATCCGGGTACGACGCTTGACCTCGTCCGCATCCCGATGGATGACGGCACGTCGATCATCGATACGCCGGGCATTGTGTACAAGCACCGAATGACCGAGCTGGTCGGCAAAAAGGATCTGATGAAGCTGATGCCGGACAAGCCGGTCAAGCCGCTTGTATTCCAGCTGAATCCGCAGCAGAGCGTGTTTTTCGGCAGCTTGGTGCGGTTTGACTTCGTACAAGGCGAACGGCAGTCGTTTACCTTCTACGTATCCAACGCGCTGACGGCGCACCGGACGAAGCTGGAGCGGGCAGACGCGCTGTATGCCGAGCACAAGGGCGTGCTGCTGACGCCGCCGTCGCTGGAGGAGCTGGAGCTACTGCCTCCGTTGACGAAGCATGCCATCCGGATTCCGAAGGGAAAACCGATGGATGTGTCGATTTCGGGCATCGGCTGGGTGAAGGCGAACAGCGAAGCAGGCGCGGATCTGATGATTTATGTGCCGAAGGGCGTAAAGGTTGCTTTGCGCGAGTCACTGATCTAGTTGATCTAGCTGATCTAGCGCAGGCAGGAAGTGCTGCGGACGGACAGGAGGGCTTGAGAATGGCAAAGCTTGATCAAGACGGGAGCGGTCGGCCGGGGCCGATTGCTTTGGACAGCCATACAGTGCTGTTCGGCGTGTTCGGAGACCCGATTCGGCACTCGAAATCGCCGGTCATGCTGAACCGGGCGTTTGAGGTGAGCGGGGTGAATGCGGCCTATGCCGCTTTTCATATATTGCCCGGCACGCTGGGGGACGCGGTGGCGGGAATCCGCGCACTGCAGTTTCGGGGTGTAAATGTGACGGTGCCGCATAAGCTGGAAGTGATGGATTATCTGGACGAAATTGATGAGGGCGCCCGGATTATCGGCGCGGTGAATACAATTGTCAACGATAACGGGCGGCTGACCGGCTACAATACGGACGGGATCGGCTACATCCGTTCGCTGAAGGAAGAGACGGGTCTTGACCTGTGCGGCCGCAAAGTGCTGATGCTCGGCGCAGGGGGCGCGGCGCGCGGCGTTGGTTACGCAATTGCCAAGGAAGGGGCCGCGCATATTTATATCGCGAACCGGACAAAGGCGAAGGCGGAGGAGCTGGCGCAGTCGATGAGCAGCTTCGCAAGCGTCTCCGGTCACGGGCTGGATGAGCTTGGCGCGCTGGCGGCCGAGGCCGCGCTGATTGTCAATAATACATCGGTCGGCATGTATCCGCATGTGGACGAATCGCCGATGGATGTGGCGCTGATCCGGCCGGATACGGTGGTCAGCGATTTGATCTACAATCCGCTGCTGACGAAATTTTTGCGCGATGCCCGCGACCTGCGGGGCGCTGCGGTGCATAGCGGACTGGGCATGTTTATTTATCAGGGCGCTTACGCCTTTGAATATTGGACGGGCAAGCCTGCGCCGATTGAAGCGATGCGCGAGGTTGTGCTCGCGTCGTTTGCGCAGGCGGAGCAATTGCGTACAGAAAAAGGGGAACGATAATTCATGTTGACAGGTAAACAAAAACGGTTTTTGCGCGCGCAGGCCCATCACTTGAACCCGATCTTTCAGGTCGGCAAAGGCGGGGTAAACGATCACTTGATCCGTCATATCGCCGAGGCGATCGAGGTGCGGGAGCTGCTCAAGGTGTCGGTGCTGAACAACAATTCCGATGACCGCCAGGAGGTTGCCGAGGAGCTGGCAGCGGGCGCGGGCGCGGAGCTGGTGCAGGTGATCGGCAGCACGATCGTGCTGTACAAGGAGTCGCGCGATCATAAAACGATCGAGCTTCCCTAAACCTTCGCCAGCAAGCAGGCGGGCGGAAATTCAAGTGAGGTGAGCGATGTGAAGATCGGACTGATGGGCGGCACCTTCGATCCCATCCATATCGGGCACTTGCTGGCCGCGCAAAGCGTCTGTGAGCAGCTGGAGCTGGATGAAATCTGGTTTATGCCGACCAATGTGCCGCCGCACAAGGAGCAGACAGCGGGAGCGGAGCCGCGCCAGCGGCTGGAGATGGTCCGGTTGGCGGTGAACGGCTATGACCGGTTCAGGACGACCGCAATCGAGCTGGAGAAGGGCGGCGTCTCGTACAGCATCGAAACCGTGCTGCTGCTGCGGGAGCAGTATCCCGCGTACGACTTTTATTATTTGATCGGCGCGGATATGGTTCGTTATTTGCCCAAGTGGGTGCGGATTGACGAGCTGGTGCGGCTGGTCACCTTCGTCGGGCTGCAGCGTCCCGGCTATGAGCTGGGCCTGGAGGAGCTGCCTCCGCATATCCATGCGGCGGTCCGGCTCGCCTCCATGCCGCAGCTGGAGCTGTCATCCACGCAAATTCGCGAACGCCGGGCCGCCGGTCGGTCGGTGCGCTATATGGTGCCGGATGCGGTAAATGATTATATCGAGGTGAACCGACTGTATGAAACGTGAGGAGATCATCGCGGCGGTGAAGGAGCAGATGCCGGAGCGGCGCTGGGCGCATACGGTCGGTGTCATGGAGACGGCGGTGCTGCTTGCGAACCGGTTTGGCGAAGACCCGGTGAAGGCGGAGCTGGCCGCGATTTTGCATGATGTGTGCAAATATTGGCGGGTGGACGAACAGGCTGCCATCATCCGCGATAACGGCTTGCCGCTTGACCTGCTCGATTACGAGAAGGAGCTGTGGCATGCGCATGCCGGCGCCTGGATTGCGCAGAGCCGGTTCGGCGTGGGCGATGAAACGGTGCTGGATGCGATCCGCTACCATACGTCGGGGCGCGAGCGGATGACCGGTCTCGATAAGGTCGTTTGCCTGGCGGACTATATGGAGCCTGGAAGAGATTTTCCGCATGTGAATCGCATTCGCGAGGAGGCGGAGCATAGTCTGGAGCAGGCGCTGCTGACCGGGTTTGACGGTACAATCCGTTTTTTGCTGGATCAGGGCAAGCGCATTTATCCGCTGACGCTGGCAGCGCGCAACGGCTTGATTGCCGAGCTGCAGCACCGGCAGGCTGCCCTTGACGAAGCTGCGCGTGAAGCAAACGATTAACCAAGGAACAGTTAGGGAGGAACCTACATGGCAGTACAACCGGACGAACTGATGAAGCTCGTCGTTGACGCGGCGGAGGACAAAAAAGCGATGAACCTGGTCGCATTGAACTTGCGCGGCATTTCGCTAATCTCAGATTATTTCATCATCTGCCACGGTAATTCCGAGACGCAGGTGCAGGCGATTGCGACTGAAATCCGCAAGCGCGCCGATCAGGCGGGCGCGACTGTACGCGGTCTGGAAGGCATGGATACGGCTCGCTGGGTGCTGATTGACCTGGGCGACGTTGTCGCACATGTGTTCCACCGGGATGAGCGGGAATATTACAATATCGAGCGTCTGTGGTCGGATGCGAAAGTGGTTGAGCGGGTATGACGCTGGAAGCCGGAACGTACCGCCGTCTGGAGGTCGCCCGCGAGGTGTCGCCGCTTGGGTATTTTTTGACCGACGGCACGATGGATGTGCTGCTGCATTATAGCGAAACAAACGGGACGGCGATCCAGATCGGCGAACCGGTCGAAGCTTTCCTGTTTCATGATACGGAAGACCGGCTGGCCGCTACGCTGCGCAAGCCGCTGGTCAGCCTTGGCGAGCTTGCGCTGCTGGAGGTCGCGGATATTCATCCGCGCTTCGGCTGTTTTCTCGAAATGGGGCTTGGACGCCAGCTGCTGCTGCCGTTCCGCGAGCTGCCTGAGCTGAAGGAGCTTCATCCGCGTGTCGGCGACCGCGTTTTTATCGTGCTGGGCCATGACCGTCAGGGCCGGATGGTCGCGAGGCTAGCCGGGGAAGAGCAGCTTCGCCAGCTCTGTGTGTCGGCTCCGCAGGTCTGGAAAAATCGGACGATCGAAGCCCGGGTATACAAGCCGCTGCAGATGGGCTCCTTTGTCGTTTGCGACGCGGGCGTGCTGGGCTTTGGCGTCATCGGCCTGATTCACGCGACGGAACGCACGCGGATGCTGCGTCTGGGCGAGCGGGTGGAGGCGCGCGTAGCGTTTGTGCGGGAGGACGGCAACGTCAACCTGTCGATGCGCGAGCGCAAGGAAATTGTGCGCGACGAGGATGCCGAGAAGCTGCTTGCGTTTCTGCGCGAGCGGCCGAATGCGGCCATGCCGTATTCGGATGAGACGCCTGCGGACTTGATCAGCCAGCGGTTCGGCATGAGTAAGTCGGCCTTCAAGCGCGCGCTCGGCAAGCTGATGAAGGAAGGGCTTGTTGTGCAGGACGGCAGCTGGACGCATCTGAAGCAGGAGGCTGCGCCGCAAGAGGAAGCCTGAGTGAGTGCTGCTTGCTGGAGAGCAGGCGGTTCATCGGCGTCAAGCAGAGCCTGGGCTTTGAAAAAGCTCCGTTGGAGCGTTTCGCAGCGTTTCTGTTGATCCCAATAGCAGCACCCAGATACCGGTTCGCGACTCTCGGCAGTTGCAGCCGGTTTTCTTTAACTTGACAAGAAAAGCGAAAGCGGCTGCTAGAAAACGGATCCAGCATTGTCCGTCCGAGGCGCTTCGGTCAGAAGCTTTTCTGGTGGAAAAGGAGGGGAAAAGATTGGCTTATGAGCAGTTTTCCTATGTGTACGATCGGTTAATGGAGGACATGCCTTATGAGGAGTGGCTTGAATTTGCCTGCACCTGTTGGCGCAGCTTCGGCAATCCGCATACGGTGGTCGATTTGGGCTGCGGAACAGGCAGCTTGTCCGTGCCGTTAATGCAGCTCGGCTATGAGGTGATCGGCGTTGATTTGTCCGCGGATATGCTTGCTATTGCCCGGGATAAAGCCGATCAGGCGACGCGCGAGGCGGCGGGAGCGCAAGCAGGCAGCTTGCTGCTGCTGCAGCAGGATCTTCGCGAATGGTCGGCGGGCAGGCCGGTTGAAGCGGTCGTCTCGTTTTGCGATTGCTTCAACTATTTGCTGGAGCTGGAGGAGGTGGCTGACGCGTTCCGCCATACGTATGAGGCGCTGGCGCCGGGCGGGGTATTTGTATTTGATATGCATACGCCGTTCCAGCTGCGTTCTTATGCGGAAGCCCAGCCCTTTCTGTTGAATGAGGACGATGTCGCTTATATCTGGACATGCGAGCTGGACGAGGAGCGGTGTGAGATTGAGCATGCGCTGACGATTTTCGTGAAGGAAGAGGGACGGGCGGGACAGGCTGAACGAGGAAGCGCGGAACGGTTCGAACGGGTCGATGAATCCCATGTGCAGCGGGCGTATGCGCCTGAGGTGATTGAGGCGGCACTGCGTACGGCGGGGTTCACGGAGGTTGCCGTATATGCGGACTTTACGTGGGAAGCAGTGACGGACACGACGGAACGGGCGTTTTTTGTGGCGGTCAAGCCGCGGTAGTCTGGGCAATCGCTCAGATGGAGCAGGTCGAGTGTACGAGCAGAACGTCTCAACGGGACAGAACGTTCCAACGGAGCAGGCCGATGTCAGACGGTTGGCGGCTTCTACCGTCTGTTCACGTGCCGAGCAGATGCAAAATCAATTGAAGGACCGCTAACACAATGCCCCACAGCGGCAGGGAAAGCAGCAGTCCGTTAACTAGGCCGCGCATCGCGATCTCTCCTTTTCAGCGCAACGTCATCGTGGCGTTCTACGTCCAGTATGATCCAAACAGGGCTAGATTAACCGTTGATGATGGATGCAGGAGGACTAGGCCACGGGCCTTCCAGCTGCAAAGGCTGCGACGGGAGACGTCCATTTTAAGCGTGATTGAAAGCCGCCTGTTGCCGGGCGCCGCCGGTTTTCAAGCCGCTTGAATGTGCTTTCCTTACTGCTCCTTACCTTGCGGTGGAGGCACAGCTTGACAGGGCAGAATTATTTTGCATATAATGATGGATAACTGAATGGATAAGAAGGCAACGACAGGAAGTAGTAGGGAGCAGGTCCGTTAACAGAGAGCCGGTGGGTGGTGTGAACCGGTAGCGGCGCGTTCGTGAACTCATTCTGGAGCCAGAAGGCGATGGAGATGCGGCGGGTAATTGGCAGCATGATCCGGCAGCCGGATCGTTTCCCCGCGTTAAGGGGATCAAGTGGATGGAAGGCAAAGCATGCCTGAAGTCAACTAGGGTGGTACCACGGGAAAACAAAGCTTCTCGTCCCTAGCGCAAGCTAGGGATGGGGGGCTTTTTTGTTTGTATGCATATGTGTGCTTGAACTTGAAGGAGGCAGCCAGCCATGACAGAGGAAACAAGAG
This sequence comes from Paenibacillus sp. sg306046, assembly GCF_059821225.1. Taxonomy (NCBI): domain Bacteria; kingdom Bacillati; phylum Bacillota; class Bacilli; order Caryophanales; family Paenibacillaceae; genus Paenibacillus; species Paenibacillus sp. sg306046. The sequence continues at coordinate 294,742 of NZ_JCAMRT010000002.1, forward strand.
AAAACCAGGGATATAACCCGCTTGCCATCGAGCCGAAATGGCAGCAGTATTGGGATCGCAACAAAACGTTCAAGGTGCTGGACGACGATTCCAGGCCTAAATTTTACGCGCTGGATATGTTCCCGTATCCGTCCGGAGCAGGGCTGCATGTCGGCCATCCGGAAGGCTATACGGCGACGGACATCGTTTCGCGTTACAAGCGGATGCGCGGGTACAATGTGCTGCATCCGATGGGCTGGGACGCATTTGGCTTGCCGGCCGAGCAGTACGCGCTGGACACGGGCAATGATCCGCGGGATTTTACGCAGAAAAATATTGATACGTTCCGCCGTCAAATCAAGTCGCTTGGCTTCTCCTACGACTGGGATCGGGAGATCAGCACAACGGACCCGGAATATTACAAATGGACACAGTGGATTTTCATCCAATTGTATAAAAAAGGGCTCGCTTATGTGGACGAAGTAGCTGTGAACTGGTGTCCGGCGCTTGGTACCGTGCTGGCCAATGAGGAAGTGATCGACGGCCTGAGTGAGCGCGGCAGTCACCCGGTCGTCCGCAAGCCGATGCGCCAATGGGTGCTGCGGATTACGGAATACGCCGAGCGGCTGCTCGACGATCTGGAGGAGCTCGACTGGTCGGAAAGCATTAAGGACATGCAGCGCAACTGGATCGGCAAGTCGAAGGGCGCTGAGGTGACCTTTGCGATCGAAGGGCATGACGGGGACGGGCTACGCGTGTTCACTACGCGTCCGGATACGTTGTTCGGGGCTACGTATTGCGTACTGGCGCCTGAGCATGAGCTGGTCGGACGTATTACGACAGCGGGGCAGGCGGATGCGGTACGCGAGTACCAGGAGCGCGCTTCGCGCAAAAGCGATCTGGAGCGCACCGACCTTGCGAAGGATAAAACGGGCGTATTTACCGGCGCTTACGCAGTGAATCCGGTCAGCGGCGCACAGGTGCCGATCTGGATCGCCGATTATGTGCTGGCCGGATACGGAACGGGCGCGATCATGGCTGTGCCGGGCCACGACCAGCGTGACTGGGAGTTCGCCAAGCAGTTCAATTTGCCGATCGTACAGGTGGTTGAAGGCGGCGATGTGGAGAAGGAAGCGTATGCCGGGGACGGCGCGCATGTTAATTCGGAGTTCCTGAATGGCTTGAACAATGAGCAGGCGATCAGCACGATGATTGAACGGCTCGAAGCGGACGGCAAAGGCAAGGGGAAAGTGACCTACCGTCTGCGTGACTGGCTGTTCAGCCGTCAGCGCTACTGGGGCGAGCCGATCCCGATTCTGCATCTCGAGGACGGAACAATGACGACCGTACCGGAGGACCAGCTGCCGCTGCTGCTGCCGCAGGTTGATGAGATCAAGCCGTCCGGCACCGGCGAATCGCCGCTGGCTAATGTCAAGGAATGGGTCGAAACCGTCGATCCGGTATCCGGGCAGAAAGCGCGCCGCGAAACAAATACGATGCCGCAATGGGCCGGAAGCTGCTGGTATTACTTGCGTTTTATCGACCCGCGCAATGACAAGGAAATTTGCTCGCCGGAGCTGCAGCGCAAGTGGCTGCCGGTTGACCTGTATATCGGCGGCGCAGAGCATGCCGTTCTGCACTTGCTGTACGCGCGCTTCTGGCACAAAGTGCTGTACGATCTCGGCGTAGTGGCGACGAAGGAGCCGTTCCACAAGCTCGTCAACCAAGGCATGATTCTCGGCGAAAATAACGAAAAGATGAGTAAATCGCGCGGCAATGTCATCAATCCGGATGAGATTGTCAATGAATACGGCGCAGATACGCTGCGTATGTACGAAATGTTTATGGGACCGCTGGAAGCGACGAAGCCTTGGAATGTCAACGGTGTGGAAGGTACTTACCGCTTCCTGAACCGGGTATGGCGGCTGTTTGTCGGCGAGGACGGCGCGTTGAGCGCGAAAATTGACGCCGCCGAGGAGCTGGGCAGCGAGACGTTCAAACGAATCTGGCACCGCACGATCAAAAAGGTGACTGAGGACAACGAGGCGCTGCGGTTCAATACCTCGATCAGCCAGCTGATGATTTTCGTCAATGAAGCGTATAAAACAGACCGTTTGCCTAAGGCCGCTATGGAGCAGTTTGTCCAAATGCTGTCACCGCTTGCGCCTCACTTGGCTGAGGAGCTGTGGGAAAAGCTCGGTCATACGGACAGTGTTACTTATGCCGCATGGCCGGTATATGAGGAAGCCTGGACGGTGGACAATGAAGTCGAAATCGTCGTCCAGGTAAATGGCAAGATCGCTGATCGGGCGCGTGTTGCCGCAGATGCCGACGAGGCAGCGCTGCAGGAGCTGGCGTTTGGTCTCGATAAAGTGAAGGATGCGACGGCGGGTAAAACCGTTCGCAAGGTTATCGTAGTCAAAGGCAAGCTTGTGAACATCGTTGTCGGTTAACAAAAACCAAATAACCGCAGGGACCGGCGTTATACGCCGTTGTCCTGCGGTTCATACGGAAAAGACGTGAAAGCATCGCGTTCTAGTCGACCTGGGTCCCGAAGAAGCGGGCTTCCACCTTTTCCACATCTTCATTGTATTTGGCATGAGTTGTGCGGATCAGGTCGTAGAAGACCCCGCCCAGCTCTTTTTCCATTATACGGAGACCTTCGGCGGTAATGCCGCCCGGCACAGCTACTCGCTTCTGCAGCGCCACCGGGGTAAAGCCTCCGGTCGTCAGCAGCTTGCCGGTGCCAAGTGTCATTTCGCTGGCCAGCAGCGTCGCTTCCTGTTCAGACATGCCGGTTTCCTCGACTGCGGCTTCGACGAATTTTTGTACGAAATAAGCGAGGAAGGCGGGACCGCAGCTGCTCAGATCGGAGGAGATGCGGGTGTATTGCTCGGATACGCGAATCGGTGAGCCGATATGGGAGAGCAAGTTTTCCAGCATCACTTCATCCTCCGGCATCGTCCGGTTCCCGTAAATGCACAATGTAGCGCCGCTTAAAACATAATTCGTGATACTCGGAATAATTTTGGCGATTTTGCAAGGAAGCTGTTCCTCCAGATGGCGGAGCAGCACGGGGCTTGTAATCGAGACAATAAGCTGCTCGCTCGTTACGACGGAGCGGATTTCTTCAATGACCTCTTTGAATTCCAGCGGCTTGACGCATAGAAACAATAGCTCCGCGCCTTGCGCAGCTTCTTTATTGGAACGGGCCACCTGCAGTCCCGGAACGTGCTCGGCCAGCCGCTCGACCTTGGCCAGTGTGCGATTGGTCGCGACGACTTGCTCCGGGTTCAGCGCACCGGACCGGATAAATGCTTCGATGAGTATACTTCCCATGCTGCCTGTTCCTATGAAACCAACTCGCATGACCATCCCCCCTGTTTAGATTGCAGCCTTTTTCCATTATATCGGGGGAAACTTTGAAATATGCCTGACAGGTTGCTTCACAAAGGAGGATTTGTATGAATAACCAGTCGGTACGCATGCCGCGGCTGTGGTGGATGATCGCGGGCGCGGCAGCGCTGGCGGTGCTCGTGCTGTTGCTTCGTTATTTGTTGGCGGCCGCCCCGGAAGCAGGCTTTGTCACGGTTGATGACGCGATGCGGCAGCTGCTGCAGGAGCAAAGCGACACGAGGGGGATTGCCCCAGGCGGAAGAGGGACGGACGCTGGACATGCGCTGAAGGGCCTCGAACGGGGAGCAGCCGGGAGCGGGGAGTCTGCTGCTGCGGCGGCAGGATCGGGAGGCAGCGAAGCCGTGAACGAGAAAGCTGCTGCTGCGGCAGGCGAGGGCGGGCGGAAGCTGGCAGATGGCGCGGCGACGGCAGTTTCTGGCAAGGAAGAGGCTCAGGGGGATAAAACTGGCGGCAGTAGGGCAGGTTCCCCGAAGGAAGCCGACAAGCTTGATTTGAACCGGGCCACCGCGGAGCAGCTCGATGCGCTGCCCGGAATTGGCCCCAGCCGGGCGCAAGCGATCATTGAGCTGCGGAAGAAGCTCGGCGGCTTTCGTTCAACGGAGCAGCTGAAGGAGGTCAAAGGGATCGGCGACCAGACCTTTAAGAAGCTGGAGCCGCTTATTACGGTTGTAAAATGAGGGGCAGAAGCCGTTCATGAATCTGACGGTACCCCCTTTCGTTTTAGCTGGAAATATGAGAGAATGAAAAGGAAGTCGATCTAAAACCTACCATTCTAAGGGGGATACTTTACAATGTCAGAACGCAAGCTTGCTCCGGAAACATTAGCGGTTCACGCCGGTCAGGAAATTGACCCGGCTACGATGTCGAGGGCGGTACCTTTGTACCAGACGACTTCTTACGGGTTTCGGGACACGGACCATGCCGCAGATTTGTTCGCGTTGAAGGAATTCGGCAATATTTATACCCGCCTGATGAATCCGACGACCGATGTGTTTGAGAAACGGGTGGCTGCGCTGGAAGGCGCGCCGGCGGCGCTTGCAACCGCATCCGGTCAAGCGGCGATTACCTATTCGCTGCTCAATATTGCCGGAGCGGGCGATGAAATCGTATCCTCGGCCAGCCTGTACGGAGGCACTTATAATTTATTTGCCATTACGCTGCCTAAGCTCGGCATTACTGTAAAGTTCGTCGACTCGTCCAACCCGGAAAACTTCCGTGCAGCGATTACGGACAAAACAAAAGCCGTATTTGCCGAAACGATCGGCAATCCGCGCGGCGATGTGCTGGATATTGCAGCTGTCGCGGCAATTGCGCATGAGGCCGGTGTTCCCCTGATTGTGGACAATACGTTCCCAAGCCCGTATTTGCTGCGCCCGATTGAGCATGGAGCTGACATCGTGGTTCACTCCGCTACAAAGTTTATCGGCGGGCACGGTACCTCCATCGGCGGTGTCATTGTGGATGGCGGGAGCTTTGACTGGAAGGCGCATGCTGACAAGTTCCCTGGCCTGACTGAGCCGGACCCGAGCTATCACGGTGTTGTATACACGGATGCGGTTGGTCCGATTGCGTATATTATTAAGGCGCGCGTGCAGTTGCTGCGTGATATGGGGGCGGCGATTTCGCCGTTTAACTCGTTCCTGCTGCTGCAGGGGCTGGAAACGCTGCATTTGCGGATGGAACGCCACAGCTCCAACGCCTTGGCCGTGGCGCGGTATCTCGAAGGGCATGAGGCTGTCGAGTGGGTCAGCTATGCCGGACTGGAAAGCCATGCTTCCTATGAGCTGGCGCAAAAATATTTGCCGAAGGGCCAAGGGGCCATTCTCACCTTCGGCATCAAGGGCGGCGTTGAAGCGGGCCGCAAGCTGATCAACAGCGTGCAGCTGCTGTCGCATTTGGCCAATGTCGGCGATTCCAAGTCGCTCATTATTCACCCGGCCAGCACGACCCATCAGCAGCTGTCCGGCGATGAGCAGGAAGCTGCCGGGGTATCTCCGGGCATGATTCGTCTGTCGATCGGCACGGAGGCCGTCGAGGACATCATCTACGATCTGGAGCAGGCCATTCAGGCCAGCCAGCAGTAAAGGGGCAACCAAGCCATGGCACGCCGCAAGGACTGGGACACTTATTTTATGGATATCGCCTATATGGCCTCGACCCGCTCCCAATGCAGCCGTCGTCACGTGGGCGCTGTACTGGTGCAAGGAAAAAAGCTGCTCGGAACCGCCTATAACGGCGCGCCCTCCGGTGTGGCGGATTGCTCGGAGGCCGGATGCATGCTGGTTGAAGAATACGAGCTTGTTCAGGCTAACGGCCAGGAGCAGGTCGTGAAAAAGCAGCGCTGCATCCGCACGATTCATGCCGAGCAAAATTTGCTGCTGTTTACGGACCGCGAGGACCGTGAAGGCTCAGTTGTCTATGTGACGGACCAGCCGTGCTGGACGTGCGCAAATATGCTGGCGAACAGCGGCATCGTCGAGATCATTTACCATCGGGCGTATCCGAAGGACAGCGAGAAGGTCGGCGCGTTGATGGCACAGAAAGGCATCGGCTTCCGGCAAATGGAGGGCTATGGACCTCCGGCCGGCACGATCACGGATGTACACAATTAAATCAGCTTGACCGCGAGGAAGAACCTCCTTTTACCTGTGACAGGGAAAGGAGGTTTTTTGTGTTGGCCGCGGGTGTGAGTTGGGCGCATGGCAGGTAGCATGAACAGGTGTAGTTTGGAGATGGGGGCCAGAGTGGAGCGGTAGTGCGAGTAGGAGCAGCAGCAACAAGTACGGCATAGGCAGGAGGGGGCGAAGCAGCCATGATTGGAGCAGGGGCTGGTCAAAGGAGGAGAGCAGGTACGGGGCAAAGCGAAGCGCAAGCTGTTAATGAACATGGTCATGCAGGGGCTGCGTACGTTATGGCGGGCAAATGGGGCATCGGAACAGGCAGAGGGGCCGTCCAAACGATCAGGCCGGGCAGAGGCCAAGCCTGGACATCCCGTCCCATCGTCTGGCTTACGGTATGCTGGACGCTCGGCTATGCTGCTGCGATGGAATGGAGCGGTTTGCGGGAAATGTCCTTATATTTATTTTTCGGCGGGCTCGTATTGCTGCTGCTGGTGTGGACAGGCAAGCCACGAGGCCGTCTGGCATTGGCCGCGCTGCTGCTTGCAGGCACAGCGGCCGGCTGGTACGGCATGTACGATGGCCGCAATCGGACCCTAATTTCGCTCCCGTCTGCGGTGGAGGAAGTCGGCGGCGTGACGTTTTCCGGGCGAATTGCTGCGCCTGTGCGTGTTGATGGAGATAAGGTGATGTTTGACGCGGTGGCCGAGCACATCAGGCTGCCCGGACAAGCTGGAATACAGGATGAGCCTGAAAAACAGTCAGGGGCACTAACGGGGACGAATGCTCCGCATGAGGAGGGAGAACAATCTGCAGGCACGGCAGCAGCGGGCAAAGGCGAACGCTTTCAGCTTTCCCTGCGGCTGTTGAAGGAAAGCGAGCAGCAGACAGCGCTGACGTGGCGGCGCGGGGATCGGGTAGAGCTTAAAGGCAGCTTAAAGCGTCCGGGCGCGGCGCGTAACTATGGCGCTTTTGATTACCGGAGTTATTTGCAGCAGCAGCATATTCATTGGCAAGTGACGGCGAAAGGGCTGGGTGATGTTCAGGTGAGTCGGCCGATCAGCTCGGACTGGGGCTTCTGGCGGCTGGCGCGCTGGAATGACGGGATACGTCTGGAGCTTGGCGGTATGGTGGACCGGCTTTTTCCCGCCGAACAGGCCGGCTTTATGAAGGGCATGCTGATCGGCTTGACCGATGAGATTGATCCGGAGCAGTTCGATGCCTTCTCCCGGCTCGGGCTGACGCATATTATCGCGATCTCCGGATTAAATGTAGCGATTTTTCTGGCCTGTGTCATTTGGCTGCTGCGCCGAATTGGTCTGACCCGAGAAACGTATTTATGGACGGCGATGGCGCTGCTGCCCGTATATATTGCGTTGACGGGCGCGGCTCCGTCGATTGTCCGGGCTGGGCTGATGGCGATGATCGGGTTATATGCCGCCTATCGTCACAGGTTAAAGGATGGCCTTCATCTGGTCATGGCGGTTGGCCTGCTGATGTTAATCTGGAACCCGTATTATGTAACGGATGTCAGCTTTCAGCTCTCTTTTCTGGTAACGCTTGGCATTATCCTACTGGTGCCCAAGATGAGCGCTTTGCTGCCCGTACGGTCCAAAAAATGGAGAGACGCCTTATCGCTCACTTTAGTCGCGCAGCTCGTTTCGTTCCCGCTGACGCTCTATTATTTCAACCAGTTTTCGCTGCTGTCGTTTGCCGCAAATTTGGCGCTTGTACCGGTATTCAGCTCATTTACGATGCCAGTCGGCACGATTGCGATGCTGGTCGGTTTTGTCTCCACAGCGGCTGCAAGCTGGCTGGCTTGGCCGGTGGGCAAGGTTAATGATCTACTATTTGCGATCGTACAGAACGCAGGGAAGCTGGCGTTGTTTCAGACCATTTGGCCGACGCCGTCGCTGTTGTGGATTGTCGGGTACTACGGGGTGTTGGCCGGCGGCTTGCTGGCTATGGAGGCGCTTCGGCAGCAGCAGGCTGCCGGCGAAGGGCCGATGCTGGATACACCGATCGCGTTGCAGTGGAAAAGTCGGCTTAATCGCTGGAATCGTCGGCTGTTTTTGCCGGTCACCGTGTTGCTGTTTCTGATGCAGCTGTGGCTCGGTTACCGGCCTGAGCTGCGTTTGCCGCCTGAGGGCACCGTACATATGCTTGATGTGGGCCAAGGCGACAGCCTGTTGATCCGCACGGGGACGGGCGATCATACGCTGCTTGTCGATGGAGGCGGGACGGTAACCTTTCGCAAGCCTGGCGAAGCGTGGAAAATTCGCAGTGATCCCTATGAGGTAGGCCGTAAGCTGCTGGTCCCTCTGCTGAAAAAACGCGGTGTCCAGCATATTGACGAGCTGATATTGACGCATCAGGATGCCGATCATTTTGGGGGCTTGCAGGCCGTATTGGAGCATATTCCAGTTAAAAGGCTGTTATTTAACGGAACGCTGAAGCCGATTCCGGCTGTTGAAACGTTATTCCGCACAGCGCTGGATCGGGGGACACAGCTTGTGCCGGTTGAGGCGGGAGACCGCTTGCGGATCAGCCCTGAGCTTGAGCTGTATGCGCTGGCTCCATTTGGCAAGGGGGCGGAGGAGCGGATGCATATCGACGTGGAGGCGGAGCAAAATCCGATTTCACTTGTATTTCTGATGGAGCTTGCAGGTACCCGCTGGTTGCTTACCGGAGATATGGGTGTGCGGGAGGAGGAGGAGCTGCTATCCCGCTGGACTGCCGCTTCAAGGGCTGAACTGCCCTTCAAGCTGGTGGAGCAGCCGGTGGATGTGTTAAAGGTAGCGCATCATGGCAGCAAATCTTCAACGTCCGAAGCGTGGCTTGATGCCTGGCGGCCCCGGACAGCGCTGATCAGCGCAGGCGTGAACAATTCGTATGGTCATCCAAGCCCGAAGGTAACGGAGCGTTTGGCTCAGCGCGGCATTGCCGTGTACCGGACGGATCGCGACGGCGAGATTCAACTTCAGATCAGAAACGGCAGAATCGAAATCCGTCATAAGCTTGAGTCGGTTGATTGATTAGGAAATTTAAGGAAATTGCTGTTTGTTGTGCTATGTTGTGCTATATTAAGAACAGTGCATTTTAATGGAAAAATTCGGTGAAAAATCTATATTTACGGGATTGGATATCAGGGATAAGTTGAACCGCGGGCCGCAGCTCCATTTATTTCGATGCTGGACCGGTGAGCGTCATTTTTTCGACTGATATCCCATTTAAACTACAAAGGGGAGATTTGAGGATGAATAAATGGATGCTGAAAACAAATATAGCGGCGCTGGTGATTTCTACAACGGTAGGTGTGCATATGAGCCCGGTTACGGCGCAAGCGCAGTTTACGGATACCGCGGGACATTGGGCGGCAGCAACGATCGACAAGGCGGTGACGGCCAAGTATGTCGATGGATACCCGGACGGCAGCTTTAAGCCGGAGCATCAAGTGAGCCGGGCAGAATTTATTAAGCTCGTTGCGAGCGCGTTGCAGGCTGAAGGTATAAGCGGGAAAGCTGATGCGACTGCTACGAACAGTGGCGCTGATCTGATTGGTAACAATAGTATTGCAGGTGTGATTGGCGAGTCTAGCCGGGGTCGCGTGACAGGTGTGAATAGTAAGGATAGTGTGAGTGAAACCGTTGGTGGAACTAGAAGCTCAGTGCTCGCCGATTCAGCTTGGTATGCGCCTTACGTTTCGTCTTTGCGTAACAAAGGCGTATTGCGCGGTACCGACTTGGCAGACGAAGGGTGGGACAAGCCGATTACCCGCGTCGAAATGGCCAAGATCGCAGCGCGCGCGTCGATTCCGGAGCTGCGGGATGAGAAGCTGCAGCTGGACGATGCCAATGCGATGTACTATGCGACCAAAAGCGGCTTGATCCAGGGGCTGAACAAAGGCGAGCTGGCCTTGGACGGCTTGACGACGCGGGCGCAGTCGGTAACGGTGCTGGATCGTATTCTGAAGCGTGCTGCAGGCGAGACGCTGCCGGTGGACAAATATGCGGCAGGGAACGCTGAAGTCGCGTTGACGGGGACGAATTTCGAGACGGCTTATGGGATGAAGTCCGCGCTGCGGCTGCCGGCCGAACATCAGCTGACGAGTGATGTGAAAATGACGATCAAGGAAGCCTGGTTCTATGACAGCTCGGATAAGGAGTCGCCGGTGTGGGAGTTGTTGAAGGGTGGGGTACGCTTTGATGATAAAAGCTTGGAGGACAGCTACTACTTTGTGTACAAGGTTGAATATGAGATGGGGAATAAGGCAAGGGACTACTATATCAGAACGGCTGATCATTTTTATAATAATGGTTGGATTTCTGTATGGACTCCTACGATTGCCGATCGGATTCAAATGACCGAAGTTGGCAAGAAGGAAGGGTATGTTATTTATGCAAAAAGCAAAAGTGTAACTGATCCTGAGAAACAATATAGCAGCTTTAAAAATGGATCATATCAAGTCAATAGTGTTCATTCCAATTTGTTCGTCAAGTAAACGGGGGCGATACATCTATGAAAAAAGCTTCAATTCCCGCATTTGTATTTGTCTTGATTCAAGTTCTCACGCATATTTTTCAACCTGCTGTGCAGGCTGCCGAAACGAAAACTGTTTATCTTGACTTTGCCAACAAAATAGCAAAGCAAGCAGTGGTTAATGATCATTTTTATTCCAGCCAATCGACATGGAAGGAAGAGCTGGACCTGACCCCTTTTATGACGGGTAATCTCCTGACAGCAGAAGTAACGCTAGACAAGGGAACGGTACTCAAAAAGCAGACATCAGGAAATAAACTTATTTTGGAAATTCAGGGTACTGAAACACCCATATATGGGTTAGACCGAACGAATCCCGGTCATCAAATTTACAGGCTACCGGACGGAAAACGATGGGAGCATAAAGGAGAACGAACCCCTATTATGCAATTCATACCGGATGACGCATCATCTGGCCTATCGCAGCGGCCTGGACGTATTCCAGCCGAAGGATACATTCGGCAGCCAAGTAATTCGCTTGCGGACAAAACACCAACGAGCTACAGTGGAAAAGGTTCACAGGTTTCCGACGTGAACGGGCCGGATTTGCGGTATGAGTATGGGAATCCTCCATACGGATTAGAAGAAAAGGGAAGCCCGGATTATGGAGATCAGGGTGCAGCGGTGACAAGATCATATAATGCAACCCCACCTGCTAATTTTTACCTAGATAAACCTTCGAGTGATATTGAAACACCAGATGGTCTTATTCAACAATCCGCTATCAAACCTGGTTCAATCCGGCTAACCGGTGCAAGTAAACTTCGTGAAGATATTAAGTCGTATTATTGGGGATACAAAGACGGCTCCAACCAGATAGCGGTTCGTAGAGTACTGGATAAATCTTGTGAAAGTGTTGCTATTACCTGCAGCATCATGTCCAAAGGCCCAGACAATGGCCAACTCAACAACTACGTCATGGAAGTCAACACCGAATGGGAAGCGACCACCTATGCATACGGCGGCGGAAAGATCGCAATCACCTACGCTGTTCCGGAGAAGGCTGATCTTGCTGCCGAATACATCAAGATCGACAACGCCTGCATCCAGGTCGGGGAGCAAGTCAGTGTCAAGTACGCCTATAAAAACATCGGGATCAGCACCAGCACACCATTCACGGTCAAGCTGTCCGTAGACGGCAAGGTGATTCATACCGAACGTGCGAACGGCGGGGCCAGCAAGGACGTTCTGTTGGGCGGATCGGCGCCGTATACGTTCACGAATACGGTAGCTAAAAACTTCACCCTGTCGGTCGATTCCGACAATGAAGTGGATGAAAAGCCAGAAACGAGAAGCAATAACGTCTTTCAGGAATCCTTCACCGCGAAGACGAACTGCTCAGGCGATGATGACACAGGAGGGCCGGAGGTCATCACCGGCACGCTGGAGGTTGAGAAGCCCACCGTCAAGTACGGGGTGATCAATTACACGTGGCTGCGCGACGTGAAGGTAACGGGCGGCAAAAGCTGCAAGCTGGAAAAAGGCGACGTGATCTACACCCAAGGCGCTCGCCAGAAGGTGTACAACCGGAATCAGAGCGGCACGTTCAATGACCAGTTTTCGGCCAATCCGTACAATGGCTTCACGACAGGGACGATCACGGTCCAGTACGATATTCTTACCACCTGCGGCACGAAGAAGACGATCGGCCCCGGCAGCTTTCAGGTCATCGCCGATGAAGCAAACAGCCCGCCGCAATTCGAGCCTGCGTGGTTTGCCGAACCGTATTACGCTGGAGGGTATGGCACGAAGGTATCTATCGTTCCGATTGGCGAACGGGTAAGCTTAGGCCATGTGACCAAACCAGCCATCCCCGCGCTCGGTGAAAAGGGAACGCCATATGACCCTGATGGTGATGCCATCACATACTACTATGAATTTGAGAGCAGCAAAAGCTCATGGATCAAGTGGCTGGGTGATACCCGCGACGGGATCGGACTTTATCCGTACCAGGATTCCTACAGCAACATTTTAGCGAAAGAGCTAGGTTCGCACACGATTCAAGCGATGGCCTTTGACGGTCGCGGCGGCGTGGCCGGCCCGTACAACGTGACGCTGCAGGTTGTGGACCAAAACCCGGTTCCGGAAATTACGTTGCCGCCAAAGGTCATCGAGCGCAGGCCGTACACGCCGGAGATCAGCTGCGCGAACAGCTGGACGCCGTACAAAAACCGGACCATCGCTTCCTGCGATTGGCACGGTACGAAACAGCCCGTGTTTCCGGTAGCGGGCAACTACGCGATTCAGCTCGATGTGACGGATAACACCGGACTCCGTTCGAAGCAGACGGCGATCAAAACATTAACCGTGCTGCCTGATTTGCCGCCGATCGTCGATGCAACGCTGGCGTCGAAGGGCATTCGCGGCACGGCCATGCACATGACGGACAACTCGTTTAGTCCAGACGGCGACAAGCTGGTCGTTCACCGGACGCAGATCATCGCCGACGTGAACATGAATGGCAGCTTCGAGGATGATCCTGTGATCGACATTACGGTGAAGGAAGACGGTAGCTTTGAGTTTACGCCGACCGTGCTGGCCAACCATATTCTTCGCATTTACGTGCAGGAGGATTGGGGACTGAGCGCGACCAAGGATTTTCCGTTTACTGTGCTGAACCAGGCGCCGACCGTTGCGATTGATGTAAAAGGCGAAAACCCGGAGCCTCCGGTCATCGAGGGCATCAAGTACGATTTGTCGGACATGCTGACGGATAAGGCAAAGTATGTGATTGAGGATCATTACAACGCCAGCCGAAGTACGCCGATGTACGTGGATGGGGCAGAGGGTGCGATCGCTGCGCCAAACCGTACAAACTTCCTGTTCAAAGCGCCGACCGAAGCCGGGCTCCAGTACAGCTCAACCGGATTGAACATGCGGGGAAATAACGAGCAAGGGTCCTATACGCCAATGGGTACACGTGCCGGAACGAATATTTACTATACGTACGGTATGTTAGCAGAATGCAGCGGGATATGTAATCCGTATGGGATTAATCTTAATATTCATAATGTGCTCAGCAACACCACGCATAACTTTAGGCGAGATTCGTACGCCGATTATATCCAATTTTCCGTGAATCCGGAAGCGGATATGATTTGGATGCGTACGATCCGATCGGCAAGCCGCTATGGAACCTTCAGCGGTAATATGGATCGCTTGTACCGGATATCGGACATGGCTTCCGGCAACTTTACGCCGTTCAAGAGCGTTTCTTTTGTCCCATTTGGCGAGTATTACATCAACCCAGGTACAACAGATTGGACCGTTGTTCCGAGTAATCCGCCACCGGATGGTTGGGTGCCGGTTAGTCATATTAAACCAGCTCCGGCAGATACCCAGCCCTACAATTTTATAGTTAATGGTGTGAAGTCGCTGCAGCCGAATACGATCACAGCAAAGAAGGATAAACAAGACAATTTCTACGCCTTGAGTTGTTCGGCGACATCCGTTCAATATGGGGAGGACAATCATGGTAATACCACTTACAGGGACAAATATGATTGCCGTCTCCAAAAACATAGTCCAGCTGGCAGTGTACTGTGGACAGGTCCCAAATCGTATACCAACTATTTTTCGAGCATTTCCGCTACGGCGCTGATGCCGACGCCCACCGTAGATATTTTGCACATCACGGAAGACAATTCCCGCATCCTGCTGAATGACGGTATCTATGACAACAACACCGGACGGTACGTAGGCCAACTGCCGGGCTACGACTTGAGCGGGTACAATGGCGTCAAGCACATTTGGGCGGTCAAAGGGTATGAATCGGAGTATGTATGGCCGGGTTTACAATTTTATAACGACCTGATCTACTATCGCCCGTATATCAAGGTCAGCTCGTACAGCTGCGGCGACGATGACAGCGATACGTGCTATATGATGTCCTCGTTCGAACGAGTGTACGACATGCAAGCCGACCGACTTACCGTGAATATCCAGAGTCCGCTACATCGGGCATATGGCAGCTACCAGATTGCGTTTAAGGGAAGCGCGACATCCGACGGTAAACTTGTCGTTCCTTTCCGAAAGGGCGGTCCTTCTGGGCCGGAATCCGAAAGGCCGCGTATTCAGGTCTACGATATGGTCACAGGAGCCATGTTGTTTCAATCCGATTATTTGCGTGGTTACGCAAACCCGGCAACCTGCTCAAATCTGGATGATATTTGCTCAGGTACCGTTTCGGTTGACTTAACAGGAGACAATGAAGGCTATCTGATCTGGAAGAGCAGCGAGGGATATTACTATGCCCGCCGCAAGATTAGCTGGACGATTCCAACCGAGTCCGACGCTGGAACGTACAGCCTGGGCAACGTGATGGTGAAGGCTAAAGAATTTGCCAACGGCAGCGTGTCGCTGTCGGTGAAATTCACAAACACAACGTTCAGCGAGCTGAACGGCGCGGGGATTACGTTCCGTTCGGCAGATCACCGCAACTACTATCAGGCGGAGCTGACGACGAAAGCCGTGGTGCTGAGCAAGGTTGTGAATGGCACAAAGACGATTTTGGATCGTCAAGCCAATCCGATCAAGCCCGGCACGTACAATAGCTTGCGCGTGACGGCCAAAGGCGACCGGCTGCACGTGATCGTCAACGGCGTGCCGCTGATCAGCGTGACGGACGGGACATTTACGAAGGGACGGATTGGACTGTTCGCGAACGCGCCGAACGCCTATCTCAAAAACTTCGTGCTGGAGAACGCATCCGGCGGCAGCGAGCTGATCGACAATATTGTACTGGTTAACACGAAGATTGACTACACGGTTCATTTCAGCGATCCGGAGAACGATCCACCGATTTCGGATTTGGCCAAATGGACGTACACAAATACGGAACCGGAAAAGTTCCTTGATGCTGGCGACGGGTTCTCAGATAAAAATGGGTCAAACAGCTACGTGAACAAGGAGGTCCAGTCACCGGAAGCGATACTTGGCAAGGTCGGCTTGTTCCGCATCAGCTTCACGGAGCCGGATGATCCAGCACCACCGGGTAAGCGTTACCCCGATCCTACGTATGCAGCGTTTCGGAATTACGCTGATCCGGATACGAAAATGGTTATTGTGCATCGCAGGCCGATTAGCCTGTTTACGGCAGCTCAAGGCGCAGATTTCAGGATCGTGTGGACCGATGCTTCCTATGATCCGGACCGTTGGCTGAGCGCGGGCTACATTTCCGCCGAGAAGCCGGAATACGTATGGAATCGCGGTATTTATGACTACGTTCACGGCTACACCGACCCGGACGGTATCGTAGGCGTCGGGAAGCTGACGAAGCCGACGAAGAAAGGAAATTACACGCTGCGTCAGGCGGTACGAGACGAATACGGAGCTTGGTCAGACTGGCATGAAGTCAACCTGTGGGTGGATCAGCTCGTACCGAACAATCCGCCCGGCGTGGAGCTGACGTTCCCGACTGGCAGCCAGTCCGAGCCAACGCCGGTCAGCCTGCAGCCAACGATCCGCTGGAACCAGTGGGACCCGGACGCGAATACAACCTTCACGGTGTTTAACCTGACGGTGAAGGACGAGGCAGGCAATTGCGTGGAATGCCGCACGAACGTCACGATGAACACGCAATACGGCAGCTGGGCGTGGACGCTCGATCAGAAGCTGGAGATGGGCAAGAAATATCAGGTGCAGGTACAGGTCGTGGATGACGGCAATTTGGCGTCGCCGTGGAGTCAGGTAGGCTGGATGACAACGAACAGTCCGCCGAGTGCTTACATGACGTATCCGTGGGGAACGCAGGCAGCGCCAACGCTGGCGAACACGACGCGGCCAACATTAACCTGGACGCAAACGGACCCGGATGCGGGGACGGTGTTCGAGTTCTTCCAGCTGCAGGTGACGAACGAAGCGAACACGACGATTGTGCTGGATACATGCACGGCTGCGGCGGATTGCAAGGTACGGCAGCATACGCCCTCCAGCTCTGGCAAGTGGCTTGTCAATGCCGACCTGCCAGCCGGCCAAAAGCTGCGCGTTCGCGTCAAAGTATGGGACAGCTACGGGGCGGAGTCGGATTGGTCGCCGCAGGCTTGGCTGATGATTAACCGGGCCCCGACAGGTCATTTGTTATTCACGGAGCCGGTTTACGAACAGGATACGCCCTTATTTACGGTCGAGCCTTCCGATCCGGACGGAGATCCGCTGCACATCACGGTCGAAAGCAGCTTCGAAGGCGGAGCCTTCCAGCAACTGCAAGCATGGACAACGGTGCCGTCCGGGGAACGGCGCGGATTTACGTACGGCCCGCTGCCGAAGGGCGTGCATACACTGCGACTGACGGTCACCGACCCGCACGGCGGGCAATTTCAGCAAACCTACACTGTGCCGGTGCTGCCGCTGGAGCTAACCGGAGCAGTGAGGCATACGCCGGACTGGGAGCGCTATCGGCTGGATTGGAACCGGAGGTTTCCGGACCGGTCGCGGGCAGCGGATGAGTTTTGGGCGGGGGAAGCGTTTGTGCTGTCTTCCACGGTGACGGACACGGGGGCGGGCGACACCAAGCCGCTGCAGGTTACGGCGGAGCTGATGTCTACAGGCGAAGTGACACGACTGGAGCCGGAAGGGGAGCCGGAGAGCGGCCGGTTGCGTTATACGGGACGTTTGCTTAATACGGAGCATCCCCGTACATTGGCGCAAGGGCCGCAAACGTTTCGATTCACAGTCTACTGGTCCAACGGCCTTGTGCAGCAGCGGGATGTGCGGGTTCAGATCGTTGATGTCATTTACGCGGTCATCGTACCGCAGATTCGGCATTGATCCACCACATCGAACCAGCCTCAGCCGAGCGGTTGCGGACGCGGGGTATCTTTGACGGAAGCAGGCAGTTCGGCCTCATTCGCTTTTTTGACGAAAAATGGGATCGCCAGCGCGCAAAGGATGGACGCCAGCAGCAGCAAAACGAAAGGAATGCCACGCAGCTGCTCAATGCCGAGCACCCAGACGAGAACGATAATCCGGGTGACGATCAGCATCCATTCGCGCCAGATCAAAATCCGCGCCTGTTCAAGCGCCGAATGTTTGCTGATCAGCCGAAAATGCCCGGTATTCCATACGGTGCCGAAATAAAACATGCCAATGGTCATCAAGATATTGGACATGACGAGGAAAAACGAATGCTGGAGCAGCGGGAGCAGGAAGCCTGCGCTCATCGCCGCCACGCCGACCAGCAGCCAGCGGCGTTCAGAGGTGCGCAGCCTGCGGTAAAGCAGCATAGCTCCCATCGTCGCGACCGTATACAGGACATTCAGCAAGGCGATCACCAGCTTGTCGCCGGACACCGAGAAGGTAAACAGCAGCGTAAATACATTATGGAACTGCAGCACAACCCCGGCCGCCAGGCAGGAGGGCACCATCCAGAGGAGCGCGCGGTAAGTAAACACCTGCCGAAAGCGCATGCTCTGAAACACGGTTTCAGACTGGTCGGACAGTGTAATTTTCGGGATAAAAAAGGAAACGATCATCAGGAGCGTCACAAACACAAGCATCAGCATAAAGGAGCCGTTGTACCCGATCCACTTGATCACGAGCGCGGAGACGACCGGATTGATGATGGAAATCAGCTGCCCGACGATACTCGCTGTTGCAAAATATTGCTCAAAATCCTGGCCTTTGCCGATCAGGCTGAGCGTAATATTTTGTGTCGAGCCGTAGGTGCCCCACATGATGCCGACCGGCGTCGCAATCGTCGCGATCCAGAGCAGCTGATTGTCCAGCGTCAAGCTTGTCAGCAGTAGGAAGGTCAGCCCGCCGCACACCGCTGTCGTCTGGATCAGCAATCTGGTTGTAAAGCGTGAGAGCAGCCGGGAGCTGATCGCAAATGATAGTCCCCAGGCAATAAACATCACAAGATTAAACCAGGCGACGTCAAAAATCCGGTGGCCCTGCTCCCAAATATATAAATTAACGAAAATGCCGATATAGTTAAAAATAATGTTGGACGATGCGTTCATCAGCAGCATTTTGCGTACGGTTCCGGTGAGCTGCACAGCTCGTTCACTCCTTAGAAGGTCGGTTAGTTGTCTGGTATGGAGGTGCGTCCCGGAGCATTAAGACTGCAGCATGAACGACGGCTTCATTATAGCTGATTTCCGCAGGTCTGATAAGATGGGGCTTGTATTTTATTTGTGAAAACATTCATGTTGTGTCAGGTCTGTTTTTCTGTTATATTTCTCTGATGGCAGGCGTCTCTGCGGAGACGATCGTGCGGGTGGGCGAGGGAACAATGTAAAGAGGATGGACCATGGAAAACAACAACCGCTGGCAAGCGGTCGTTTATGTACTCGTGGGAGCGGCTTCGTATGGCGTGCTTTCCAGTGTGGTGAAGCTCGCTTATGCGGATGGCTTTACCGCCGGGGAAGTGACCGGAAGCCAGGTGCTGCTAGGCTGTCTGGTGATGTGGCTGCTCAGCTTTCCGCACTGGCGGCGCTGCCGTACGATGACGGCGGTCACGATGTTGAAGCTGATGGGCAGCGGGATATTTACCGGGCTGACCGGTGTCTTCTACTACCAGTCGCTGCAGCGGATGGACGCGTCGTTTGCTGTGCTGCTGCTGTTTCAGTTCGCGTGGATGGGATTGGCCGTCGACTGGCTGTTTCATCGCAAACGGCCCGGACGCATGCAGCTCGCCGGAGCTGCTGTGGTCGGCGCAGGCACATTACTGGCATCGGGCTTGCTGACGGGCGGAGGCCGCATGGAGTTTGACGCGCTCGGGATCGGGCTGGGCTTGCTGGCTGCTGTTTGCTACACGTTGTTTGTGTATGTCAGCGGCCGGGTAGCAACGGAGGTTCCTCCGACGCTGCGAAGCGCCTGGATGCTGACGGGCGGGGCGGCTGCTGTGCTGCTTGTGTATCCGCCGCAATTTTTGTGGAACGGTTCGCTGTCGCAGGGGCTGTGGATGTGGGCGCTTGTGCTTGGCTTGTTTGGCATGATTGTGCCGCCGTATTTATTTAACAAGGGTGTGCCACGGCTGAACACCGGTCTGGCTTCCATTCTGGGCTCTGTCGAGCTGCCGGTCGTGATGATTTGTTCGGCCTGGCTGCTGCAGGAGCCGTCTGATAGCTGGCAATGGCTGGGCGTGGCGCTTATTTTGGCCGGGATCGGCGTGTCGGAATGGAAGGGCTATACCGTACGGGGCCGGAAGCTGAAGCTTCATTAAAAGTCAATATCGCGTTAACGAGCGTTTGAACATGGATGCGCGAATGAATCGCATACTTGCATGCCGAGCAGCTGGTTGCTGCCGGCTTTCCCGCAAGGGAATGTGTTAGGAGAGAAGCCCTTGCTGCGCAAGGGCTTCTTTTTCATGACCGGGCCTTGCAAGTGTTTGCCCGTCCGGATGACGGCTCTCGCAACAATTCCCGGTTTGCCGCGTATAACAGACAGTGCGAGGATGGCGGCGCGTCAGCCGTTACGAGTCAATGAAATGCCAAAATTTGATAAGAACCATCCGTGCAACATTATGGCACCTTGCTTCGTTTATAAGATTGCAAGAGAGGGGGATCACCTTGGTAGCGCCAGATTTGATCAAGGCTGCCCAGACGGGCGATCGCGACGCTCTAATTACCCTATTGCGAGAAATTGAAAATCACGTCTATCGCACGGCTTATTATATTCTGGGCAATGAGCAGGATGCGTTAGATGCAGCCCAGGAAGCGTTAATCCGGATTTATACCAAAATCAACTCCTACGAAGAAAAAGCTCAGTTCAAAACATGGGTGCAGAGGATTGTAACCAATCTTTGTATCGACAAGTTCCGGCGGACCAAGCCAACGGTGTCGATCGAGCAGCATGATATGAGCTTTACCGACCACAAAACGGTGGAAGACGAAGTGATGTCTGCGTATGTCGCTCAAGATATCCGCGAAGCGATCGACAAGCTCCCCGAGCACCATCGTTCCGTGGTAATACTCAGGTATTTGCAGGATTTCTCGTATAATGAGATTGCGGAATCGCTGGACTTGCCCATCAATACCGTCAAGTCGTATTTGTTCAGGGCGAGGCAGCAGCTGCAGGGCATATTGAAGGATTACAACAAGCAACAGCGCAGTGATGCAATGCGGGGATAATGCGGAGCAGAGAAAGAGTCGATATACGAATCGTTAGGAAAGGTAGTGTACGGGGATGATGTGTCAAGAGGTGATCGAACTGATGCAGAGATACCTTGACCGGGATCTCGAAGAAACCGAATACCGCCGGATGCTGGGGCATCTGCAGCAGTGTCCGGATTGCTCTGAATTGTTCGAACGTCTTGTGAATGTATCGACGGAGCTGGAAAACCTGCCCAAGGTGAAACCGCCGTACAGTCTGGTGGATGCGATCTTGCCTGAGATTGAGCGGCTGGAGTCCGGCGCAGGCGCTACCGGAGGCTTGTCGGGTCAGCAGGAAGCGGCCAGCCGCAGCGGAAGCGACGCCTCCCTTGCTGCTCCGCGCTCCAAGCGTGGAGCTCAGGGTCGCAGCCGGCTGCGCGAATGGGTATCTTACCCGGTGCTTGGCGGCGTGGTTGCTGCCGGGCTGATCGTCGGCTTCGTCGTATTCCAGCAAGATTTGACGCTGCCGAGCCAGGTGGCGGAAAGCATGGCCACCAAGTCGGAGGCCAGCCAAGCCGCCCAGACGGGCGGCGCAGCGAACAAGGCGGCTGCCGACACCTCTGGCGTAGCGATGGACAGAAAGGCGGCAAGCTCGCCTCAACCGGATACGCCGGCTTCGAATGAAGCGGCGGGCGACAGCTCGGACGCTGTGAAGCCGGGCGCTGCAGAGGGCCAGTCGATTCAGCCGGTACAGCCGACGCAAACCGAGCCTGTCGCGCCGGGTGGAGCGGCTGCGGGCAAGCAGGCGCCGGAGGTAAATGGCCCGGCTGCGGCAGCTCCGGTGCAGCCGCCTGCGCAACCGGCGCAGGAAGTGCCGCTTGCTTCCGCGGCTACCGGACATGAAGCGAAGCCGGATGCGGGGGGAACAGCGCCGCTGCAAGCCGGGCCGCCGGCCGAGCAGGCTCCGCCGGCGTCCGGCGCTGGCGAGACCAAGCAACTGACGCCAACGTCGGCGGCGGATACGCAGAAGCTTGCGCCGCCAGTCGGAGGCTCGCCTGCGCAGACACCGTCTGGCGAGACTGCGGCCGACCAGACGGCGAGAACAGGACCTGCTGCATCCGAGACGGCCCTGCCGGAAGAGTCGGCTGACGTCAGGGGCAAGCTGCCGCAGGAAAAAACGCTCGGGCCAAGCTTTTCGATCGCCGGGATTGAACCTGCGCCCAAGCATGAGCTGGAGACGGCGGATGGCAGCTACAAGGGAATTGTGAAAAATAATCAGGTGCTTGTTTATGACAAAGCCGGCAAGGAAATCTACCCGTCCAAGTTCGACCAGTGGACCGGGGCTGACCGGATCGAGCTGCTGTCCTGGAACGGGCTCAAGCTGAAGTACGCCGTCAAAATGAACGAGCAGACGCGAACCTTCGAAATTGATGTGAAGGCGCAAACGGAAATTGAAATCAAATCTTAACCATGACAGGGGATGCTGTCGAAGCCTTAATCGGGCTTTGACGTTATCCCCTTGTTGTTGTTATGATAGTTGGACAGATGAACGGAATTGACTGAATGCAACGGAGTGGGTTGAGCTTATGGATGTCAAGCAAGCGCTGAAGCAAGTGGCGAAGGGAGAGATAGCTCCGGTATATGCCCTGTATGGCTCGGAGAGCTATTTGATTCAGGAGCTGGTGCAGCGTCTGACGGAGACGCTGATCCCGGCGGAAGAACGCGCATTTGCCGTAGGGCGGTATGATCTGGGTGAAACTCCGATTGAGGCGGTGCTGGATGAAGCGGAGATGCTGCCGTTTCTCGCAGAACGCAAGCTGGTCGTGGCCTCCGGCGCGTTGTTCCTGACCGGTTCGCGCGATCCGAGCAAGGTCGAGCATAATCTCGACCGGCTGGCTGCTTACTTGAAGGCCCCGGCCGATTTCACCGTGCTGGTGCTGATCGTGCATGCAGACAAGCTGGATGAGCGCAAAAAAATCGTCAAATCGTTGAAGGATGCGGGGGCGTTGGTGCCTTGTGCGGCGCTCGGCGAAGCCGAGCTGATCCAGTGGCTGCAGCAGCAGGCGGGCCGGGCCGGCTTTTCCTTTGCTCCTGGCGCGGCTGAGCAGCTTGTCCGTTATACGGGCACAAGCCTGCAGGCGCTGGCGCAGGAAGTGGAGAAGTGCTCGCTGTATATCGGGCAAGGCGGGACCATCACCGCCGCTGAGCTGGGTCAGCTGGTGACGAAGACGGTGGAGCAGGATATTTTCCAGATGGTGGAGCATATCGTGCAGATGAACCTGGAGCAAGCCTTCAATATGCTGGCGGAGCTGCTGCGGCGCAAGGAGGAGCCGATCAAGATCGTCATTCTGGTCGCGCGGCAATTCCGCATCATGCTGCAGGTGAAGGATTTGATGCAGCAAGGCTATTCGCAGCAGCAGATTGCTTCCCAGATCGGACTTCATCCTTACGCGGTCAAAATTGCCGCCGGACAGGCGGGCCGGTTCGAGGTCAAGCGGCTGACGGTTATTTTGCAGCAGCTGGCTGAGCTGGACTACCAGATGAAAAGCGGTAAAATCGACAAGGTGCTTGGGCTGGAGATGTTTTTGCTGCGGCTGGCCGCTTGATGCGCCCAGTCGCTTGTCCAAGCAGACGCGGCGGTACGTGCGGCCAGCCGAATACCAAAAAAGACCCTGCAACCTCTCGAAGGAGATGCAGGGTCTTTTGCTTTGTCGCATGCGTGTATCTTGTCGCTTAGCCTTGAGCGGCAGCAAGCGCATTAAGCTTTTTCGCGAGGCGGGATTTCTTGCGGGCAGCGGTATTTTTATGCACGAGACCTTTGGTCGCTGCTTTATCCAGCTTTTTGCTGGCAGTGATCAAAGCTTCCTTAGCGGTTTCTACGTTGCTGCCTGCTGCGGCCGTTTCAAAAGCTTTCACAGCAGTACGAAGCGCGGATTTGTGAGATGCGTTGCGCTGACGGCGCTTCTCGCTCACTTTCACACGTTTAATCGCGGATTTAATGTTTGGCATGACGTTCACCTCCTACTACAACTTGCGAACAATCATTTAGCATGATTTGTTGACAACTCTTCGTATTCTAACATGGGCATTTCCAAATTGCAATAGAATGCCATAAAACTGCCGTCCAAATGGCCAAAACCCGTCGGGTGCATAACGCATCCGCCGTTATCGCACAATAATTGGAGATCGTATTTTTAATCCAAGGGGGAGCTGCGCGATGACGTTGGATTTAAGCGCGTATTCGGTACGAACGGACCTGGCTTTGGAGGCGCATGATTTGGCGACGGCGTCGGGAAGCGCGATTCCCGGTGTTCAGATGACCAGAAAGGAAGAGCAGGGCATCCGCATCAGCCTCATTGATATTACGTCGGAGGAGGGCTCGCGGGCGATCGGCAAGCTTCCCGGTCATTATATGACGATGGATGTGCCTGAGCTGCGCAAGAAGGACACCGATTTGCAGGACCGGGTGGCGACGGTGTTTGCCCAGGAGTTCGAGCAGTTTCTGGCCAAGCTGAACATCCCCGTAAACGCCAGCGTATTGATTATCGGACTCGGCAACTGGAACGTCACGCCGGATGCGCTTGGACCGATGGTGGTCGAAAATGTGATGGTGACTCGCCACTATTTCGAGCTGATGCCGGGCGAGGTCAGTCAGGGCTACCGTCCCGTCAGCTCTGTAGCGCCGGGAGTGCTCGGCACGACTGGGATCGAAACCAGCGAGATCGTGCAGGGCATCGTCGACCGTTCCAAGCCGGATCTGGTGATTGCCATTGATGCACTGGCTTCCTTATCGCTCGAACGGGTGAACACAACGATCCAGATCGCCGACACCGGCATTCACCCCGGCTCAGGCATCGGCAACAAACGGAAAGGGCTGACGCTGGAGTCGCTTGGCGTACCTGTGATTGCCATCGGCGTGCCGACCGTTGTGTACGCGTCTACGATTGTGAACAATGCATTTGATATGATGCATGCGCATTTTGCCAGACAGACGTCAAATACGGGGCAAATTCTCGGTCTGATGGACACGATGCAGGAGCAGGAGCGGCTTGGGCTTGTAAAGGAAGTGCTGAATCCGCTCGGCCACGACCTGCTTGTCACGCCGAAGGAAATCGACCAGTTTATTGAAGACATTGCGAACATCATCGCCAGCGGGCTAAATGCGGCGCTCCATCAGGCGGTGGATGCGGATAATGTGTCTGCGTACACGCACTAACAGGCGGGTTTGAGCATCCGGCTTGCCTGTTGCCAGAGAAACGTCAAGTCAAGTTAAGCTGTCAGCCTGCTGCAATCCTCTTTCGCTTCAGGAGCAGCTCGTGTGATCCTTCAGCTGATCAGGAGAAGGGCGGCTTATAAAGCCAAGCCTCGCGTTGCGGGGCTTTTTCGGCTGTCCGTTTTTGAGCTGCCGCATCTTCCCTTCTTCTATATGAACGGCTATTGACGGCTTTTTCATCGGTCTCCTCTTTCACTTGTCTCCTAGATCGGCGTGTGGTCTGGTTTGCGAGATTTCGGTTCTATCGCTCTGCGGTCATTCATAGAGTAGAAACTAGAGAGACGGGCAGCGCTCCCGTTGGCAGCAGACATGCAACTCGATCCCGACGCTCGAAGGAGGAAGCAAACCGATGAAATGGCCATCTGTCACGGCTACGGCCGGCAAGTTCCGTAAATCAGGACAAGCGCTTGGCGTATACTCCCGAACCTTTTCGCTGCTGATGATCGGCAGTCTCATTTTTTTCATCGCGCTGGGCGGACTTGGTTACGTGCAGTCGCGTGTATCCGGCAACTCGCCGAACGCCTCGATGAAGGGGCTTGCCGCCAGTGTGTCCAGCCGTTTTTTTATGGATATGATCGGTCTGGAGGTGCCGGGCTTGCGAGGGGATAGCCGGTCGTTTACGTTTTCCCAGTCCAATGTGTTTCATTTTTTATTTGCCCTCATCACCGATGTAAATCCGAAGGACCCGAAAACGCTGATCGCCCGCGAGGTTCCGGGGATGGCGCAGACACGTTCCGTACCACTAAGCGGGGTGGCGACAGGTGTTGTGGATGCACCCGAGGATTACAGTCCGAATTCCGATGTGTTTAACCGCGATAATCTCGGCGAGGCCGGTACGATTACGGTGATTCCGGGCAGCGGGCCTGCGGTTCCTCCGGCCGGTCCGATCGACCCCGGTTCCGCTGGACCAGCTGCACGACCGCCCGTATCGGCGGGGAAAAATGTAGCGTTTATTTACCAGTCGCATAACCAGGAGTCGTATTTGCCGGAGCTGCTAGGCGAGAAGGACCCCGACAAAGCCTATGATCCTAAAAAAAATGTAACGCAGGTCGGTCTGCGGCTGGCTCAGCAGCTGGAGAAGGAAGGCATCGGCGCGGTTCACTCGGATAAAAACTACCCGGCCATCGAAAAGGGGTTCAATTATTACTATTCCTACAAATATTCATTGAAAACATTGCAGGAGGCGTCCGCAGGCCATCCCGATTTGAACTATTATTTTGACATTCACCGCGATTCCCAGCGCCGCGAGAAAACAACGGTTACCATTAACGGGAAAACGTATGCCCAGGTGTTTTTTGTTATCGGAGGCAAAAATCCGAACTACCAGCAAAACTATGAATTCGCCGAGCAGATCAGCAAGGTACTTGAGGAAAAGTTTCCGGGGCTGTCCAAGGGCATCCATGCGAAGTCGGCTGGAGGCAATGGGGTCTATAATCAGACGTTTTCCCCGAATAGCGCATTAATCGAGGTCGGCGGGGTGGATAATACGCTTGAGGAATGCTACCGGACTGCGGATGCGCTTGCCGTTGCAATTGCCGAGGTGGTGACGCAAGCCGAGAAGGTAAACGCCAAGCCTGCGCCTGGAGGCGCCGGGGTGAAGCAGCCGGGTTAACCGTGCTGACAACGGAGAAGGAGTGAGGTTCGTATGGCGGGTCGAAAAGGGTTGGTGAAGCTTGGGTTGGTCGGGCTCGGCATGGCTTTCTGCCTGTTCTTTGGCGTTACGCTGGCGACGCAGGGGACGGAGCGGATTCACGGTCCGTTAACCGCGAGCACGACAGGCGCTGCAGCCGGCCAGGCGCGGAGCGGCAGCGTTCAGCCAGCCGCGTCTGCAGTCAGGCAGCCAGCCGAGAGCCAGGCAGCCGCCCGTCCGACGGCGAAGCCAACTGCCAAAGACGCCGCCTCTGCGTCCGGCCAACCGGTCAAGCCCGTCCCCAAGCGGCCGGAGGCCCCCGCTACGGAAACTGGAATTAACCGGGTCGGCAACAAAGCCGGCGACCTGCTGGAAATCGCGGCCTACCATACGATCCGGAGCGTAGTGTCCCTGTTTGAGCGGATGATGAAATGAGGGCTACGCCTCTGGTTACGTCCTGATTACACGCTGCTCATTGCTGGCGGCCCTTACAACTGCTATAATGAAAGTTATGTACAAAAAGCGAGTTTAGTGAGGTTTTGCTGCCGATGGATATTCAAGCCCGACAAACGAAAATTAGAAATTTCTGTATCATCGCCCATATTGACCACGGGAAGTCAACCTTGGCCGACCGGATTCTTGAGTTTACCGGCGCGCTGACCTCCCGCGAAATGCAGGATCAGGTGCTGGACCAGATGGACCTGGAGCGTGAGCGCGGCATTACGATCAAGCTGCAGGCGGTTCGTCTGAACTACCGCGCCGACGACGGCGAGGACTATATATTGAACCTGATCGACACGCCGGGGCACGTCGACTTTACGTATGAAGTATCGCGCAGCCTGGCCGCCTGTGAAGGCGCGCTGCTGGTCGTGGATGCGGCGCAGGGGATCGAAGCCCAGACGCTGGCTAACGTATATTTGGCACTGGACAATAACCTGGAAATTTTGCCGGTCATCAACAAGATCGACCTGCCAAGCGCCGACCCGGAACGCGTGAAGCAGGAGATCGAAGATGTCATCGGTCTTGATGCCAGTGAAGCGGTGCCTGCTTCGGCGAAGGCCGGGATCGGGATCAAGGAAATTTTGGAGCAGGTCGTGAAGAAGGTGCCGGCTCCGACAGGGGTAGCGACGAACCCGCTGAAGGCGCTTATTTTCGACTCGCATTTTGATCCGTACAAGGGCGTTATCGTGTATGTGCGCGTCATCGACGGCTCGATCCGCGCAGGCTCGAAGATCAAGTTTATGGCGACGGATAAAGTGTTCGAGGTCATCGAGGTCGGTGCGTTCAAGCCGCGGATGGGGATGGTCGATTCGCTGGAAATCGGCGATGTCGGCTTTATCGTAGCCGGGATCAAAAATGTCGGCGATACCCGGGTCGGGGATACGGTCACCGATGCGAAAAATCCGACGCCGGAGCCGCTGCCGGGTTACCGCAAAATTAACCCGATGGTGTTCTGCGGCTTGTATCCGATTGAGACGAGCGATTACAATGATTTGCGCGAAGCGCTGGAGAAGCTGCAGCTGAACGACGCCTCGCTGAGCTTCGAGCCGGAGACGTCAACGGCGCTTGGCTTCGGCTTCCGCTGCGGCTTCCTCGGTCTGCTGCACATGGAAATTATTCAGGAGCGGATTGAGCGTGAATTTAACATCCCGCTGATTACAACTGCGCCAAGCGTTGTGTTCCGTGTTACCCAGACAAACGGCGAGACGTTAAGCATCGAAAATCCGTCGCTGTTCCCGGAGCCGGGCAAAATCGACTTCGTTGAGGAGCCGTTTGTCAAGGCCAAGGTGATTGTGCCGAACGATTACGTTGGCGCGATTATGGAGCTGTGCCAGGGCAAGCGCGGCGAATTCGTGAACATGGAGTATCTGGACACGACGCGCGTTACGCTCACCTACGACATTCCGCTGTCGGAAATCGTGTACGATTTCTTCGATCAGCTCAAGTCGAGTACAAAGGGATATGCTTCGTTTGACTACGAGCTGTCCGGGTACAAACGGACGAATCTGGTCAAGATGGACATTTTGCTGAATAACGAGCAGGTGGATGCGTTGTCGTTTATCGTCCACCGCGATCGCGCCTACAACCGCGGCCGGATCATTTGCGAGAAGCTGCGCGAGCTGATTCCGCGGCAAATGTTCGAGGTGCCGATTCAAGCGGCGATCGGCCAGAAGGTCATCGCGCGCGAAACGGTCAAGGCGATGCGCAAAAACGTTCTCGCCAAATGCTACGGCGGCGACATCAGCCGGAAGCGCAAGCTGCTTGAGAAGCAGAAGGAAGGTAAAAAGCGGATGAAGCAGGTCGGTAGCGTGGAAGTGCCGCAGGAAGCGTTTATGGCTGTGCTGAAGCTTGATGAATAAATAGTCTGAAGGATGATGGTCGAGACAATCGTCGCGGCCATCATCCTTTATTTAAGGGGCAGAAAGGAACAGCCGTGAAACAACTTACCCAAACGCCGGCCGCGGTATACCTGCATATCCCGTTTTGTACGAACAAATGCCACTACTGTGACTTCAACTCCTATATATTGAAGGGCCAGCCGGTGATGGACTACCTCGACGCGCTGGAGCGCGAGATGGAGCGTACCGTTCGGGAGGTGCCGCCGGGCAGCATTGAAACGATTTTCGTCGGCGGCGGTACGCCGACGGTGCTGACGCCGGAGCAGATGGAGAGCTTCCTACGCCGGGTGCGGACGTATTTCGGCAGCTGGACGCCGGAACTTGAATTTACGATGGAGGCCAATCCGGGCACGACCGACCTGGAGAAGCTGCAGGCGATGAAGGAAGGCGGCGTAAACCGGATCAGCTTCGGCGTGCAGTCGTTTGATAACGCGCTGCTGGAGCGGGTCGGCCGCATTCATAATACGGACGACGTATACCGCAGTCTGGACAACGCGCGGAAGGCCGGATTTACGAACATGTCGATTGATTTGATGTTTGGGCTGCCGCAGCAGACGATTGCCATTATGGAAGCGACGCTGCGCGAGGCGCTGGCGCTGGATCTCAAGCATTACTCGATTTACAGCCTGAAGGTGGAGGAAAATACGCTGTTCCATGCGCTGTACGAGCGCGGCAACCTGCCGCTTCCCGAGGAGGACGAGGAGGTTGGCATGTTCCTGCACATTATGAAGCGGCTGAGCGAGGCCGGTTACGGCCAGTATGAGATCAGCAACTTTGCGCGTCCGGGCTTCGAAAGCCGGCACAACTCGATGTATTGGCGCAACCAGCCTTATTACGGCCTGGGTGCGGGCGCGCACGGCTATGTGCATGGGCGGCGGCATGTGAACATCAAGGGGGTTCAGCCGTATATCGACGCAACCCGCGACCGGCGGCCGCTGCTGGAGCATCATGAGGTTGACCGTACCGAAGCGATGGAGGACTTTATGATGGTGGGACTCCGGCTGCTGCGGGGCGTGCGCCGCGCCGATTTCGCCGAGCAATTCGGACAGGAGCTGGAATCCGTATTCGGGAGCGCGCTTCGCGAGCTGCTGAGCAAGGGGCTGTTGACCGAAACGGCCGGCGGTTATCGGCTAAGCGAGCAGGGGATTTTGCTGGGCAATGATGTGTTTGGCCATTTTCTGGAGCAGGCGGAAGTCGGGTAAAAAAGGATTGCTATATTTATAAATTATGTTGTATATTTATTCATATTAATTATTCTTTCATTTGAATGGTGGGATGCTCCATGACAACAACCCTGACCTGCCGTAAGGCAACCGAACAGGACATTGATACGTTATATGACATCATACAAGGTTATGCGGAGAAAGGGATTATGCTTCCGCGAACACGCGAGATGCTGACCGCACAGCTGGACACGTTCGTCGTTGCCGAGGTGGAGGGGAAGCTTGTCGGCTGTGGGTCCAACACACGGCTTGGTGCTGATCTCGTCGAAATCCGGTCGCTTGGTGTGACGGAGGGCTACAAGGGGCTTGGCATCGGCAAAGCGATCGTCAGCTTGCTTGTCGAGGAGGCGCGCAAGCAGGGCATTCCGAAAATTATGGCGCTTACGTATGAGGTTGCGTTTTTCGAACGGATCGGCTTTACAGTGGTTCAGAAGGAGATTTTTCCCGAGAAGGTGTGGCGGGATTGCATACATTGCAAAAAACAGCACTGCTGTGATGAAATCGCCGTGTTGAAACGGCTCGATTGACTTGACACAGACCCTTGAGGTCTGTTATTTTTGTAGTAGCTTAGCACTCACTGAGACGGAGTGCTAACGAAGAGGCAACCGGGCTGAGGCTGATCCGTTCCTTATATGGCTTGCGGATTCAGGTCTCAAGCGGCTGGCGGCCGGGAACATCTGTACGCCGGAGGTGGAATGCGCATATGCTAACCGAACGACAACGACATATATTAAGTGCCATCGTAGACGATTATATCCGTTCCGCGGAGCCCATCGGCTCTCGCAGCATATCCAAACGCGGCAACGTGGGGTTCAGTCCCGCCACCATACGCAACGAAATGTCTGATTTGGAAGAAATGGGATTTCTGGAGCAGCCGCATACGTCGGCTGGCCGGATTCCTTCGCATAAAGGCTACCGGTATTATGTCGACCATTTGATGGCGTACGGCGATTCGGGCGTGGATGAAGATATTGACGTCATGAAGCAGTTTTTCGCGGACCGTCTGCAGCAGATGGAGCGGGTTATTCAGCAGGTAGCGATGATTTTGTCGCAGGTGACGCCGTATACGTCCATCGTGATGGGGCCGGAGATGCTGACGACGACGATGAAGCATCTGCAGATCGTGCCGCTGAACGAGCGGACGGCGGTTGCGATTGTGGTAACCAACACGGGCCAGGTTGAAAACAGGACGGTCACGATCCCTGAAGGCATCCCGATGTCGGAGATCGAGAAATTCGTGTCGATTTTGAACACCAAGCTGCGAAATGTGCCGCTGCTGCATTTCAAGTCCAAGCTGTATACGGAAATTGCTTCCGAAATGAGCCGTTACGTGTCCGGCTATGAGGAGCTGCTCGTCATGCTGGATTCGATTATCGAGCGCGAGGAGGAGCGGGTGTTCCTCGGCGGCACGACCAACATGCTGACGCAGCCGGAGTTCAAGGATGTCGATAAGGTGAAAAATATTCTCGACCTGCTCGCCGAAACGCCGAAAATTATTCAGCTGTTCGAAGGAACCGGCGCGAAAAGCGGCATTCAGGTCAGAATCGGCAGCGAAAACAAGCTGGAGGCGGTCAACGATTGCAGCCTGATTACCGCGACTTATTCCTATGAAGGCCAGATGCTCGGCACAATCGGCATACTTGGACCGACGCGGATGGATTATGCCAAGATGATCAAACTGCTGGACCATTTGTCCAAAGACATGACCCAGCTTATGGAGCGTTGGTATAAATGAGCCAAACCCGGCAGCCGGGCGCAGGGCAAGAGGGCGAGGAAGCATTCGCCACGCTGCGCAACAATGTGAACGCCGTCCGCGCGATTTGCTCGGCTGTCGAAGGCACATTAGGCCCCAAGGGGCTTGATACGATGCTGGTCGGCGCGCGCGGCGAAGTCATTATTACGAATGACGGCGTGACGATTTTGGAGAAAATGGATGTCGCGCATCCGGCGGCGCAGCTACTCGTACAGGTTGCCCGTGCTCAGCAAGAGCAGATCGGCGATGGTACGACGACCGCGACCGTGCTGGCAGGGGCGCTTGTCGCCGAAGGCGCTCGCCAGGTGACACGCGGCGTGCCGGTGGCCAAAGTCGTACGCGGCATTCAGGATGGCGTCGCGCGTGCGATGCGCGCTCTGGCGAGCCGGGCGCGGCCCGTAGAAGGGCTGGATGATCCGCTGCTGGAGCGGATCGCTTATGTAGCCGGCCGCGAGCAGGCCGAGCTGGCCGGGCTGATCGCCAGCGGCGCAAGGCTGCTCGGCGCGGCCAAGCTGCGCGAAGAAACGTTCCGCTTCGCCGATGTGGTGCAGTCGCTCGGCCAGGCGCGCGGCGAGGTATGGTCCGGCCTGATCGTCGCCAAGCGGCCGGCCAACACGCGGACCGACTTTCCGGCGCAAGCCGGCTGTGTGCTGATTTTGCAGGATGCGTTTGCGCCGGAAGAGGTTGCAGAGGAAGCGTTGACGACCGAGGCGGGCTACAGCCGGCATCTGCAGCTGCGCGAGCAGTTCCGCGCAGCGCTGGAACGGCTGCCCGAGCTGGGCGTCGGGCTTGTCGCCAGCGACCGCAGCGTGGACCCGGAAGCGGAGCAGTTTTGCACCGACCGCGGCATCATGGTGCTGCAGCGCGTGCCGCGCGCCGTGCTGCGGCGGCTGGCCGAGTACAGCGCCGCCCGTCCGGTGCGGCGTACGGCGCTGCTGCGGCCCGCCGCCGAATGGGCGGGCTACATCGGTTATGCCGGTCATATCGCATACGATGAGCGGCTGGAGTGCGTGCGCGTGGCCGATGGCCGCGGCCGCGCGCAGGTGTCGATCATCGTTGGCGCAAGCACCAACGAGCTGGCTGGCGAGCGGCTGCGGATTGCCCGCGACGCCGCATCGGCGCTGCAGGCCGCGCTGCGCAGCGGCTGGCTGCCTGGCGGCGGCGCGGCTGAGCTGGCCGCCGCCCGCGAGCTGGAGCGCTACCGGGAGACGGTGCGCGGCATGGAAGGCTTCGGCGTCGAAGCCGTCGCTTATGCGCTGCGCAAGCCGCTGTCGCAAATTGTCGTCAACGCGGGCTATAACCCGCTGGAGAAGGTCGAGGAAGCGAGAGCGGCCCAGCTTGCTGAAGCAAGCGACGCGCTGGCGATTGATTGCGACACAGGCGCTGTCATGAACATGGCGGACGCGGGGGTCGTGGACCCGGCGGACGTGAAGCTGCATGCGCTGCAGGCGGCCGGCGAAGTAGCGGCGGCGGTGCTGCGCATCCACACGGTTATTAAAATGCGACAGCCGCGGGAAGAGGCGTAAAAGCATAACGGCGCCGGCCTGTGTTGGCAGCCGCGTCCCGTGGTTATCCTAGAACTAGAAGCCAGGCAGATTTCATGAAGGAGGTGACAGATCAATTGAACACGGAACAAAAACAAGAGCAGCAGCAAGAACAGCAAGCCGAGCAGCATGAGCAGGCGGAATCCGCTACATACGAAGCTTCGGAGCAAGCACAGTCCGATCCGGCTGATTCCCCGTCCGAGGACGCTGTCCAGGCACAGGTGGAGGAAGCGAAGAAGCAGGCGGAGGAGCACTACCAGCGGTTGCTGCGCACACAAGCCGACTTCGATAACTTCAGAAGACGGACGCAGAAGGAAAAAGAAGATCAAGCGAAGTACGCATCGCTCAAGGTGATTGAGCAGTTGCTCCCGATTGTGGATAATTTCGAGCGGGCGCTGTCCGCCAGCAAGGATAACAAGGACGCAGACGCCTTGACCAAAGGCATTGAGATGATTTTCCGCCAGCTGGATCAAGTGCTTGCCGGAGAAGGACTCAAGGCGATGGAGACGGTCGGCGCGCCATTTAACCCGGAATACCATCAGGCGATTATGCAGGTGGAATCCGAGGAGCACGAAGAAGGCATTGTCGTTGAGGAAATTCAGAAGGGCTACCTGCTGAAGGATAAGGTTCTCCGCCCGGCGATGGTTAAGGTAAGCTCGTAATCAGGCATTCACAAATACAAGGAGGCATTTTCTCATGAGTAAAGTTATTGGTATTGACCTTGGAACGACCAACTCCTGCGTAGCCGTGATGGAAGGCGGCGAAGCCGTCGTTATCCCGAATCCGGAAGGCAACCGCACCACTCCGTCCGTTGTCGGCTTCAAGAAAGACGGCGAGCGCGTAGTCGGTGAAACGGCAAAACGTCAGGCGATCACGAACCCGGACCGTACGGTCATGTCGATCAAACGCCACATGGGTACGAGCCATAAAGAAGTGATCGAAGGCAAGGACTACTCGGCGCAAGAAATTTCCGCGATTATTTTGCAGAAGCTGAAGGCTGACGCAGAGGCTTACCTGGGCCAAACGGTAACGCAAGCGGTTATTACGGTTCCGGCGTATTTCAACGACAGCCAGCGTCAGGCGACGAAGGATGCCGGTAAAATTGCCGGTCTGGAAGTGCTGCGGATCGTCAACGAGCCGACAGCGGCTGCGCTCGCTTACGGGCTGGAGAAGTCCGAGGATCAGACGATTCTGGTGTATGACCTTGGCGGCGGTACGTTTGACGTATCCATTTTGGAGCTGGGCGACGGCTTCTTCGAAGTTAAAGCAACGAGCGGCGACAACAAGCTGGGCGGCGATGACTTTGACCAAGTGATCATTGACTATCTCGTAGCTGAATTCAAAAAAGAGCATGGCATCGACCTCGGCAAGGACAAAGCGGCTGTTCAACGTTTGAAGGATGCTGCCGAAAAAGCGAAAAAGGAACTGTCCGGCGTACTGACAACGACGATTTCGCTGCCGTTTATTACGGTTGTTGACGGCGTTCCGCAGCACTTGGAGATCAGCCTGACCCGCGCCAAATTCGAAGAGCTGTCCGCAGCGCTTGTTGAGCGCACACTTGGCCCAACTCGCCAGGCGCTGAGCGATTCCGGCCTGACAGCCGATAAAATCGACAAGATCGTTCTGGTCGGCGGCTCCACCCGTATTCCGGCCGTACAGGAAGCAGTCAAGCGTTTGACAGGCAAGGAGCCTCATAAAGGCGTTAACCCGGATGAGGTTGTTGCGCTGGGTGCAGCTGTTCAAGCGGGCGTCTTGACCGGCGACGTCAAAGACGTTGTATTGCTTGACGTTACTCCGCTTTCGCTCGGAATTGAAACGGCAGGCGGCGTCTTCACCAAAATGATCGACCGCAATACGACGATTCCGACAACGAAATCCCAGGTGTACACGACGTATGCCGACAACCAGCCAAGCGTGGAAATCCACGTGCTGCAGGGCGAGCGCGCAATGGCAAACGACAACAAAACGCTTGGCCGCTTTATGCTGGGCGATATTCCTCCGGCGCCGCGCGGCATCCCGCAAATCGAAGTCACCTTCGATATTGATGCCAACGGAATCGTAAACGTGTCCGCACTCGATAAAGGCACGGGCAAAAGCCAAAAAATTACGATCACTTCGTCGAGCGGCTTGTCCGATGAGGAAATCGACCGCATGATGAAGGATGCCGAGTCGCACGCTGAAGAAGACCGCAAGCGCAAGGAAGCGGTTGAAGTGCGCAACAACGCAGACCAGCTCGTTTATTCGGTTGACAAGACGATCAAGGATTTGGGCGACAAGGCTGATCAGGCTGAGGTCGAAAAAGCAAATGCAGCGAAAGACAAGCTGAAAAAAGCGCTTGAAGGCGATAACCTGGATGAAATCAAGGCAGCAAGCGAAGAGCTGACCGAAATCGTCCAGCAGCTGTCCGTGAAGCTGTATGAGCAGGCGGCGCAAGCTCAGCAAGGAGCAGGCGAAGCTGGCGGCGAGCCGCAAGGCGCTTCCCGCAAGGACAATGTCGTAGACGCGGATTATGAAGTAGTAGACGACAAGAAGTAAGCTTCTGTCGTACAATAAAGTTCGGGTCGCCACTGTGATACGGAATCCGCGAAGTCAAAGCCGCAGGACGGCTTTGACTTTCGGTTTTCCTGTCCGGTATGACCAGGCGTCCGCAAG
The DNA here is from genome assembly GCF_059821225.1 of Paenibacillus sp. sg306046. Lineage (NCBI taxonomy): Bacteria > Bacillati > Bacillota > Bacilli > Caryophanales > Paenibacillaceae > Paenibacillus > Paenibacillus sp. sg306046. Next base: position 330,803 of record NZ_JCAMRT010000002.1, read on the forward strand.
GGCGCCGCTTTAACGGAAGGCTAGGGAGTGGGAGTGAAGGATGAGTAAACGCGATTACTATGAAGTGCTGGGGCTAGGCAAGGACGCTTCGCAGGAAGATCTCAAGAAAGCCTACCGCAAGCTCGCCCGTCAATATCACCCTGATGTGAACAAAGCCGCTGACGCCGAAGCCAAGTTTAAAGAGGCGAAGGAAGCGTACGATGTGCTGAGCGACGATCAGAAGAAAGCCCAATACGACCGTTTCGGCCATGTGGACCCTAATCAGGGCATGGGCGGCGGCGGTGCGGACTTTGGCGGCGGCTTCGGAGACTTGTTTGATATGTTCTTCGGAGGCGGCGGCGGTCAGCGGCGCAACCCGAATGCGCCGCAGCGCGGCAACGATTTGCAGTATACGATGACCATCGACTTTAAGGAAGCTGTTTTCGGCAAAAAGACGGACATCGTGATCCCGCGTACCGAAACATGCGATACATGTCACGGCAGCGGCGCGAAGCCGGGCACGAAGCCGGATACCTGCGGCGTCTGTCAGGGCAGCGGGCAGCAGGAGGTCGTGCAAAATACGGCCTTCGGCCGCATCGTGAATCGTCGTGTCTGCTCGGCCTGCCAAGGGCAGGGTAAAATCATCAAGGACAAATGCGGCGCCTGCCACGGCGCAGGCAAAGTTAAAAAGCAGCGTACGATCAACCTCAACATCCCGGCCGGCGTTGACGACGGCGCGCAGCTGCGGGTAACGGGCGAAGGCGAAGGCGGCTTGCGCGGCGGCCCGGCAGGCGATCTGTATGTGGTCATCCGTGTGAAGGCGCATGAATTTTTCGAGCGCGAGGGCGACGATATTTATTGCGAGGTGCCGCTGACGTTTGCACAGGCGGCGCTTGGCGACGAGATCGAAATTCCGACGCTGACCGAGAAGGTCAAGCTGAAAATTCCAGCCGGCACGCAGACAGATACGTATTTCCGCTTGAAGGGTAAGGGCGTTCCGCATCTTCGCGGATACGGCCAAGGCGATCAGCACGTGAAGGTGGTTGTTGTAACGCCGACCTCGATGAGCGAAGAGCAGCGGGATTTGCTGCGCGAGTTCAGCCGTCTGAGCGGCGAGCATACGCATGAGCAGAACCAGTCGATTTTCGAACGGATGAAGAAGGCGTTCCTGGGTGACTAGGCGCCTGGCTTGAAGAAGGGACGGCAGTCGATGCCGTCCTTTTTTCTGCTTTTGCTCCGCCATGACGGTATATTCGGGCCGGGGATGCGAGACACTAGGGAGGATTCATCATGCAGAGAAATGAGGCGTTGTGCATGTCGGACAAAGGAATTGCCGCTTCGTTTGCTTCGCCCGAAGCCGCGCTCGGCTGTATCGCCAAGCTGCAGGCGCTAAGAGCATCCGGGCTGCAGCTGGACGAGACGCAGGGGCAGCTTACAGGGACCGTTAGTGACGCTTCCTATGAGCAGGCGCTGCGGGTCATGCGCGAAGCGGGCGGCAGTTGCTGACCCGTAAGCCCTGAGCCTGCTGGCTCCCCGTAACTTGCATCCCCGTGACAACGGCTCCGCGGCTATGAGACGACTCAAGCCGGGAGCCGTTTTTGGGCTGTCCGGGTAGGCATGTCCACACCCTAACGAATAAATTGTGTCGGCCTTCCAACTTGTTGTATACTAGGGGCTATGCGTTAATTTGACTGATAGGGGAGGACATATCCGGTGCGTTGGCATGAACTTACGGTACATACGACCGAAGAAGCGATCGAAATGATCTCGAATTTTATACACGAGCTTGGGGCCGGGGGGGTCTCCATTGAGGAGTCCGGTACCTTGAATAAGCAGCGGGATACGTCGCTTGGGCAATGGTACGAGCTGCCGTTGAACGATATTCCCGAAGGGCGCGCCGAAATCAAGGGATATTTCGCCGAAGGAACGAACACGGAGGCGGTGCTCGCGGATTTGAAGTCGGCCGTGGATCGGCTGGCGGACTATGACATTGACACCGGCAATCCGGCGTATGAATGGAACGACGTGGACGACGAGGATTGGGCGACGGCGTGGAAGCAATATTTCAAGCCGCTGCGCGTCTCGGAGCGGCTGACGATCAAGCCGACCTGGGAGGAGTACACCGCCGGTGAAGGCGAGATCATTCTGGAGCTTGATCCAGGGATGGCCTTTGGAACGGGCACGCATGCGACGACCGCGCTTTGCCTGCGCACGCTGGAGCAAGTGATTCAGGGCGGCGAGGAAGTGATTGATGTCGGTACAGGCTCCGGCATTCTGGCGATTGCAGCGGCCAAGCTGGGCGCGAAGCATGTGCTGGCGCTTGATCTGGATCCGGTGTCCGTATCCAGCGCGACGGAAAATACGCTGCTGAACGGTCTGGAGGACCGAATTACGATCAAGCTGAGCGATTTGCTGCAGGTGCTGAATGAAACCCGCGCGTCCGATGCGTCGGCGCTTGGCGTCAGGCTGCCGGTGCAGGTGGTTGTTGCGAACATTTTGGCCGAGATTATTTTGCTCTTCATTCAAGATGTGTATGACGCGCTTGTGTCCGGCGGCACGTATATTGTATCCGGGGTTATCAGAAGCAAGCAGGAAACGGTGCAAGAGGCACTTACAGCGGCTGGCTTCGTGATCTCCACGGTGAACGAGGATCAGGACTGGGTCGTGCTCGTTGCCAGAAAGCCGTAGGTGAGCAAGCATGAACTGGAATTCCTTTCTGGCCTATCCGGTCGCGGAGCTGCCGTTTGTGTTTCTCGTGCTGCTGCTGGCGTTTACGGTGCACGAGTTTGCGCATGCTTTTTTGGCGGATAAGTTCGGCGATCCGACGCCGCGCGCGATGGGACGGGTGACGCTGAACCCGCGCGCGCATCTGGACTGGCTGGGCATGATTTTTTTCCTGATCGTCGGGATCGGCTGGGCGCGTCCGGTGCTGGTGAACCGGGGGCGGTTCAAGCGTCCGCGGCTGATGGGCATCATCGTGTCCTTCGCCGGGCCGTTCAGCAACCTGGTGCTTGGCTTTCTGTCTCTGATTGTGATGCTGCTGGTCGACAGCTTCGGCTGGCTGCACGGCGCAAGCCCGGGGGTAGCGCTGGCCGTCTCTACGTTTCTGAAATATATGGTAACCATGAACATTTTCCTGTTTATTTTAAATTTGCTGCCTTTTCCGCCGCTGGACGGCTACCGGATTCTGGAGGATGCGCTGCCGACCCGGCTGGCGATCAAGCTGCAGCAAATTCAGCAGTGGCTGTTTTATGCGGTGCTGCTGATGTTTTTTATTCCGCCGATTCGCGCGGTGACGCTAGGGCCGATTTTTGCCTGGCAAAGTGATATTTTGCGGTTTTTCCTCAAGCTGCTCAGCCCGTTTTTCGGTTCGTCCATCGGGATGTAGCGGGCTGACCACTGGTATTCCAAGCAGAAAACGTGTATGATGAAGGTTGACCGTTTTACGTTTTTTGTATAACGGTCTCACCTTTTTTTTGTGAAAGCGATGGTTGCGATGCAAAGATATTTCATACAGCCGGAACAATTTTCCGCTGAACATGTCCACATAACGGGCGATGACGCCCATCATTTGATCCGGGTCATGCGGGCTAAGCCCGGAGACCGCGTGATTGTCAGCGACGGCGCGCAGCGCGAGGCGGTTGTGATCCTTCAGTCGCTGGAGGGCGGCGAGGCGATCGCCGAAATCGAGGAGCTGCTGCCGCTGGACCGCGAGCCGGGCGTCGACGTCTGGATTGCCCAGAGCTTGCCCAAGGGCGATAAGCTGGAGCTGGTGATTCAGAAAGGGACGGAAATCGGCGCTGCGCGTTTTATCCCGTTTACCTCCGAGAGGACTGTCGTCCAGCTGGATGCGAAGAAGGAGGGCAAGCGGCTGGAGCGCTGGCAAAAAATCGCGAAGGAAGCGGCTGAGCAGGCTCACCGCAACCGGGTTCCTGCCGTAGACGCGGTGCAAAGCTGGAAGGGGCTGCTGGAGCTGGCCGGGACGGCGGACGCGGCGTGGTTTTGCTATGAGAAGCAGGACATGCAGGAGCTGCGCGGGCTGATTCGCGCGGCGCTGCGGCAGCAGGCTGCTCCTGCGCAGACGCTGTCTGCTGCGGCGGATGGAGCAGGCCGGCGGCTCAAGCTGCTGCTGATTGTCGGACCGGAGGGCGGCTTTAGCGAACGCGAGGCGGCGCAGGCGGAAGCGGCCGGCTGCCGTGCAGTGTCGCTGGGCAAGCGGATTTTGCGTACGGAAACGGCGGCGATGGTCGGGTTGACCTGCATCCTGTACGAAGCCGGAGAAATGGGAGGAGAACAATAAGATGGGAACAGTCGCTTTTCACACATTGGGCTGTAAAGTGAACTTCTACGATACCGAAGCGATCTGGCAGTTATTCAAGCAGGAAGGCTACGAGCAGGTGGACTTCGAATCGACGGCGGACCTGTATGTCATCAACACCTGTACAGTGACGAACACCGGCGATAAAAAAAGCCGGCAAATGATCCGCCGCGCGATCCGCCGCAATCCGGAAGCGATCGTGGCGGTAACCGGCTGCTACGCGCAGACGTCGCCTGCCGAAATTTTGGCGATTCCGGGCGTTGATCTGGTCATCGGCACCCAGGACCGCGACAAAATTTTGACTTATGTCAAGCAGCTTGAAGCCGAGCGGCAGCCGATTAATGCGGTGCGCAACATTATGAAAACGCGGGCGTTCGAGGAGCTGGACGTGCCGGATTTTGCCGACCGGACGCGCGCCTTCCTGAAAATTCAGGAGGGCTGCAACAATTTCTGCACGTTTTGCATCATCCCGTGGTCGCGTGGCCTGATGCGCAGCCGGGAGCCGCAAAGCGTGCTGGAGCAGGCGCGGATGCTGGTGGCGGCAGGCTACCAGGAAATTGTGCTGACCGGCATTCATACGGGCGGGTACGGCGAGGATATGGAAGATTATTCGCTGGCCAAGCTGCTGTGGGATCTGGATAAAGTCGAAGGCTTGAAGCGGATTCGGATCAGCTCGATTGAAGCGAGTCAAATTACGGACGATGTGCTGGAGGTGCTGCAGCATTCGGATAAAATGTGCCGTCATCTGCATATCCCGCTGCAGGCCGGAGACGATGACGTGCTCAAGCGGATGCGCCGCAAGTATACGACGGCCGAATTTGCCGCCAAAATCGAGCATATTCACCGGATTATGCCGGGCGTCGCCATTACGACGGATGTGATCGTCGGGTTTCCCGGCGAAACCGAAGAGATGTTTCGTGAAGGCTACCGGTTTATAGAGCGGATGGGCTTCTCGGAAATGCATGTGTTCCCGTACTCCAAGCGGACAGGCACGCCTGCGGCGCGGATGGAGGAGCAGGTGGACGAGGAAGTTAAAAACGCCCGCGTACACGAGCTGATTGACTTATCGGAGCGGATGCAGCTGGCGTATGCGCAGCGGTTCGTCGGCGAGGTGCTGGAAATTATTCCGGAGCGCAGCCATAAGGGAGAGCCGGACAGCGGCCTCATTATGGGCTACTCGGATAACTATTTGTCCGTTGTATTTGCGGGCAGTGAGGACTGGATCGGCCGGGTATGCCGGGTGAAAGTTACGGAAGCCGGCGTGAACGAATGCCGTGGCGAGCTGGTAGACTTGCCTGCCGTCAAAGCCGTTGGCGCGCGAAGCGTCAAGCTGACTGTACCTGCAGCCGCTTCGGCTTCGGCGGGTAACGCGGAGACGATTCCCGGCCAGGCGGCCAAAGCGATCGTATAGAACGCAAAACACGGGCGGTCGCAGGGCCGTTACCCGCGAAAGGATGTTGTCGATGAAGGAAGTTTCAGCAGGCGGAGTCGTGTACAGAAAAGCCGGAGACGGCGGACTTCAGGTGCAGATGATTCAGGACCGCTACGGGAAAATTACGCTGCCCAAGGGCAAAATGGAGCCGGGGGAGACGGTGGAGCAAACGGCGCTTCGTGAAATTTTGGAGGAAACGGGCATCCAGGGCAGCATCGTGCAGCCGCTGGAGACGATCACCTATCAATTTCAGCTTGCTGGCGTCGGGCTAGTCGATAAGGAAGTGCACTACTATTTGGTTGAGGCGACGGGCGGCGAGCTGCAGGCGCAGGTGGAGGAAATCCGCGGCGTCGAATGGCTGCAGCCGCTGGACGCCTGGCAGCAGCAAATGAACGCCGGCTACGGCAATAATGATGAAGTGCTCAGGAAGGCGCTGCTGGCGCTCGGTTATGAAATAAAGTAGCCGCCTGAGCGAACATGACGGAACCAGGATGCTTTAGTTGTGCTTGCGTCAAGCACCCGGATTTCACCTGAAATCTGCGGATAAGCGCCCGTGGTTCCGTTATTTTTTTGCAGGAGTTAAAGATGCGTACGTAAGCGGAGGGACATTGGATGGCAACGGTTTATTTACACAAGAAACGGAAAAAACGGGTAGAGGAAGGTCATCCCTGGGTATACCGCACGGAGATCGAACGCGTAGAGGGAGAGCCTGTGCCAGGCGGTCTGGTGGAGGTTCGCCGGCATGACGGCGCGTACCTGGCAACCGGGTATTATAACGAAAAATCTCAGCTTACGGTCCGGATTGTCGCTTATGAGCCTTTGGAAAGCTTGACGGTTGACTGGTTTGCCGCCAGGCTGCAGGCGTGCCGCCAGCTGCGCGAGCGCTTCGTGCCGGACGCCCGCTCCTATCGGCTTGTGTATGGGGAAGCGGATTTTTTACCAGGCCTGATTGTCGACAAATTCGAGGATATTCTGGTCGTTCAAGTGCTGACACTGGGGATGGAGCAGGCACGGGAGATGCTCATTTCGGCACTGGTTGAGGTGATGCAGCCGGTCGGCATTTATGAGCGCAGCGATGTGTCGGTGCGGGAGCTGGAAGGTTTGGAGCGTCGCAAGGGCGTGCTGTATGGCGAATGCATCAGCCCGGTAACGATTCGCGAGAACGGCTTGCTGCTGGAGATTGATATTGTGGACGGGCAGAAAACGGGGTATTTCTTCGACCAGCGGGAAAATCGCGCGGCGATCGCGCCGCTGATGCTTGGCTGGGGCCAGCGCAGCGGCATCCGGACCGTGGAGCAGCTGCTGGACGACGGGACGTCGCGGCGGATTCCGGTCAACAAAAGCGGCCAGGAGGTGACGTTCCCTTATTGGGACGGTGCGACGGTACTGGAATGCTTCTCGCATACAGGCAGCTTCACGCTGCACGCCTGCCGATATGGGGCGAAGAAGGTCACCTGCCTTGACATTTCCGAGCATGCGGTGCAGTCGGCCCAGCGAAATGTGGAGCTGAACGGGTTCAGCGAGCGGGTGGAGTTTGTCGTCGCGGATGCATTTGATTACTTGCGCGAGCAGGTGCGGGGACAGGAGCAGCGCGAAATTCGCGGCAAATCGGGCGGCCGCAAGGTCGATACGTCGGTGCCGCTGGCGGCCAAGGGCAGGACATGGGATGTCGTCATCCTTGATCCTCCGGCATTTGCCAAAACACGCAGCGCCGTCGAAGGCGCTTGCCGCGGGTACAAGGACATTAACCTGCACGGGATGAAGCTGGTGAACGAAGGCGGATATTTGGTAACGGCAAGCTGCTCGTACCATATGAAGCCGGATTTGTTTCTGGAAACGATTCATGCGGCGGCTCACGATGCGGGCAAAACGCTGCGTCTGATCGAATTCCGGGGAGCGGGCAAGGATCATCCGCGGATTTTGGGCGTGGATGAGGGGCATTATTTAAAATTTGCGATTTTCGAGGTGCGGACGCGCCAGTCGCTATAACAGAGAACAGGGAGGATGCAGAGGATGGAGCTGTTTGCAGCCATTGAAGGGCGCCGGACGATCGGGCGCGTACAGGAGACGCCGGTAGACCGGGTGCTGGTCGAACGTATTCTGGAGGCGGGCAATTGGGCGCCCAGCCATCATGCGACAGAGCCATGGCGTTTTTTTGTCATGACAGGCAGCGGGCGCGATCGGCTCGGAGAAGCGTATGCGGCCATTGCGGCAGCAGCGGTTGACGGCGGATTGCCGGCTGAAGTGCTGGAGAAGCACCGGGGCAAGGCGCGCCGGTCGCCGGTTATTATTGCTGTCGCCGTTTCCCCGTCCTCGGAGAAGGGCGTTATCCGCATCGAAGAATACGCAGCCGCGCATGCGGCGGCGCAAAATATGCTGCTGGCCGCTCACGCGCAGGAGCTGGGGGCGATCTGGCGATCCGGCGAACCGATGTACCATCCGCTGATGCAGCAGGCTTTTGGCCTTGGCGCGGGCGAGGAGCTGGTCGGTTTGCTTTATGTCGGTCATCCCGATATGGCGCAGCCGGAGGGCAAGCGCAGGCCGGTCGCCGAAAAGACGGTGTGGCTGACGGAGTAGGCGGGGGTAGTCCCGGCGGCGGTGCAGCGTACGGAAGCAGCATCGGTCGGTTCGCTGATTATTTCGCTGATTATGGTTCAAGCACTTGTTCATTGTAACCTCGTGACGGGCACCCGTCAGCTGCCAGTGGAGACGACATCCTGGAGCTGGCGGGTGTTTTGGCTTCCCTGGATGGAACGCATTGTCAATGGGTTCTGTGTGGGAACGGGTGTTCCGAATGTTGCGATTATGTTATAATTCAAGCAGCGGCGCAGGAAATAGTCGTCGAACTTTGGTAAGTTCTGTGATAGAGGTTTGTTTATCGCAAAGAGAGAGCGGACGGCCGGAAGGGGAGAAGCGGGAATGGCTTTTCAATTTGTGCTTGGACGCGCGGGCACGGGAAAGACAACCTATTGTTTGGAGGAGATCAGGCAGCGGCTGCTGGCAGAGCCGCAGGGGCCTGCGCTGATCTGGCTCGTGCCGGAGCAGGCGACGTTTCAGGCGGAGTATGCGCTGATTTCGGACCCGGAGCTCGGCGGGACGCTGCGTGCCCGGGTGCTGAGCTTCCGGCGGCTGGCCTGGTGGGTGATGCAGGAGGTTGGCGGCACTTCGCGGCTGCCGATCGACGACACGGGCAAAAAGCTGCTGCTGCACCGGCTGCTGAACAAGCACCGCAGCCGACTGCGGAGCATGCATGGCGCGGCGGAGCAGGCCGGTTATTTGGAGCATATGAACCAGCTGTTCACGGAGCTGAAGCGTTACCGCATTTCAGCCGATGAACTGGCTGTTTTTTATAAGGACAGGGTGTCGGAAGCGGAGCGGGCCGGCGTTTCCTTTGCGAATAAGCTGCATGATTTACAGATGATCTATGCGGAATTTCAACAGGAGCTGTCCAGGCTTTATTTGGACGGCGAAGATTATTTGACGCTGCTGGCCCAGCAAATTGCGGCTTCGTCCTACGTGCGCGGCGCCGTTTGCTGGGTGGACGGCTTTCACCGTTTTACGCCGCAGGAAGCGGCCGTGCTGGAGCAGCTGGCGCTGCATGCGGCCGATGTCAGCCTGACGCTGACGGCGGATCGCCCTTACGCTGCCGGGGAAGCGGTGCATGAGCTGGATTTGTTTCATCCGACGGCACGTGTGATGACCCGGCTGACCGCTTCGTTGAACGAGCTGGGCATCGAGCTGCGGCCGCCGGTCGTGCTGGACGCCGTCCCGCCGGCGAGATTCGCTGCAAATCCGGCGTTAGCCCATCTGGAGCGGCATTGGGGCTTTGGCGCGAAGCCGGCTTTCCGGGCGAAGCCCGGGGACGTGGATGGCATCGAGCTGCAGCTGACGGCGGCTGTGCATCGGCGCGCAGAGGTGGAGTCGGTCGCGCGCGAAATTCGGCGGCTGGTCCGCGAGCAAGGGCTGCGCTGGCGGGACTGCGCCGTGTCGGTGCGACATATGGACGCGTACGACGACCTGGTGGCAGGCACCTTCGCCGACTATGGCATTCCGTTGTTTCTGGATCAAAAGCGCACGCTGCTCCATCACCCGCTGATGGAATTTGTCCGCTCGGCGCTGGAGGTGGCTCGCCAGCATTGGCGGTATGATGCGGTGTTCCGCTGCATCAAGACCGGTTTTTTTCTGCCGTTTGGGCCAGCGGGCCGCACCGCAGCTGTTGATGAACGGGGCATGCCTCGGCCTACGCGGTATGGCTTCGACCAGCTGGAAAATTATGTGCTGGCCTTCGGCATTCAAGGGTCGCGCTGGCGAAACGGCGCGGACTGGACATACCGGTACGAAACGTCGATGGAGCAGGAGCAGAGCGCAGCGGGCGCGGACTCGCCGTTTCTGCGCTCGATCAACCGGTATCGGCGGCTCGTCTCGGAGCCGCTTGGCGTGTTCCAGGATCAGCTGCGGGAGCGCAAGACGGTGCGGGGCCGGGTTGAAGCGCTGTATGAGCTGCTGACCGGACTGCAGGTGCCGGATCGTCTGGAGGCTTGGGGACAGTCGGCGCTGCTTGACGGTCAGCCGGAAAAAGCGCGCGAGCACGCCCAGGTATGGGATCGACTAATGGATATGCTTGACCAGCTGGTGGAGCTGACCGGCGATGAGGAGCTGTCACTGGAGCAATTTGTGAAGCTGTTCGAGGCGGGTGCGGAGAGCATCAAGCTGGGGCTTGTGCCGCCGACGCTTGATCAGGTGCTGGTCGGCAGCATGGATCGCACCCGCTCGGCCGGGATCAAGCATTTGTTTGTGCTTGGAGTGAACGAAGGCGTCATGCCGGCCAAAAGCGTGGAGAGCGGCGTGCTGACTGAAGCGGAGCGGGCTCATTTGGCCGGCGCAGGCTTGCAGCTTGCCGAGGACAGCCGCCGACGGCTGCTGGATGAGCATTTCCTGATTTATACCGCGTTATGTACGCCAAGCGAGGGGCTGTGGATCAGCTACCCGCTGGCCGATGAGGAAGGCAAGTCGCTGCTGCCGTCCGACGTGATCCGGCAGCTCAAGCGGCTGTTTCCGGCGGCTGCGGAACGGCTGGCGTTACATGAGCCTGCGGCCGAGGCAGAAGCAAGCGGACAGCTTGATTATGTGACGCACCCGGACAAGGCGTTGTCCTTGCTTGTCGTGCAGCTCAAGCAATGGATGCGGGGCGCTCCGATTCACGGCGTCTGGTGGTCGGTGTACAACTGGTTCGCACGGCAGCCGGCGTTCCGGGGACAGCTGGCCCGAATGACCGAAGCGCTGCAGTATACGAACCGGATTCAGCCGCTTGGCGAAGCGACGAGCCGGGCTTTGTACGGCGACACGATTGATACGAGCGTATCGCGGATGGAACGGTTTGTAGCCTGTCCGTTTTCGCAATTTGCCTCGCATGGCTTGCGGCTGAAGGAGCGCCGGATGTACCGGCTGGAGGCGCCGGATGTCGGACAGCTGTTCCACGCTGCACTTAGCCAGTTTGCCGAACAAATCGCTGCGGAGGGCGCCGATTGGGGCGGGCTGACGGCAGCGGAATGCGAGCGGCGTGCAGCGCTTGTCATTGATGCGCTGTCTCCCCGGCTGCAGGGCGAAATTTTGCTCAGCTCCCAGCGCTACCATTATATTGCGCGGAAGCTGAAGCAGGTCATCGGCCGGGCGGCCTTTATGCTCGGCGAGCATGCGAAGCGGGGACAATTCCAGCCGGTCGGCCTGGAAATCGGCTTCGGCGCAGGTCAGCAAATTCCGGCGCTGCATGTCGAGCTGAACAATGGCGTGCTGATGAACGTACGCGGGCGGATTGACCGGATCGACCGTGCGGATACGGAGCAGGGAACGCTGCTGCGGGTCATCGACTACAAGTCCAGCTCCAAAGCGCTGCAGCTCGGGGATGTGTATTACGGTCTGTCGCTGCAGATGATGACGTATTTGGACGTGATTTTAACTCATGCTCCGCGCTGGCTGGGCACGGAGGCTCAGCCGGCAGGCGTGTTGTACTTCCATGTGCATAATCCTGTATTGCAGATGAAAAACGCGCTGAGCGCCGAGCAGGTCGGCAAGGAGCTGCGGAAGCGGTTCAAGATGAAGGGGCTGCTGAGCGCCAATGCCGATACCGTCAGGCTGATGGACAGCGCGCTGATCGGCGCAAGCGGCTATTCCGAGCTGCTGCCCGTGGCGCTCAAGACAGATGGGGCATTTTATAAGTCCTCGTCGGTGGCGACGGATCGGGAATGGGGAACGGTGCGACGGCATGTACAGCAGACGATTCGTGACATCGGCATTTCAATGACGGCCGGTCATATTGCGATTGAGCCGTATCGCCAGGGCACGACGGTCGCTTGTCAGACGTGCTCGTTCCAGCCGGTATGCCAGTTCGACCCGCAGCTCGCGGGCAACGACTACAAACAGCTGCCTTCGCTTGGCAAGGAGCTGGCGCTGGAGCTGATGGAGCGCCGAACGGGGGCGGCGGACGCGTTTTCGGTTTCGGCTGCTGCGGATGTGCTTCCGGCTTCGGCGGATGGTGAGAAAGCGCAGGGCCGGGCAAATAGCCCGGATAGAGGCAGCTCCGAGCAGGACAAGCCGGAGCAAGGCAAGTTAGAGAGAGGCAGGGGCGACAATGACCATTAATCGGCTAAGCAAGCCGGACAACAGCACCTGGACCGACGACCAGTGGCAGGCTATAGCGGCGCGCGATACGTCCGTGCTCGTAGCCGCAGCCGCAGGCTCAGGTAAAACAGCCGTGCTGGTCGAGCGTATTATTCGCCGAATTACGGACCCGCAGCAGCCGATTGATGTGGATCGGCTGCTCGTCGCGACTTTTACGAAGGCAGCGGCGGCGGAGATGCGGCATCGGATCAGTGAGGCGCTGGAGAAGGCGCTGCTCGCCGATCCGGGGTCGGAGCATGTGCGCCGACAGCTTGCGCTTATTCCGCGGGCCTTTATTACGACGCTGCATTCCTTCTGCATGGAGGTGATCCAGAAGCATTATCAGCTTATCAAGCTGGACCCCGGCTTTCGGATCGCGAATGAAACGGAAAGCGCGCTGATGCGTCAGGAGCTGTTAGGCGAGCTGCTGGAGGAGCGTTACGGTGTGGCGGAGGAGGGTGATCCGTTCTGGCGGCTGGCTGACACGTTCAGCGGGGATAAGACCGATGACGGTCTGTTCCGGCTTGTGCAGCGGCTGTACGACGACTCGCGCAGCCATCCCTGGCCGGATCACTGGCTGAAGAGCTGCGTGCAGATGTTCGAGGAGCCGCTGGACGGCGAGCGGCACCCGTGGCTGACAAGCCTGCGGACGGCGGTGCAGCTGGAGCTTCAAGGGATGGACGGCCTGCTGCGCGAAGCCGTGCGCCTGGCGAGCAGCCCGGGAGGTCCTGATCCGTATTTGGCCAATCTGGAGGACGATCTGGCCGTTGTGGATTATTTGCTGGAGATGAGCGCATCGCCTTCATGGGAGCACCTGTATCATGCGTTCCAGGGCGCCGGGTTCGGCAAGTTGAAGCCGTGCAAGGGCGATCAGGTAGACAAGGAGCTGCAGGAGCAGGTCAAGGAGCTTCGCAATACAGCCAAGGACAAGCTGGCGGCAATCAAGGAAGAATGGTTTGGCCGCAGTCTGGAGGCGTATGCTGGGGAATTGGCCGTGATGACTCCGTTGATGCGGACGCTCGTCGAGCTGGTGGTGTCCTTCGGAGAAGCGTACCGGAAGGCGAAGGCCGATAAGGGACTGGTCGATTTCGGTGATCTGGAGCATTATTGTTTGCACATTTTATCCGGTCCGGGGACGGAGCCGGACAGCCCGCTGCCTTCGGCGGCGGCGCTGGAATACCGCGAGCATTTCGTGGAAGTGATGCTGGATGAGTACCAGGATACGAACCGCGTGCAGGAAACGATTGTCGCGTTAATTTCGCGGGAGGAGCCGGGCAACCGGTTCATGGTGGGGGACGTGAAGCAGGTGCGCCCATAAGGGCGATTAGGAATTCAGCCTTTGGCAAGGCTGCGGGAATAGCTCGTAATCAACTTCCTGTCACCAATCACTTACTTGCTTGGGGAAACTAGAGCGGGGACAATAGCATGTGAATAAAGGTATAAGCCGTCAAAACTACGAAGACGAAGCAGAATACCGAGGTGAAAAGTGTAAACGAGGATAAAGGCTGTATTGCTTGAATGATAGTTCGAGGGGATCTAACGTCATCCGTACCGAAATGTAGTTGAAACGGTATGTGGCCTTTGGGAAAGTGTCTGACTGTTTGACACATTCTTCACGAGCCAAGGCCTCCCAAGCCCAATAAGGGTTAAAGAACGAAAGTCATATCCGACATTACACTTGCCATGTTCCTAATCGTACTAAATGGGGATTACCTAAGTGGGACCGCCACCTAAGGCTATGAGGGATGAACCCAACAGGGTTGTGGCCTCTGAATATCCCATATGGTAACGGAGCTCTCGTAGTAGTCTGAGGAACCTGGACTGACAGGTATTGCCGTAAATCCGGAAGCAGGAAAACTGCCCACACGTACATGGAGGCATGTACGACACTCTACTTAAGTAGAGTGATGGCGAAGGAGAGCAGTTCATCTGGAATAATACAAAATTGGGAAGGAGCGTGAGGCTCTATGAGAAATCCAAAAGTAGTATTGTCCAGTCTAGCTACCCATTCGAGTGACACTAATTACAAGTTCACACGCCTATACCGTAACCTGTACAACCCTGATTTCTTTTTCTTGGCCTACAGCAACATCTACTCTAAGCCAGGGAACATGACAGAGGGAACAGACGGAAAAACCGTAGACGGTATGAGCATCGAGAGAGTCACTAAACTGATCGACTCAATAAAAGACCAGTCGTATAAGCCTCAGCCCGCAAGGAGAGTATACATTCCCAAGAAGAACGGGAAGAAAAGACCTCTCGGGATACCGTCGTTCGAAGATAAGCTCGTTCAAGAGATTGTACGGCTTATACTCGAAAGTATCTATGAAGGTGCTTTCCGTGAAAGCTCTCATGGTTTCCGACCAGAAAGAAGCTGCCACACTGCACTCATGAAGGTGCAGGGAACGTTCTCTGGAGTGCGATGGTTTGTTGAAGGGGACATCGAAGGTTTCTTTGATAACATTGAGCACCAAACGCTCGTAAGACTTCTGAGACAACGGATCGAGGACGAGAAGTTCATCAACCTGATCTGGAAGTTTCTAAAGACTGGTTATCTAGAGGATTGGAAATACCATTCAACAAACAGCGGTACACCTCAAGGCGGTATCATTAGCCCAGTGCTCTCCAACATCTACCTACACGAATTAGACAAACACATGGAAGAGTACAAAAAGGCTTTTGACAAAGGGGCTAAGCGACAACACAGTAAGCCTTACCTGAACACGGCCACCATGATTCGCCACTACACGAAGCGTGCAGGGGTTGTAGGACTGGACACCGCACAGGGTAGGGAATACGTGAAAAAGGTATCGATTCTGAAGAAGCAATTGAGAACGATGCCGTCAAAGGATCTCCTCGACGCATCGTACAAAAGACTTGTCTACGTAAGATATGCAGATGACTTCCTCGTTGGCATTATCGGCAGGAAGGAAGATGCCGTGGCTGTTAAAGAGGATCTGACCTCCTTCCTCAGTGATAAGTTGTCACTGAAGCTCTCGAAGGAAAAGACCCTCATTACTAACAGCGCAAAGAAAGCTCGGTTCCTCGGATACGACATCACAACGGATCGGAGTACTGATCTCGTGGTGCGACACTCCGACAGTCGAGTCTCGCGGCAAAATATGCATGTCAAACTCTACGTTCCGTACGAAAAATGGACTGGTAAGCTGAACAGCCTGGGAGCACTTAAAGTCTCCCCCGATGGTACGTGGAAAGCCGTAGCAAGGAATAATCTCATACAAAATGACGACCTTGAAATCCTTTCACAATACAATGCCGAGATTAGAGGGTATTACAACTATTACCGCCTAGCGAACAATGCATCGGTTCTGCATAAGTTCCGTTACATTATGCAGCAAAGTATGTTGCGCACGTACGCAGGTAAGTACAGAACAAGAGCCTCTAAAATCTGGGCAAAGTATTCTGCCAATGGCCGCTTCAAAGTGGACTATCGGACACAACAGGGTATCAAGCAGAGCTACTTCATGGACGGGCCTCTGGTCACGGACAGAACGATCAGGAAAAGCGACACGGTTATCGACGATGTACCCAATATATTCAAGTATGCCTCCCGCAATAGTCTTTTGGTCAGATTGATGGCTTCTACATGTGAACACTGTGGAGCAGAAGGTGTTCCGCTAGAAATTCACCATGTTCGCAAGCTAAAAGACCTCTCGGGCAAAAAGAAGTGGGAGAAGCATATGATTCAGAGACGGCGGAAAACAATAGCGCTCTGTTTGGGATGTCATGTCGATCTCCATAATGGGAAGTTAGACTGATGAATGGAAAGCCGTATACGCTGAGAGGTGTACGTACGGTTTGGAGGGGAGCGCTTGGAAACCTACAGTGGTAACACTGCAAAGGCGCTGGGCGCTTACCCTACTCGATTTATCGGTTTCGTTTGGCGGAGCCGGGGTTGTTTCAGGAAAAATACCGCAGCTTCCGGCTGGACGGGGGAGAACCGGGGCAGCGTATTGATTTGGCCCGCAATTTCCGCAGCCGGCGTGAAGTGGTGGACGGTACGAATTACATTTTCCGTCAGGTGATGAAGGCAAGCGTCGGCGAAATCGACTACGATCAGCGGGCGGAGCTGGCGTATGGGGCCGCTTATCCGGAAGGAGACGGCGGCGAGCGGGCCGCAGAGCTGGTGCTGATCGACCGATCGGCGGAGCCGTCTGCGGAGCGGGCTGCCGAGGCGGACGGCGAGTCGGGCGACGGAGCAGGCGGCACGCAGGACGGTGCGTCGGAAGCGCTGGAGCTGGAGACGGCGCAGCTGGAGGCGCGTGTGCTGGCAGAGCGCATTCGCACGATGATGGGCGAGGACGGCGGCGGCAAATACCAGGTTTATGACAAGACAACGAAGGCCATGCGAGATGTCGCTTACCGGGATATGGTCGTGCTGCTGCGTGCGACGCAGCAATGGGCGCCTGTGCTGATCGAGGAGCTGCGCCAGCAGGGTATACCCGCTTATGCCGAGCTGAATACCGGATATTTCTCCGCTACCGAAGTACAGGTCGTGCTGTCGCTGTTGAAAATTATTGATAATCCATACCAGGATATTCCTCTTGCGGGCGTGCTGCGCTCACCGCTGGTGGGCTTGACCGAGGAGGAGCTGGCGGCGATCCGGATCGCGCGCCGGAACGGCTCGTTTTTTGACGCGGTGCGCACCTATGCGGCCGGCGAACCGAGGGAGAAGTCGGCGGCGTCACAGCCGGCGCAGGCAGCGGAGGATGATGGAGAGGCCGCCGCATGGAAGCAGCTGGAGCAAGCCGGGCAGGACGGCTGGCCGTCCGCGCGTTCCTTGCAGCTTAACCAAACGGAGCCGTCTGCGCATGACGGAGCAGAGCTGCTGCGCGGCAAGCTGCGGCGGTTTCAGGCGGCGCTGAGCGTATGGCGGATGCAATCTTTGCAGGGGCCGCTGGCGGAGCTGATTTGGCAAATTTACCGGGAGACCGGTTACTTCGACTTCGTCGGCGGGCTGCCCGGCGGCGAGCAGCGGCAGGCGAATTTGCGAGCGCTGTATGACCGGGCTCGGCAGTACGAAGCGACCAGCCTGCGCGGCCTGTTTCGTTTCCTCCGGTTTGTCGAGCGGATGCAGGATACCGGAGGCGATCTCGGTACGGCGCGCGCGCTGGGCGAGCAGGAGGATGTCGTGCGGATTATGACGATCCACAAAAGCAAGGGATTGGAATTTCCGGTCGTATTTGTCGCGGGCTGCGGTAAAATGTTCAATCGGCGCGATTTGACCGATGCGTTTTTGCTGCATAAGGAGCTTGGCTTCGGACCCAAGCTGCTGGAGCCGGGCACGCGGGTCAGTTATCCGACGCTGTCTTGGCTGGCGATCAAGCAGAAAATCCGGATGGAAATGCTGGCGGAAGAAATGCGGGTGCTGTACGTTGCGTTGACCCGCGCCAAGGAAAAGCTTATTTTGGTCGCAAGCGTGCGCGGACTGGAAAAGCAGCTGGCTTCCTGGGCGCGTTACGCAGAGCAGGGGGAGCCAACCTTGCCCGACGATACGCTTGCAGCTGCCAAATGTTACCTTGACTGGATCGGACCGGCGCTGATGCGACATCCGCAAGGGGACATTCTTCGCGAAGCGGCAGGTTTGAGCAGCGATGCGCATCCGTCGATGCGGGGGGAAAGCTCGCAGTGGCGCATTCATTTGTTCAGTCCGGAGCGGTTTGCCCACATCGCCCAGGCGGCGGCCGTGACGGAGCCGGTGACCCGGGACGAACGCTGGCCGTCCGTTATGCGGCAGGAGCCCGTGGACGGTACGGAGCGCTGGGAGGGCGAGGTGTGGCAGCGGTTATCGTGGAGTTATGCGCGTGCGGCGGCAACGCAAGTGTTTTCCAAAACGTCGGTGACGGAGCTGAAGCGGTTATCCGAGCATGAGAAGCTGCTTGAGCTGCTCGCGGACGATGGTGAGTCGTTGTTCCGGGCAGCGGATGAGCTGGAGCTGGCGCCGGGAGCGTGGAGCCTGGCGGCGCGTCCGACGGCAGCGCTGGAGCCGGATCAAACGCGCGTAGCGGAGCAGCCGTCCGACGCGCAGATCGCGCAGCAGGCTGCGGGGGCAAACGACGGCGAGCGACGCAAGCAGGTGGAAGGCTACCGGCCGCTCATTGTGCGGAAGCCGCGATTTATCGAGCAGCGGGAGCTGACAGCGGCCGAGCGCGGTTCGGTGTTTCACGCCGTGATGCAGCAAATTCCGCTTAACCGGCTGCCTGCCGAAGACGATATCCGGCGTACGGTTGCCGACATGGTCGCCAGAGAGCTGCTTACGCAGGCGCAGCAGGAGCTGATCGACCCGCAGGTGATCGTGTCGTTTTTCACCAGTGAGCTGGGCGGCAAGCTGCTGTCGGCTTCCCGCGTGTACCGGGAGCTGCCTTTCAGCCTGGGCATGCCCGCAGCCGATGTATATCGCGGCGATCAGGCGGGGCTGGCGGATGAAACGGTTATGCTGCAAGGGGTCATTGATTGCTTGATAGATGAAGGAGATGGCTTTGTGCTGGTCGATTATAAGACAGATCGCCTCAAAGGCATGCCGCCTGCCGGGATTGCAGCGAAGTACCGTTTGCAGCTGGAGCTTTACGCGCACGCGGTTGAAGTGATTTGGAAAAAGCCTGTGAAGGAACGGTTTATTTTTCTGTTCGACGGGGCGCATATCGTGAAGCTGTAGTCTGGAGAGGCTGCAAAGGAGTCAAGATGGAGGTGGGATTATGCGTATATTGCATACGGCGGATTGGCATCTGGGCCGGGCGCTGGAAGGACGCAGCCGCTTGGCGGAGCAGGAGGCGTTTATCGACGAGCTGGTGGACCTCGTCCGCGAGCGGCAAATTGATCTTATTTTGCTGGCAGGCGATGTGTACGATTCTGTAAATCCGCCGGCAGCGGCCGAGCAGTTGTTTTATGACGCGCTTGCCCGGCTGTCGGATCAGGGGAGGCGTCCGGTTTATGTGATCGCGGGCAATCACGATCATCCTGACCGGCTGGCGGCCGCAGCTCCGCTTGCGGACAAGCTGGGGGTGCGGCTGATCGGACTGCCGGAGCCGCGTGTCCATCGGATCGACATCGGGCGAACCGGAGAACGCGCCGTCTTGTTTGCGCTGCCGTACCCGTCGGAATCCCGGCTCAAGGAGCTGCTCACCGACGAGACGGACGAGACGCTGCTGCGCGCCGCTTATTCAGACCGGGTGCGGCATATCGTACAGGAGCAATCCCGGCAGTTCGGTGCAGATACCGTTAATTTGCTGATGAGCCATCTGTATGTCATGGGCGGCAAGGAAACGGAGTCCGAGCGTCCGATTCAGGTCGGCGGAGCTTATACGGTCGACGCGTCTGCGCTTGCGGCCGGAGCGAGTTATGCGGCGCTGGGCCATTTACACAGACCGCAGCAGCAGGCAAGCGGCGACTGCTTGCTCCGTTACAGCGGTTCCCCGCTTGCCTACAGCTTCTCGGAGGCCGGTCAGACCAAATCGGTGACAATTGTTGACATAACGCCGGGAAGCGCTCCGGTGCTGGAGGAAGTGTTTCTGTCCAGCGGCCGGCCGCTGGTGCTCTGGAAGGCGCGCGGCGGCCTTGCCGAGGTGCAGCAGTGGCTGGATGCAGGCAAGGATGCGACGGCCTGGATTGAATTGGAGCTGCATGTGCAGGAAACGATTTCGCTGGAGCATATTCACCGGCTGCGGCAAGCCCGCGCAGGCTTGATTCAGATCAGGCCGGTGTATCCGGAGCTGCAGGCGGAAGCGGAAACGACGAGGCAGGTTGCCGACGTGCCGATGGAGGAGCTGTTCCGGCGGTTCTACGAACGGCAGACGGGTGGCGCACAGCCGGGGCCGGAGCTGACGCAGCTGTTTCTGGAGCTGCTGGCGGATGAGGAGGAAGTCCATGCGTCAGGGCAGTAGCCGGGTTGGCGATTGGAAGGGGGAAGCGGGTCATGAGGCCGATCTTGCTGCAAATTACCGGCTTGCAGAGCTATCGCGAGCTGCAGGAAATTGATTTCGAGGCGCTGACGGGCGCGGGTGTGTTTGGGATTTTCGGCCCGACCGGCAGCGGAAAATCGACCTTGCTCGACGCGATGACGCTTGCTTTGTTCGGCAAGGTGGAGCGTGCCTTCGGCGGAACGCAGGCGATTATGAACCAGGCCGAGGATGTGCTTGCGGTTTCGTTCAGCTTCGAGCTGGCTGCGGCCGGCGGGGCGATTCGTTACCGGGTGGACCGGCAATTCAAGCGGAACGGCGAGCAGTCGATGCTGGGCACGGTATGTCGGCTGATCCGCTACGAAGTGGACGGTACGATGGTGCTGGCTGACAAGGCAGGCGAGGTGAATCAGCGGGTGCAGGAGCTGCTGGGCTTGTCGATGGCGGATTTCACGCGTGCTGTCGTGCTGCCTCAAGGCAAATTTGCCGAGTTTTTGACGCTGGCAGGCAAAGACCGCCGCGCAATGCTGCAGCGGCTGTTTCATCTGGAGCCGTACGGCGACCGTCTGAGCGCGCGGACGTCAGCCCGGCTCAAGGCCGCTGACCAGACGCTCAAGCAGCTTCAGGCCGAGCAGCAGGGACTGGGCGACGCGTCGGCCGAGGCGCTGGCGCTTGCCGAGACCCGACTGGCTGAGGCGCGCCACACCGCGCTGGCGGCCCGCGAAGCGTTGACGGCGAGCGAGCGTCTCGCCGCCGAGCAGCGCGCGGTGCGCGAGCTGCAGCGCGAGCGTGCTGCGCAAGCGGCCCGCCGCGATCAGCTGGCGGCGGATGCGCCGCGGCTCGCGCTGCTTCAGCAGCGGCTGGCGCGCGCCGCTGAAGCGGAGCGGCTGCGCCCGCTCGTGCGCAGGCGCGCCGCCGCGCGCGCGCAGCACATCGAAGCCCGCGCAGCAGCGGCTGCGGCTGCGCAAGCGCTGACAGCCGCGCAGCAGGCGCTGACGGCGGCTGAAGCCGCATACGAGGCCGCCCGCGAAGCGCTGGCGGCCGGGGAGGCGCCGCTCGCCGCGCGGCTGGAGCAGCTGCGCCATGCCGCGGAGCTGGCGGCGGAGCTGGCGACGGCCCGCGAACGGCTGGCGGGCCTGACGGCAGAGGCGGCCCGGGTGGCCGCCGGGCTGACGGCGCAGCGCGCCGAGGAAGCGCGCGAGCGCGAGCTGCGCGAGAAGGCGCAGCAGCGGCAGGCGCAGCTCAAGGCGGAGCTGGCGCGAGTGGACGTGCCTGCCGCCGCCCGCCGACGGCTGCAGGAGGCGCTGCAGGCGGCCCGCGAGCTGGAGCGGACGGCGGCACTGGTCGCTGAGCGGCAGGCAGATGCGGACCGGCAGCGGCAGGAGGCCGTCCGCGAGCGTCAGCAGCAGCAGGCGCTGGCGGCGGAGGAGCGAGCGTGGAGCGAGCGTGCGGCTAGTTGGCTGGAGACGGCGGCAGGGCTGCGCCAGGCGGTCGGGACGCTGAACGCGCAGCTCGATGAGCTGGAGCGTGCGGAAGCTCGCGAGGAGGAGCTGCGCCGCGAGCGCGAGCTGACGGCCGAGCGATCGGCAATGGCCGAAGCGCTGGCGGCTCAGCTGCACGCTGGCGAGCCGTGTCCGGTTTGCGGCTCGGCCGAGCATCCGGCGCTGGCTGGGCATCCACCCGGCGGCTCGGTGCAGGCCGACGACGGCGGCTCGTCTGCCGCGCCGGGGTCAGGCGGCGGCGATCTGTCTGCGGCTGGGGGCACAGCGGCAGCAGAAGGAGCAGCCAATGCAGCCGGGAAGGCCGCCCAAGGCGTGGCGAAAGCCGAAGCGGCGCAGGAGCGGGCCGCGCGGGATCGCCGCCGCCAGCAAACGCGGACGGCGCAATTTGCGGTGCGGCAGCTGCAGCAGCGGCTTGCTTCGCTGGAGCGGCAGTGCGCTCCGCTGGTTGCTGCCGCGGACCGGAGCGTGCAGGTGCAGCCGGAGTTGGCTGCGCAGGCCATGCCGCTGAGTGACCCGGAGCGGCGCGCTGCCTTTGGACAAGCGGAAGCGGCGGCGGCGACGGCGACCGACCCCGGGATTAATTTCGCTGCCTCGGCAGAACTGACGGCGCCCGGCATATCGCCAACCGGATCAATCGGGGAGCTGGGCTTTGACTTTCCGGAGGGTCTGGCAGCAGCCGTTGCTTTTTGCCTGGAAACGCAGCGCAGCTACGAATGCGCAACCGATGAACTGGAGCAAGGCTGGCAGGAGCTGCAGCAGCAAGCCCGGCAAACCGAACGCAGGCGGCACGAATTGGAGGCGCGACTGCAATCACTGCAAGCGGCTATTGAAGCGGAGGAACGCAAGGCTGCCGAATGGAACGGGGCGCTGGCTGCGCAGCAGACCACTTGGCGGCAAACCTTTGGCGAATGGGAGCCTGCGGCCGTACCCGGATTGGCGGAGCAAAGCAGGCGGCAGGAGGAAGCGGCTGAGGATTTGCGGCAGCGGCTGGATAAGAGCGTCGTTTTTTTGCAGGAAAAGGATACGCGTCTCCAGCAGCTGCAGCAGGAGCAAATTGGCCTGGAGAAGCAGGCCGTCAGGCTAAGCGCGGAGCAGGAGACGCTTGAGCGCTTCATCGGCCAGCAGGCGGAGCGGCTGCAAAGCTTGACCGGAGCGGAGGACCCGGCGCGGCTCGCGGCCGAGGCGACGGCTGCGTTGCAGCGGCTGCGCGAGACGGCTGCGGCGGCGGGCAGGCAGCGCGAGCAGGCGCAGCCTGCGCAGCAGAAGGCCGCGGCTCAGGCAGCAGCAGCCGTGCAGGCTGAGCAATCGGCGCAGGCCGTGGAAGCGGAGACTGAAGCCGAGTGGCAGGAGCAGTCGGCAGCGGCCGGATTTACAACTGCAGGTGAAGTTGAGGAGGCGTTCATCACGGCGGAGCAGCGCAACGACTGGCAGTCGGCAGTCGAGACGCATAGCCGGCAGGAGCATCAGACAGCGGCGAGGCTGCAGGAGCTGGAGGCGGCGCTGGCAGGACGGCAGGTGACGGACGAGGCTTGGGAGCTGACCGAGCGGGAGCTTGCCGCAGGCAAGCAGCAGGACGAGGAAGCGCTGCAGGCAAGCGCCCGGGCGGAACGGGATTGCGAGGAGCTGCGGCTTAGGCACGGCCGCTGGCAGGAGCTGGAGCTGGAGCGCTCTGCGGTGCAGCAGGAGCTGGAGCTGCTCGGCAAGCTGCAGGCCGTGCTGCGCGGCAATGCCTTTGTTGAGTTTTTAGCGGAGGAGCAGCTGATGCACGTGAGCCGGGCCGCGTCTGAACGACTCGGGCAGCTGACCCGCGGCCGCTATGCGATTGAGGTCGATTCCGGCGGCGGCTTCGTCATCCGTGACGATGCAAACGGCGGGACGCGCCGTCCGGTGACGACGTTGTCCGGCGGTGAAACGTTCCTCACCTCGCTGTCGTTAGCGTTGGCGTTATCTACCCAAATTCAGCTCAAGGGCGAATACCCGCTGGAGTTTTTTTTCCTGGACGAAGGCTTTGGAACACTCGATCCCGAGCTGCTGGATGCGGTCGTCACGGCGCTCGAAAAGCTGCATCTCGATAAGCTGACAGTAGGCGTGATCAGCCACGTGCCGGAGCTGCGCGCCCGTCTGCCGCGGCGGCTTGTTGTGCATCCTGCCGAGCCGGGCGTTCGGGGAAGCCGGGTTGAGCTGGAGACGATGTAAACGAATTGTCCTCGGAGAGAGGACCTTTACAGAGGATTTGTGTTTCAAATGATGGGCACGCAGCTCCCAGTCCCCCGCGGTTGTGCGAAGGTATGCGAGCTATGAACGCCAGATGTAGCTGCTTCCGGCACGTCGGAGCCTGCGTCTGGCCATGTGGAGTGCAATGTGTTGCTGGCCTAGTAAATGAACAGTCTGCTTCAGGTATTACAATGAATTTAATTTGTTATAATATGGAGTATTCGATTAAACTCTAATTTGAAGGAGGGGAATTATGATAAAGAGCTTTTCTATCCAAAACTTCAAAAGTTTTAATAAATCCTTATTAGAAATAGAAAAATTGACTGCGATAATCGGTACAAATGCAGGTGGAAAGACAAATGCAATCGAGGGGATAAAAATTCTTTCCGAAATATCTTCAGGGAGAGAATTAGCGGTGATCCTTGATGGATCGAAAAACGTTGATAGTGAAATTAGAGGCGGAAGCATTGGATGTCCTAGAATTGGGACAGATACGTTTACATTAGGTTGCGTAGTAGATCTTGATGAAGAATATGACTTGGAATATTCAATTACAATAAAAGTAAGCAATCGAGTGTTTATACTTGCGGAGCATTTAGTTAAGCTTTCTCCTAACGGCAAACCGATTGTTGTTTTTCAAACTAAAGATACTTCTGATGAATTTAGTGATATTTTTGTCGAATATAGTAATGGAAAGAGAGGCAGAAACCCCGAAGTTACATGTATTCGTTCCGTATCTGTGCTGGCCCAGCTTTCATCAAAGATGCCAACGACAAACGAAACCAGCAAAAGAAATGTCGCGTACATTCATTTGGTTTTGGAACGGTTAGGGAATATTTTATTTTTAGACCCGCTCCCTAGCCGAATGAGAGATTACTCCAGAATGAGTGATCACGAGTTAAAGCCTACAGCGGAAAATATATCCTCAGTGCTTTATGAACTGTGTCAAATTAAGGAATACAAACAAGAATTGATTAAGATACTGAAGGATTTGCCTGAAAATGAGATTTTAGATATTTCGTTTATTAAAACCTCTATTGGCGATGTTATGTTTAGTTTAGAAGAAAAGTTTGGTGAACGCTCCGAGTTTGTTGAAGCGAAGCGGCTATCGGATGGTACACTCAGGTATTTGGCAATCTTATCTTCGTTAATTAGTGAACAACCAGGCAGCATGATTGTAATTGAAGAAGTTGATCATGGTATTCATCCAAGCAGAATTAAGATGCTAATTCAAACCATATCGAGGTTAACCATAGAAAGAAAAATAGATGTTATTATCACCACGCATAATCCAACTCTGCTTAACGCTCTTTCGCGAGAAGAATTATTAGGTGTTGTTTTATGCTACAGAGATCCAAATGATGGTTCAAGTAAGTTTTACCCTTTGCCAGACATAGACTCTCTGCCTACATTAATGTCAAAAGGTAACTTAGGTGACCTGACAGTAAGGGACGAATTAGTAAAGGCTTTGAAAAATCCGGTTCAAAGTAACAATGATTTAGGCTGGCTGGGGGTATAATTATGCATGTGAGTATAATTGACACTTCTATTCTTTGTAATATTATAAACATCCCCCATATGAATCAGGACCATCAAGAAGTAATTGAAGAATTAGTTCTATTGCAAGAAGATCGACAGCAGACATTGATTCTCCCCTTGGCAACCATTATAGAAACTGGTAATCATATTGCACATATTGCAGATGGTAATCTGAGAAGAGAAAGAGCCCAAACAATGGCTGAATTAATACATAGAACGGTTAATGATCAGGCTCCGTGGTCATATTATGGGAAAGAGTTTGAGAGAGAAGATTTGCTGGAAATATCGAGTAAAGTTGTTGAAAATGCAGTTAGGGAGATTGGAATTGGTGATTTATCTATCGTACAGGTCTACAAAAAGTATAAGGATACTGTATTAGGTATAGGTTCTATAAGAATTTGGAGTTTAGATCATCATTTGCAGTCTTACCATGAAGATATGCCTTCAGTTAGAAGAAGAAGAGATCGATAGTGAGTTGTAGAACATTCATGCCCCGCCAGGGCATCCCCGGGACATCCCCGGCATAAGCGTACCGTGCGCCGCATACTTCATGATATAATGGGCAGACACGACGGCATTGCCGCACAAGGGGAGAAAGACACATGCAAAAAATCGGACAACCGCTGCAGCAAGCTACCGACAATCCGTCGCCGGGTTCAATCCGGCAAGCCGATCTGACCGGCATGAATTCCGACAGCGGGGCAGGCTTATCCGTCCGGCTGCGCCGGGCAGCGTACTGGCCGCATGCCGCCGCAAAGGCCATGCTGGCGCTGACGCTCGGCACAGGGCTGCTGTTTGCCGCCGCGCCGCCTGCACATGCTGACGCGATCTGGGATCGCTGGCAGGCTGCGGACAAGGCGACGGCGGCCGGCAATCCGGCGGCGGCCGTGCCGCATTGGACTTTTTTGGTCGAGCATTATGCGGCCGCCGCCGATTGGGAAAATGCCGCTTTATTTTCAGGCAGGCTGAATACGTATTTTGATTCCATCGGCGATTACGAGCAAGCGATTGTGTATTACGAACGGGAAAATGAGTATTGGCTGAAGGCGGGCAAAGATTGGGGCGCCGTCGATCTGCAGCGGGCCGAGCAAATCCGCACGATTGTTGAAGCCTACATCTCAACATCCGATACTGAGGCGCTGCGCCAGCGTGCGCTGCCTGCGGACGTCAAGCTGGCCAAATTCGAGCCGGCGTACGGCATGTATATCGGGATGTATACCGAGCGCGATCCGAAGATGCTGAATTACTTCAATCGCTCCACATCCATTTATGGCAAAGGCCATGCGTTGTATTTGGCGTATTCCCAGGTGGGAAAGCCGTTTCCGAAGCAATATGCGGACCGCGCGAAGCAGGCGGATGCCGGCTTGCAGATCGCTTGGGAGCCGATGGACGGTCTGGATGCCGTCACCGAGGCGGCTGTCCGCGAATGGGCGAAGGGGGCGAAAGCGGCCGGGCTGCCGATTTTTCTCCGTTACGCCAGCGAAATGAATGGCAACTGGGTGCCGTGGCACGGCGACCCGGATAAATACATCCGCAATTTTCGCATGGTGCATGATATTATGGCGGAGGAAGCGCCGAATGTGGCGATGGTATGGAGCCCGGGCGATGTGCCGATGTACTCGATGGATGCCTATTACCCCGGCGATGCGTACGTCGATTGGGTTGGCGTAAGCCTGTACAGCGAGCCTTACGAAAATGGCGATCCCGCCCAAGGCAATATGCAGGCGACGAGTCCGATTGAGCGGCTGGATTACTTGTACCGGACATATGCGGATCGCAAGCCGCTGATGATCAGCGAAACGGCCGTATCCCATTATGCCAACATTCCGCAGGAGTCGTTTACCGCTTACGGTACGTTGAATCTGCAGCGGCTGTATGGCATTATGCCGTTTAAATATCCGCGACTCAAGTCCGTGACTTATTTTAACGTCAATCTGGAGCTGACGGAGAGCAAAAACAACTATTTGCTGCGTGACAACGACGCGATGATGAACCTGTACAAGCAGCTTATTGCGCCGCCTTATTATTTGACCAAAATTGAACAGGGAGTAAAGCCCGCCGATCAGATGGGGGCGGTGCCGCTGACGGCAGGCTCCGTGTTCTACAAGCAGGCGACGATTACACCGTTTGTCAAAATCCCGGAAATCTATATCGGGAAAGTGGAGTATTTGCTCAATGGCGCACTGATCGGCACGCAGACGGCTCCGCCCTACGCGGTAACGGTCAAGGCGGGCGCAGTTCCCGCAGGCTCTACGCTTGGCATCGTTGTCTATAACGAAGCAGGCAAGCAGGTTGCAGTCCGAACGTTTCCGCTGGAATCGGGCATTTCGCTAGCGTTGGACGGCAAGGAGCTGCAAACGGAGCAGCCGCCGGTCATCCGCGATGGAAACACGCTTGCTCCGATTCGCGCGATTTTTGAAGCGATGGGGGCGAAGGTAGAATGGAACGCTGCGACGCGAACAGCCACTGCCAGTAAGGGAGCGACTACCGTAGAGATCACCGTTGGCGGTCAGGAAGCGCTGATCAATGGCCGTCCGGAGGCGCTCGAAGTGCCTGCACAGCTGATCGGCGGCTCGACGATGGTGCCGGTCAGATTCGCCAGCGAAGCGTTTGGCGGAATCGTGAGCTGGGATGGCGGCAGCCGCATCGTGCAAATTGCAACGAATGGACGGCAAACATCCGCCGCCTTCTCGGAGCGCAGCCGCCCGGAGCGGTCCGGCCTTGCGGCTGACCCTGCAGCGTTAGCAGCTTCGGCTGCCACTGG
The DNA here is from genome assembly GCF_059821225.1 of Paenibacillus sp. sg306046. Classification (NCBI taxonomy): domain Bacteria; kingdom Bacillati; phylum Bacillota; class Bacilli; order Caryophanales; family Paenibacillaceae; genus Paenibacillus; species Paenibacillus sp. sg306046. The sequence continues at coordinate 359,124 of NZ_JCAMRT010000002.1, forward strand.
CTCGGCTTCGGCAGGCGCGACAGACGGCGCTGCTTCGGACGATTCGTCCACCGCAGCTACGGAGGATGGCGCCGCCGACTCCGACCAAGCGAGCGGTTGGCTCGGCTGGATCAAGCAGCAGCTCGCCGTGCTGGCTGTGCTGTGGAAAAAGCTCGTGTAAGTCAACTGCAAGGAAGCTTCATCCATTCGATCACGTCCCGCTGGCGAAGCAAAGAAACCAGAGGTCCCTGATTCACAGGGCTCTCTGGTTTTTTACGTGCGCCGTTTATGGCCTACTTTTTTAGATTAACGAACGGAGGTTTGCTTGCTCATTTCTTGAAGCAGCAAGGACGCTATTTTTGCCGCTTCCGCGCGGGTAGCGCCGCCTTGCGGCTCAAACGAGTTGCCGCCTTTGCCGGAAAGGACGCCAGCTTGCTGCAGGGAGAGAATGGACTCCGCTGCCCAGGCGCTGATCTTGCTTTGATCGGCAAATGTTACGGCACTGACCGATTGCGGCAGCTTGATGCCTGCTTGCTCGACAAACCGCTGCAGCATGACGCTAAGCTCCTCGCGATTGATCGGTGCATTCGGGTTAAACTGGCCATCGCCTGAGCCTTGCACGATAGCATGCTCTTCCGCCCACGCTACATAAGGCAGGTGCCAGTCGCCGGCTTTCACATCGGCAAAGGTGGACGTTCTATATCCGGAAATATTTGCGTTTGCCATACCAGCCAGCAGCTTGGAAAATTCTGCTCTTGTGATCCCCGTATCCGGAGAAAACTGGTTGCTGCCGCTGCCGGAAACAATGCCCCGCGCTGCCAGATACGAGATAAAGCCGCTTCCCCAATGGCTGCTGATATCGTCAAAGCTGAGCTTGTTGTAGCCTACGGCATATTGGCTGAGGTGGTTCGTTACAAAGGTGACCTTGCCATTGCTGTAGCTGGAGCGATTCATGACGGTTGGCTTTCCGCTGCCGTCAATGTAATAGATGACGATGGCATTCGCGTCTTCGCCTTGCGCAGCCGCATAAGGAATGTCAATCCGGAGGCTGCCGCCGCCAAAGGTTGAGATCGTGGAAGCCCCGGCCTCAACCGTAATATGCAGTACCGGTCTTGTACCTACCAAATTTTTAGCTTCTGCCGGTAACGTGTCTGTATCGGCTTGCGCTACCTTGATCTTGATGTCGCTGCCTGCCGCCTGCTCCAGAGCAGCCAGCGTGGCCCGATTAAAGGTAAGGCTGCCGAATTGAGTGGCAACGACGACTTCATCCGCTTTGCTGGCCGACAGGTTCGAGACAGCCGTCTTGGAAAGTGTAATCCCTACGGCAGTCGCTTTGTCGACCGGCTCGACAGTCAGCGTCAGAGCCTTCGTACCGGCTGCGCTTGCTTGAGCCTGCTCGACCAGCGCTTTGATTTGAGCATCGTCAATGGCAGCTTCTGCTTGTCCTTGCGCGTCAGCTTTTGCTGTTACCGTTATTCCGGATGATGCTTGAGCCGGCGTGTCGGTTTTCGTTTCGCTAGAAGCATTTGAGCCTGTGGCGGAACCTGAGTTGCCGGAGCCGCCTGATCCTGATGAATCGTCAGAACCGGACGTATTCGTCAGTGCCAATACAATCTGGTTCGCTTGATAAACAACCTTGGCGCTGTACGAGCTTGGCAGTCCATGAATGTCGACTGCGGCAAATTGTCCGCTCCGTTGATCAGCGCCATGGCTCATCAAGGTGACGGTGCTGCTTTTCGGCACATAATGATCTGTAAAGTTCACGCGCAGCTTTCCGTTGGTCTGAACCGCACCCTTGATGTTCAGTACATCGGCTGCACTGGCCACATTAAGCTCCAGCGTACCGTCGGCAGATTGGGTGAACTTGCCGCCAATCGTCAGCGCTCCAGCGGTTTTTTCCACCAGCGTTCCGCCGTTGTTCACGACATCTCCGCTGCCGAAGGCTGTTGCCGAACCGCCCTCCAGCGTACCTGCGTTTAACTGCGTGCCTCCGGAGTACGTATTGCTGCCGAGCAGTCGCAGCGTACCGGAGCCGTCTTTCGTCAGCTTGCCTGTGCCGGAGATGTCGTTGCGCCAGCGGTCCGCTGCATGGAATCCGCCTTTACCCGCATCCATCGTCACGGTAACGTCATTCGTCAAAGCGCCGTAGCCGTCGGCAGCGGCAAACAAATTCAAACGTCCCCAGCCTTCAGGATCATCCAGCACCGGGTAACCGGACGGAAGACCGGTTGTCGCCAGCACGGCACGGCGCTGCGCGTCGCTCAAATAAGGCAGGCGTGTTTCCAGCAGCACTTCAGCGCCTTTTGGAACAACCATCGCCGCCGTCGTAGCATGAATCGGGCTGAAGCCGTAGGTCAAGCGCTCGTTGTATTGCGCTTTATTTTTCGCATAATCGGTGAAGCGATCTTCTGAGGCGCCGGTTTGGGTCAGCAGCAGGGCGTGAGCCTGGTCATAAGCAGCTTGCTTGAGTTCAGCGTTATCCGGGTCAGCTAAAGTTGCTGCGGCCAAAGCCGTGGCCATCACACGTCCGCCGATCACGTCGAAGGGCGAATGCATCCCGGCGACAATGCGGCTGTTGCCCATCTCGGAAGCGCGGGTCATCAGCTCCTGGAACCGTTCAGGCACAGCATAAGCGAGCGCATAAGCTGCGAGATACGAAGCGTTCGTATGGCCGCTCGGGAAGCCGCCGTCGGTGGCCGGCGTCGTGCTGATCGCAGGAACGAGTGTCGGCACGATCGCCGACGTATCATTCAGCCAGCGGTAAGGGCGCATATAGCTGTAAAAGTTTTTGGCCTGCGTCGTGGACGCATAGTTGCCGCGCAGCTTGCCGATCAGGTCGACCATCTTGCCGAGCTCGGAATCGGAATCGCCGGCTTTATTATCGCCGTTGCCATCGTTGTACTTGACGGAGGTGGCGTCTGCCGGAATGCTCGTAATGGTGGTGTACGTTCCGGACTTGGTGCGGTATACGTCCGCGAGAGAGCCAAGCCCTTCCGTCGCGCCGTACGATTGATTTCTGCGGTCGTCGTAATAGGCTCTCGTTTCATCCGCAGGCGTACGGGTGGCGGCAATATTCGCTACATATTGAATATTGGCGTCCAGCGCGCTGCTGTTCAGCTTCGTGCCGTTGTTCCAGTCGGACCCGGGTGTCCAAAGCTCCAGGAAACCGGAAAGCACGCCGATGCTCGGGTTGGAATAGACCGATTTGTTAACAGGCGTGTTGTTTTTGTAGCTGTCTGCAAAATGTCCCCACTCTGGCGCCGCGGGCAGGTCAATTGAAGCTGGAGGTGATGCTGCCAGCGCAAAATGGCCGACAGCGGAATTGGAAAGCACCAGCAGTCCCAACGTAACAGCTAAAAACTTTTTTGTTGATGTTGTTTTCAAAGCCTTGTCCACTCCTATAATTTTTAGTTTTGAGTCGATTTCAACGTAGCATCGAGCCTTACCGCCCGGCAATATAACAATTTCTGCTTGATATAAGAATGGTATGATTTCGCCTGAATCGGCGGCGTATTTGGCAATTTAGGGTCAAAATCAGCAAAATGTATCCGTTTACAATTAAATTTTACCGGAACAGTCCCCAATGTTAAGATTTGATTAATGGGTATAAGCCCGTCCATTGCGTGGTGTATAATCCAGATGAGAGGGGAGAATGGGCGATGAAAAAGTGGAACTCTGTATTTGCAAACCTGGCTGTTTCCTATGTGTCCATTGTGCTTGTCGTTGTTCTCTTGCTCTGCTCTGTCTTCTACATTTACTTCCCGGGAAATTATAAAGAAGAGCTGCGCAACAAAAACCGGCTCATTCTTGAGAATACAGCCCAAACCATTGAGGCGACGGTGCTGCAGCGGGTTCAGCACATTTATTTGAATCTTTCGCTTGATAAAACAGCCGACGTTCGTTTGTTTGCCGATTCTGCCTCGCCGGGCAATTTGAGCAAGGTGCTCGATCTGCAGGAGCTGCTCAAGTCGGAGGTAACCGGCAATTCGGACATCGTGCAGGCGGTGCATCTGTATTATCCGAGACAGCAGGTGATGCTTTCGTCGGTTTATGGACTGAAATTTAATGCCGATCAAGGGGATGGCGCGGCGTTTTTTGCCGATTGGATCAACGGGATGCGCAGCAATAAGGGGAGCTACCTTTGGACGTCAACCCGGACCGTCCCGCAGGATATTTTCTCCAGCCTGCCAGGCGGCAACGGCCAGGCTCTGATTACTTATGTGCACAGCTACCCCTTTCAGGCGTCCGGCGAAAATTGTGATGTGATGATTGCGATTGACGTCAAGGAAAGCGCGATTAGCGGGGTTATTCGGAATATGATGCCGTCCCAATATGAAAGCACGTTTGTGCTGGATCGTTCCGGCAGCGCGATTACGGCTTCAACGCAAGGAGCATTCAACCTGCATAACGAGGGCAGCTCCAGTGTGGCCAAGGTCGTGATGTCTGAGGCGGAAGCCGGGAGCTTTAACGAACCGATTGACCGTACGTCCTATGTCGTTTCCTATCAGACGCTTCCATCAACCGGCTGGAAAATTTACAGTGCTTCGCCCGCCAGCTTCTTCTATGAAAAATCTATTTTTGTGCAAAAGCTGGTGCTTGGCATTTGTTTGTTTGCGATCCTGGTGGGCCTTGTGTTATCCGGCATTTTTGCCAGAGCGAGCTATAGCCCGATCAAACGGCTCGTCGGCAAGGTAAAAGGGTTATTTGACCATACGTCTGAGCAGGGCGCTAATGAATACAGGCTGATTGATACAGCCTTCAGCAAGCTGACGGATAAGGTCAGCAATCTGGAGGAGACGCTGCTGGCGAACAGCTCGGTGATCAAGCATAATGTCGTACTGAACTTGCTCCGCAACAGCTACAGCCGCGAGGAGCTGACAGAGGAGCTGCGAGGTCTGGACATCTCGCTTGCCCACAAGCATTACTGCAGTATGGTTGTAAATCCGGGTGAAGCGTTTGGCCGACTCAGCTCCAGCAGCATGCAGATCGTGCTGCACCGCATGATGGAGCAGCTGGAGGCTGTTTCTTTACCGGAAGCCCGCATCATTGCCGAGGAGCTTCCGGACAAGAAGCTGGTTGTCATCGTTTGCGCAAGCCACTTGTCTGATGCACTGCTGGAGCAGCTATCCCGGTTTATCGTATCCGCAGGCAAGCAGCAGTTTCAGCTGGATGTTCAACTGTCGTGGGGCTGCTGGGTAACGGAGCTGGTTGACGTTCACATGAGTTATCTGGAGGCTCAAAGCTTAATAAAGTATGGCTATTTCCTGCCGGAGATTGCGATGCTGAATGATCGCAGCCTGCTGGAGCGGGAGCACTGCCTGGATGAAATCCCGCAATCCATGCTCGTAAAGTTTCGGGAAAAATTGCAAACCCGCCAGCTTCACGAGATCACAGCGGCTATTGATCAGCTGGTGACGAACATTCGGGAAGGCAAGTACCCCGCGGATTATTGCCACTTTATTTTGGCGAATACCGTGTTTGTCTACTCGGATTATTTGAAAAGCGTCCGCTACAAGCCTCCTGTGCAGCAGAACCTGGACTTGTACAATCAATATATTGAGCTTCATCACATCCATTCGTTTCGGGCGTGGCTCGTTGATTCGATCACTGCCTTTATTGCGCAAATGGAGAAGCGGAACGGCGAACGGGCCATTTCCAGCATTGAGTCTGCCAAGCAATATATCGCGGAGCATCTGTCCGATGATCTGTCGCTGGATGCGGTAGCTGCCCAGGTGTTTATAAGTCCGAAATATTTGAGCAAGCTTTTCAAGGAAGAAATCGGCGTCACCTATACGGAATATGTGACCAGCCAGCGCATGGAACGGGCGAAAACATTGATCGAAAACAACACGATGACGATCGAACAGGTTGCGAATACGGTTGGTTATGGGACGGCGGCTTATTTTATTAAGAAATTCAAGGAAATGTACGGTTGTACACCGGGAAATTACTTGCGCGACACGGTGAAGCAAGCGTAGCGGCTTCGATCCGTGGAACCAGAACGATCATGTTAAGGAAGGTTGTCGCATGGACATGAAGAAATTACGGCGGATCACAGCTCTTTTTGCAGCGGTCATCTTAGGGGCCGCCAGCGGCTGCAGCATGCCGCCTGCGCAACAGTCTGCTGCTGAGGCTTTGCAATCCCCGTCAGCTCCCGGCAATCCGCGGTACAGCATTTCCTGGACAACGCATCTGAATCTGCCGGTTCCTGAAGATGCGGAAATGGTCCGGTACGTGGAAAATAAATTTAACGTTGATCTGGATGTCTGGAACCTGGAAAATAACCGCTACGAAGCGCTTCTGGACATGAAGCTGGCGCGGGGCGCAATTCCCGATCTGTTCAGGATCAGACAGCCGCAGGATCTGTTGAAATATCAACGGCAAGGCATGCTGGCCGAAATTCCGGAGGAGCTGCTGAATCAATATGCGCCCAACATTATGAAGGCGATCCGGGAAAATACGCCGGCCTATCAGGACTATGGCAAAATCGACGGGAAATATTACGGGATTCCGGCCGTCAATCCGACGAACATTTATCGCATTCCGGTCGTCTATCGGCAGGATTGGCTGGATAAGCTGGGCTTGCCGGTGCCGAAGACGTTATCCGATTTTGAGAAGGTCATCTATGCCTTCACCAATGAAGATCCGGACGGCAACGGCCTCAAGGATACGTATGGCTTGTCCGGCGAAGGGATGAATGTTGTTTTTGGCGCGTTCGGGCAAATCGTTTTTGCCGACCAGCTTTATTTCGGGGAAAAAAACGACAAGCTGGTCATCGGCGCATTGGAGCCGGAGATGAAGGAAGCTTTGCAGGTTTTGCGTAAATGGTACCGGGACGGCGTCATTGATCCGGAGTTTATTACCGGAGAAAATAAGGGCGGCTACAAGCATCTGTCCCATGCCTTCATCAATGGAAGAATTGGCATGACCTCGATGGGCAATTACTATCATTGGATTCAATCCGGCGATTATTTGACCTTCAATCAGGAGGGCAGGACGCGTGGCGAGGAAGCTCCGGTCGAAGCGACATTTAATGTGAAGGAATTGACCGCCAAGCATGCGCAAGCCCGTATTGTGTTTGGCGAGCCCTTCACAGGACCTGGTGGAAAACGGGGCTCCAAAGCATACGATATGCTGATGAGCTTCACGGCGATCGGCGCTAATGCGGTTAAGGAGCCGGGCAAGCTGAAGACGATTCTGCAAATACTGGACTATGTGAGCGCCAATCCGGACCTTGATGAATATACGTCGATGAAGTACGGGATCAAGGGGAAGCATTGGCAATGGGCGGGGGCTTCCAAAGAGGATGTCATGGAGCTGCCGCCTTATGACAAGATGTTCAGCTACTCGAATCTGATCGGCGCCAACCTGGGCATGACCGTGCCTTTGAAGCCGACAGAGCGTAGAGAGCAATGGGCGTCCACCTTGGGTCTGGACAAGGACGGCATCTACAATGCTTTGGAGGTTGCGACGCCCTCTTTGATCAAGCACGGACCCGAATTAATGAGGCTGAAAAACAAAGCCTATATGTCCATGATCACCGGCGACAAGCCTCTGGAGTATTTCGATAGCTTTGTTCAGGAATTTATGGCGGCCGGCGGCGCTGAGGTGCTGCAGGAAGCGAATGAGTGGTACCATGAGCATGCCAGAAAGCGAGTTCAAGGACGATAACGCTGCGGTTAACCGCTTCATCTATACGTTGCGGCCTGAAGCGGTCAAGCCGGCCAAATCAGAGGACCGGCTTGATTTGCTTCCGTGCTGCTTTAAGCGAGCACGCTCAGCTCCTCGATCACCGCCTGCGCCGCCTGCCTGGCCGTCGAAAAGGCGCGCTCGGCCAGCTCGCCCTTGCCTTGACAGCCGTCGCCGCAGAAGTAAAACGGCACGCTTTCCACACGTGTCGGCAGCAGCCGGTTGCCGGCGATGTTTTTGACGCTGGCGACCATCGCTTTTTTCGACACCCGCTTGACTACCGTAGCCTCCCGCCAGCCGGGGTAGTAGTTGTCAAACAAGGCTTCCATCTGCTGCGTTTTTTTGTCCAGATACGCCTTGCGTTCTGCTTCGTCCTCAAAGCTGTCGCTCAGGTAAGCGATGCCCTGCAGCAGCTGTCCCCCCTCCGGCACGAGGGTATGGTCAGTGGCCGATACATCGCTGATAAACAGCTTGTTGTCCATGTCGCTGATATAGCTGAACGGCCGGGCGACGACCTGCTGCAGGCCGATGTCGTAGACCATCACCTCGGTGGACGTATTATGCTCATATGGAGCGAGGAACGGCTCCCAAGGCGTATCCTTGAGCAGCTTGCATACTTGCTGTACGGGCATAGCGAAGATGACGCGGTCAAAGGCTTCCTCGCGCCCTTTGGTGCGGATGACATATTGCCGGTCGGCATAGCGGATGCTTTCCGCGCCTTCCTGCAGCGCAATGCTCCAGCTGCCGGACTGTTCGATTTTGTCGCGCAGCTGATTCGTGATGACCGCCCAGCTCCCGAGCACATAGTTGACCGGTCGGCTCGACAGAAACAGGTTATGGTAATAGTCGCTGATGACCGCTCCCGGCACCTTGCGAGCCTCCTCCGGCGCAATGAAGAAATTGGAGCAAACGAGATGCTCCCACAGCTCCTTGACATCCTCGTCGGCATCTGATTCCGCCAAATAATCGCCTAGCGTCGGGTAGCTGCGCAATTGATGAATGTTGGCGATAATTGCGGTAATTTCTCCGACAAAGCGGACCTTCTGCAGCGGATTCAGCAGCTCGGTGCGCATCAGGTTGACAAAGTCGAGCGGGGCCGGCGTCAGATGGCCGTTTTTCGCATACATGACCTTGCGTTTGTCGACCTGCTTGGAGCTGAAGGACAGCCCAAGCTCGCGCTCCATTACCGTCAGCTTGTGACGATCGATGCCGTACACGGCATGCGCGCCGTAGTTTAAGGTAAAGCCGGATTTCTCGTACGTAAAGGCGCGTCCGCCGAGCTGCGGGCTGCGCTCGAACAATACGCCCTGAATCTCCCGCTGCTCCGATAAATAGGCGGCGGCCGTTAATCCTGCAAGCCCGCCTCCGATGATCGCTACTTTCATCTTGTAGTCCCCTTTCGATTCATGGTGCGGCGCTGGCTGCTCCGGCAGCGCGTCTTGGCGAATGCCGGCCCAGGCCCAGGCGAGCTGCAGGCCGATTCGTTCGGATAAATCGCCGGCTTCGTTCTCTGAGCTCCACAGCAGCAGCGTCCCGAAGTAGGCGGTGATCAGCGCGCCGGCTTTGCCCGGCTCAGGCAGCCAGCGTCTGAGCGCCTCGTCGAGCGCGGCCCGCAGCTGATCCATCGACGCTTGCAGACTGTCGGTCTGCATCGACAGCGCAATCCAGCTTCGGATAAAGCGGGGGGAAGGGGCTGCATGGGCAGCCAGCTCCAGAAACAGCCGGTTAATGTGATGCTCCAGCGACGGAACCTGGGTCGGTTTTCGCTCGGACCAGGCGCGTACCAGCGCAAGCTGCTGCCGCGGCCATTCCTGCAGCAGCTCGTCTTTTCCTTTGAAGTAATGGTAAAAGGTTCCTTTGGATGTGCCTGTGGCGGCAATGATGTCATCTACGGAAACCTGCTCGTAGCCTCGCTCGATAAACAGGCTGAGCGCTGTCTCCAGCAGCAGCTCCCGTTTCTTCCGGGTGGCCGCGCGCATGAACCGAGTCATGGAGCGCCTCCTTATTAACGCGGATTAAAGACGATTAGAGAGTACTAATTAGTGGATTATGGTTATATCATACGACATATTAGACTGCAAGTCTAATTAATCACCTGCCATACAGACAAATTTTTCTTTTACCCGAACTTCATGCTATGATTAGGAGAAGAGTAAGGAAAAAGCAGGTATCGTCATGCCGGGAGGGAACAAGCGTGAGTTGTATTTTTTGCAAAATTGTAGAGGGAGCCATTCCTTCGACCAAGGTGTATGAGGATGACCGGGTGCTTGGGTTTCTGGACATCAGGCCGTCGGCGCCGGTGCATGTGTTGATCATCCCGAAAAAGCATCTGCCGGACATCAACGCCCTGGCGGAGGAGGACCTGTCTCTGATCGCTGATATTCACCGTGCGGCGCAGCAAATTGCCAAGGAACGCGGCGTGGCCGAGTCCGGCTATCGCCTCGTGACGAATACGGGTCCGGACAGCGGGCAGGAAGTTTTCCATGTGCATTACCATCTGCTGGGCGGAGGCAAGCTTGGCTTGCCGATTGCTTGACGGAAATCGCTAAAAAACCTGCTGCTGAAGCGGTTCGCTCAGCCTTGCAAAGCTTCGCTTGAGGTTTTCTTTTTATAGGTTGACATCCTCTAGGTTGTTACCCTATAATGAGGTGTGATGAATGTCTTTTATCGTCTTGGACGGTCTGTTCGGAGGGAGGGAAAACTGGTGTCAGAAACTCGAGTTCGCAAGAACGAAACGATAGATGCTGCACTCCGCCGCTTTAAGCGTTCCATCGCTAAAGATGGCGTGTTGGCGGAGGTCAAAAAACGGAAGCATTATGAGAAGCCTAGCGTTAAGCGCAAGAAGAAGTCTGAGGCTGCTCGTAAGAGAAAGTTCTAGGAGGCTTAATCGATGAGCTTAAGCGACAGACTAAACGATGACATGAAGCTCGCGATGAAGAGTCAAGACAAGTTTAAACTCTCCGTAATCCGTATGGTTCGTGCCGCTATCAAGAACATTGAGATAGATCAGCGAAAACCCTTGGAGGAGCAAGAAGTTCTTGATGTTTTGAATCGCGAGGTCAAACAGCGTAAAGATTCCCTCCAAGAATTTGAAAAGGCCGGTCGTGAAGACCTGGCTGAAAACCTCAGGGCTGAGATCGTCATATTGATGGAATACATGCCGCAACAGCTTTCCGATGAAGAAGTAAAAGCCATTGTACAGCAGACCATCCAAGAAGTGGGGGCTTCTTCAAAAGCGGATATGGGAAAAGTCATGGGCGCATTGATGCCAAAAGTTAAAGGACGAGCCGACGGCAAAATCGTCAACCAGTTTGTCCAGCAACTGCTTACTTAATCTAATGATGAGAAACACTCCTTTTGGGGTGTTTTTCTTTGTTTACGGCGTGGTAAGATGAATCAGAATGCGGTTTGCTGCGTATTACTTGGTCATGCAGGTCGTTCCGGGGGCATAAGCTAATGGTTCCGGAGACTGACAGGCCAGGTTACAGAGGAGGTAGGAGATGAGAACGACTGAGGAGGATCGACGGAAGCGCTTCACCCGTCGCAGCAAGCTGGTCTGGCTCTTTTTGACGCTGCTGCTTCTGCTGGGCTTGTTCGCAATGCCAGCCGGAGCAGCGCCAGCGTCCGGCACATCCGGATCGACTCCGCCGCTGGCCGCGCCGGTCGTCGTCATTCCGGTGGAGCGGACGGTCGAGAACGGGCTTGAACGTTTTTTGCAGCGCGCATTTCGAGAAGCGCAGGAGCTTGGCGCGATGCACATCATCCTGGAAATTAATACGCTTGGGGGGCGTGTTACGTCGGCACAGGAGATCGGTCAGCTGGTGAAGGAAAGTCCGATTCCGACGATTGCCTACGTGCGCGGCAAGGCCGTGTCGGCCGGGACGTACATCGCGCTGAACGCCAATCAGATTGCGATGGAGCCGGGCAGCTCGATGGGAGCAGCGGCTGTCGTGGATGGCGGAGGCCAAGAGGTGGAGCAGATCAAGGTTATTTCCTACTGGTCCGGGCAGATGAAGTCCGCCGCAGAGCTGCGCGGCCGCGACCCGCTGATCGCGCAGGCGATGGTTGACAAGCGAAACGGCATCTCGCTGCCGCAGATCAACCGCGAGGTGCCGGCGGGCGATATTTTGACGTTGACGGCCGCTGAGGCCGTAAAGGTCGGCTACGCGGAGACGCTGGCCGCCGACCGGCAGGCTGTCAATGCGTTTGTCGGTGGCGATGGCCATCCGATAGTGGAAGTGCAGCCCAGCCTTGCGGAGCATTTTTCGCGCTGGATTACGCAGCCTTGGGTATCCGTGATTCTGCTGCTGATCGGAATTGCGGGTGTCGCCATCGAGTTGTTTGTTACCGGCTTCGGCATTGCAGGCATACTGGGCGCACTTGGCTTCGGGTTGTATTTCTTCGGCCATTATGTGGCAGGCTTCGCCGGAATTGAGGAAATTGTGCTGTTTGCCGCAGGCTTGCTGCTGCTGATCGCCGAGCTGTTTGTCGCGAGCTTCGGCATTCTGGGCATTCTTGGCGCGTTATGCTTATTCGGCGGCGTTGTCATGTCTGCGCATAATATGAAGCTGGGGATGGCGAATCTGGGAATTGCTTTCGCGCTGGCGCTTGTTGTCATCGTCATTGTGCTCCGCATCTTCAAGCACCGCGGGGTGTGGAACCGGTTTGTTTTGCGGGATCGGCTGTCCACGGAGGCCGGATATGTATCGGCAGCCAGCCGGCAGGAGCTGGTTGGTCAAACCGGCGTGGCGATCACAACGCTGCGTCCGTCCGGAACGGCAGCATTCGGCGAGGAGCGGCTTGACGTCGTGACAGATGGTGAATTTATTACGGCGGGTACAGCGATTGTCATCAAGCTGGTGGAAGGCTCGCGTATCGTCGTAACGACGCACCGGTAGCTGGACCGTGCAGCGGTTGTGGCCTGGCAAGCCAGGGCAATCGTTCAGGTCGCAGCCGGCAGCGGAGAGGCGAGTCTGGAGAAGCAAGGCGGAAGAAGCTGAACAACATTTTGAAGGAGGCATTTCAACGATGGGAACAGGTTTAGTATCATTTTTGTTTTTGGTAGTTGTCGTCATTTTGGCGTTATGGGCGTTTTTCACCTTTGTTCCGGTGATGCTGTGGATCGCGGCGCTCGCTTCGGGCGTCCGGATCGGCATTATTACGCTGGTAGCGATGCGTCTGCGCCGGGTTATTCCGAGCCGGATCGTCAATCCGCTGATCAAGGCGACGAAGGCAGGCTTGAATGTATCGGTTAACCAGCTGGAGAGCCATTTTCTGGCGGGCGGTAATGTAGACCGGGTTGTAAATGCGCTGATCGCCGCTCACCGGGCCAATATTCATCTGGAGTTCGAGCGTGCCGCAGCGATTGATCTGGCCGGACGCGACGTGCTGCAGGCGGTGCAAATGAGCGTTAACCCGCGTGTCATCGAGACGCCGACGGTGTCTGCGGTTGCGAAGGACGGGATTGAGGTTAAAGTTATTGCCCGTGTGACCGTGCGCGCGAACATCGACCGGCTGGTCGGGGGCGCGGGTGAGGAAACGATTATTGCGCGGGTTGGGGAAGGGATCGTCACGACGGTCGGTTCGAGTAGTTCGCACAAGGATGTATTGGAAAACCCGGATATGATCTCCCGGACCGTGCTGGGCAAAGGGCTGGACGCCGGAACGGCGTTCGAAATTTTGTCCATCGACATCGCGGATGTCGACGTAGGCAAAAACATCGGCGCCCATCTGCAAACGGAGCAGGCGGAGGCTGACAAGCGGATCGCGCAGGCGAAGGCAGAGGAGCGCCGGGCGATGGCGGTAGCGCAGGAGCAGGAGATGAAGGCGCGCGTCGTCGAGATGAAGGCGAAGGTCGTCGAGTCCGAATCGCAGGTGCCGCTTGCGATGGCCGAAGCGCTGCGTGACGGCAAGCTTGGCGTGATGGATTATATGAATTTGCAAAATATTGAAGCCGATACGCAAATGCGCTCCAGCCTCGGACGTGCAAACGATACCGGCCAGAAGCCGGGCGAGGATGCTTGACGCGGCTTGACCGGCAGAACGGAAGGGCGGTGAGCGCAGATGAATATCATTGAATTTTTGCTGAAAAATTGGGTGTTTGTCGCAATTGCCCTGTTTGTGCTCAACTCGCTGTTCATAAAAGGCGGGGGGCGCAAGGGCGGTCCTGGGCAGCGCGGCAATCCAGGCGGGATGCCTACGTTCGGCGGCGGGCCGGAGCGGACCGGCCGTCCGCAGCACAGGCAGCCTGCCGGCCGTGCCGGATGGCCGACAGCCGGTGAGACGCCGCCGGTGCGCCGCTCCGGCCCGGAAGGCGTGCCTGCCGGCCCGCGGCCCGGCCAGCCGGAGCGAAAGGTCGGCCGGCCGGTTGAACGGCCGCGAGGAGCCGCGCAGACGGCGGCTGAGCAGCCTGCCGATGCCCGGCAGGCTGCTGCTGCGCCGTCCGCAGAGCGGCAGCGCTCCGAGGCTGAGCGCGCGTCGGCGCAAGGCCGCGTTGCCGCCGCGCTTCGCGCAGCCGCCGAAGCGCCGGGACCAGGCGCCGCCGGATCGCGCGGCGCGGCTGAAGCGCCCGCCGAGTCGGGCGGGCCGCTTGGTCGTCTGCGCCCCGAGGACGTAGCTCGGGGCGTGGTGTGGGCGGAGATATTGGGACCGCCCCGGGCGAAGCGGCCTTACCGCCGCTAAGCTGCGGCGGCGGCAAGCGCGGGCACTGGACACAAGAGGACGCTCAGACGCGTCCTTGAACGGATCAGCGCCGTCTTTACCCGATCGGGGTGGAGACGGCGCTTTTTCGCGTATTTGGCGGCTCGCGGGCATAATCCGGGGTTTGGCGCATATCGTGTAAATAGCAAGCTGTCGGAGGAGGTTAGGTATGCGCAGTCTGACTCGCAGAATCAATCAATGGACGGCAAAGCTGCTTGACTTGCCTCAGGATGTTGCGCTCGATCTGCCCCGACTGACAATGATCGGGAATGTGCAGCTGTACATTGAGAACCATCGCGGCGTATTGCATTTTTCGAGCGAGTCGTTGAAGCTTGCGTTGCCCAAGGGAACGCTTGAGATTGTGGGCACCAGCCTCGTCATCCGTGCGATTATGCCGGACGAAGTCATGATAGAAGGCGTCATCCGCGATGTTCACTATATGCTGTAGTCCGGAAAGGGGAAGAGGAGCTTGAAGCAATCATTCATTCAGCGCCTGCGGGGATATGTGCAAATCGAGGTGTCGGGAGAGCAGCCCGAGCGGCTGATCAATCAGTTGGCGGCGAAACAAATTGCGGTCTGGGACATCCGGTATGTGGACGAGAAGCGAATGGTTTGCTATGTGACGGTCCGCGACTTTTTCCGGCTGCGCCCGTTGTTGAAGGAGACAGGCTCCGGCTTGCGGATTCGCCGCAAGGAGGGGCTGCCGTTTTGGCTGGACAAGCTGGAGCACCGCAAGTTTTTTGCGATCGGCTTGCTGGGCTTTGTCATTGGCATTTATTTGCTGTCCTCGCTCATCTGGCAGGTGAAGGTGGAGGGCAATGAGCAGCTGCAGGCCGAGCGTATTTTACAGGCTGCCCGCGAAGAGGGCGTGTTCCGGCTGCAATGGAAATTCCGGCTGCGCGAGCCGTCCGAGCTGGCCCGGGGGCTGCAGAGCCGGCTGCCGGAGGCGGCCTGGATCGGGGTGGAGGTGCGGGGCACTCACGTTATCGTGAAGGTGGTGGAGGCGAAAATTCCTGTCAAGCCGCCGCTGATGAATCCGCGTCATCTCGTAGCTGCAAAAAATGCGCTGGTAACCGATATTTTCGCCGAAAAGGGGCGGCCGGTGGTCAAGCCGAACACGTATGTGCGCAAAGGAGATATTTTAATTTCCGGGCTGCTTGGCGATGAAACAAACAGCCAGACCGTTGTCGCCAGCGGGAAGGTCAAGGGCATTGTTTGGTACAAGCCGACGGTCGAGGTGCCGCTGACGCGCGAGTACAAGGTGTACACCGGTGAATCCGCGCGACGCCTGTATCTTGTGCTGGGCAGTCGCGCCGTGCAGCTGACCGGGTACGGACAGGAGCCGTTTGCCCAGGCGGAGACGATACAGGAGCGCAAAACGTTAAGCTGGCGAAATTATACATTGCCGGTCGGATGGCTGCGGGAGAAGGTGATGGAGGTGCAGCGGCAGGAGCATCCGATCGAGCAGCAGGAGGCGGCGGCCATTGGCTTGCAGCAGGCGAAAGCGGCGATCTTGTCGGATGCCGGCCTCGAATCACGGATTGTATCGGAAAAAGTTTTGCATGAAAAGGCTGAGAATGGTAAAGTTTATATGGAAGTGCTTTTAGAAGTCGAGGAGCCGATCGCAGTAGAACAGCCGATTGTGCCATAACTCTTCACGAAGGAGAATTTGATGGAACAAGCGACAACGGTGAAAATTTCATTGAAAAACCCGTCTGAAGGCCAAGCGCTGTTCGGACCGCAGGACAAGTTTCTGCATCTGATTGAGGAAGAAATTAAGGCCTCGATTTTTACACGTGAAGAAGCCATCGTGATTCAGGGCGGCGCGGCTGAGACGAACCGGCTGGAGCATCTGTTTACGGTACTGCTTGAGTTGATCCGCAACCAGTATGTGCTGACCGAACGGGATGTGAACTACGCGCTTGATTTATCGCGCGAGCTGAAGGTCGATCAATTGCTGGATCTGTTCAAGGGCGAAATTGCCGTCACCCATAAGGGCAAGCCGATCCGGGTCAAAACAATCGGGCAAAAGCAGTACGTCAACGAGATCAAGAAAAAGGATATTGTATTCGGCATCGGTCCGGC
Source organism: Paenibacillus sp. sg306046 (assembly GCF_059821225.1). NCBI lineage: Bacteria > Bacillati > Bacillota > Bacilli > Caryophanales > Paenibacillaceae > Paenibacillus > Paenibacillus sp. sg306046. The sequence goes on from NZ_JCAMRT010000002.1 coordinate 375,576, forward strand.
GGGTACCGGCAAAACGTATATTGCCGTCGTGCTGGCCGTAGCGGCGTTGAAGGAAGGCAAGGTCAAACGGATCGTGCTGACCCGTCCGGCGGTGGAAGCAGGCGAAAGTCTCGGATTTCTGCCCGGCGACCTGCAGGAGAAGGTTGACCCCTATTTACGCCCGTTGTATGATGCTCTTAACGATGTGCTGGGACCTGATCAGGTCGTCAAATCACTGGAACGGGGCTTAATCGAAATTGCGCCGCTTGCCTACATGCGCGGCCGTACGCTGGACGATTCATTTATTATTCTCGATGAGGCGCAAAATACGACGCCGGAACAAATGAAAATGTTTTTGACCCGTCTGGGCTTCGGCTCCAAGATGGTCATTACGGGAGACGTGACGCAAATTGACCTGCCGCGCGGCAAGTCGTCCGGACTTGTGGAAGCGCAGCGCATTTTGAGTAAAATCGAGGAGCTTGGCTTCATCGTATTCGCCGAACAGGATGTCGTCCGGCATTCGCTCGTGCAGAAAATCATTGTGGCCTACAATGAAGACAAAGAAGGCTGAGAAAGGGCTGACCTTTCATCATGAACAACCGCGTTTCCATTCAGGGCAAATTTCAACACCAGCTTGTCGGCTGGAGATATAGCGCCTTCGTGCGCTTTCTTCTGTTTTTGGCTTTTGTCGCGTTTCTGTATGTAGCGCTGCTGCACCGGATTGTGCCGCAGACGTATGATATTCAGCTGAATTCGCAGGCGGAGAAGGATATCCCCGCCCCCCGCGCCATTTTGAACGAAATTGAGACGGAGAAGGCGAAGGAAGAGGCGGCAGCCCGTGTGCAGCCGGAGTATAAAATTGTCGGGCTGAAAAACGAGACGGCCATTGATCTGATGTTTGAGAAGCTGCAGCAAATCAACGCCGACACCGATGTTTCGGTCACCGACAAGGTCAGTATTTACCGGACGGTGATTCCGACAATTGTCAAGGATCATCTGAGCCGGCAGCTTAGGCTGTTCGAAGGCAGCGGACAATACAGCCAGGAGCTGCTAACGGAGATGCGCAAGGCGTTCGATGATCAGCAGTATCGCATTCCGGAGGAGTCGTTTTACAAGCTGCCGAGGCTGACGAAAGAGGATCTGGGCGAGATGGAGCCGGTCGCCCGCGACATCGTATCCCGTCTGATGACGGATCAGCTGCTGGACGCCCAGACGGGGCGGGCCAAAGTAGCCGAGCTGGTCAACGCGTCTCCGCTATCCAAAAACAATGCCCGCGAGCTGGTGCAGGAGCTGGTCAGAGCCTCGCTGACGGCGAACAAGTTCTATGACCAGAAGGGAACGGAGGAAGCGAAGGGACATGCGCGGGATAATGTCAAGCCGGTGTATGTCAATAAAAATGATGTGCTTGTGCACAAGGGCGAGCTGATTACCGAGGAGCTGTACCAGCGGCTTGCCCAGCTGGAGCTGCTCAAGGATGAGCGCAGCTACTGGCCGCATCTCGGACTGCTCGTGTTTGCTTCGCTGTGCGGCTTGCTGCTGTATATGTATGTCAAGCAAAGCACGCTGCCGGTCAGCCACAATAATGTTCAGCTTGTGATGCTGGTGCTTATTTTATTCGTGACCGTGACGTTTATGAAGGTGTTTTCGATGATGCAGGGGCTCGATTTTCCGTTTACCGCTTATTTGGCGCCGACGGCGATCGGGGCGATGCTGATTACGATTTTGCTGAATCCGCAAATCGCGTTTGTTGCGACAATCCTGCTTGGGGTGACAGCGAGCATTATTTTTAACTCGGATCAGGTGCAGGTATTTGATTTCCGGTACGGCCTGCTGACGATTGCAACCTCGTTTGCCGCGATATTTTCCATTCAGCGGGCAAGCCAGCGCTCCTCGATATTAAAGGCGGGGGCGATGGTGTCGCTGCTGGCGGTGCTGCTGGTCGCGTCGATGATGATGTTTGAGGAGCAGGAGTCGAAGCGGGACGCAATATTTGCGATGTCGTTTGCGCTCGGCAGCGGGCTGCTGACCGCCGTATTTGTCATCGGGCTGCTTCCGTTTTTCGAGGTCGCATTCGGCATCCTGTCGCCGCTCAAGCTTGTGGAGCTGTCGAATCCGAACCATCCGCTGCTGCGCAAGCTGCTGACGGAGACGCCCGGAACTTACCATCATAGCGTCATGGTCGGCAATCTGTCGGAGGCGGCAGCCGAAGCGATTGGCGCAGACGGGCTGCTGTGCCGGGTCGGCGCGTATTATCATGATATCGGCAAGACGAAGCGGCCGAGCTATTTTATCGAAAATCAGACGAATATCGAAAACCCGCATGACAAAATTGAGCCTGCATTAAGCAAATCCATTATTGTCGCGCATGCCCGGGATGGCTCGGAAATGCTCAAGGAATACAATATTCCGAAGCCGATCCGTGATATCGCCGAGCAGCACCACGGCACGACGCTGCTGCAATATTTTTATCACAAGGCGCGGAAGCAGGCTGAGGAGCGCGGCGAGCAGCCGCCGGACGAGCAGGAATACCGTTATCCGGGGCCGAACTCGCAGACCAAGGAAGCGGCTATTGTCGGGATCGCCGACTGCGTGGAGGCAGCGGTTCGTTCCTTGCGCAATCCGACAGTGGAGCAAATCGACTCGATGGTGCGCAAAATTATTAAAAGCCGTCTCGACGACGGGCAGTTTAATGAATGCGACCTGACGATCAAGGAGCTGGATCAAATCGCCCGAACCCTGAACGAAACGCTGCTCGGCATTTTCCACTCCCGGATCGAATATCCGGCCGAAGCGGCCGCTAAGCCGGCTGTTGAACCGAATAAACCGAATAAACAACCGAATGGATGAGGTGTCCCTATGAGCTTGCGCTTGTCATGGAACAGCGAGCAAACCGATATTGAAATTAGCCCCGAGCTGATTGCCAAGCTGGAGGAGCTGCTCAAGCTGGCCGGCGAGGCGGAGGATGTTCCGCATGGCGAGGTGGCGCTTACCTTTGTGAACGATGCGGCCATTCAGGAGCTGAACAAGCAGTATCGCGGATTGGACAAGGCGACGGACGTGTTGTCCTTCTCGATGCAGGAGATGGGCGAAGACGAGATCGAAATTATTTACGGCGACGAGGAGTATGACGAAGAAGAGTTTGAGTTTGTCGATGCGGCCGAAGGCGCAGCGCTGGACGGAGCTACCGCTTCGGATATCGCGTTGGAAGACGACGAAGAGGAAGAAGAGGACGAGGAGGACGGCTACGAGGAGCCGCTTGGCGATATTATCATTTCGGTCGAGCGCGCCGTAGCGCAGGCCGAAGAGTACGGTCATTCGGTGGACCGGGAGCTTGGCTTCCTGTTTGTTCACGGCTTCCTGCATCTGATCGGCTACGATCATCAGGAAGAGGATGAGGAGAAGGCCATGTTCGGCAAGCAAGAGCAAATCTTGCAGCAGGCGGGCCTGACGCGGTGAGACAGCCTGCCAAATGGCAGCGCAGCTTCCGGTACGCGTACGAAGGGGTCAAATATGCGCTGGCTACCCAGCGCAATATGAAGTTTCATTTTTTCGCGGCTTTCGCCGCGTTGGGGCTTGCGTGGCTGTTCGGCTTGTCCAAGACGGACGTCCTGTTTATTTTGCTCGCGGTGACGCTTGTTATTGTTGCCGAGCTGATCAACACCGCGCTTGAGAAAGCGGTCGATTTGGCCATGCCGGACCTCCATCCGCTGGCCAAAATCGCCAAAGATGTCGCTGCAGCCGCGGTACTGGTGACTGCAGCTTTTGCCGTTGTGACCGGTCTGATCGTATTTTTTGAGCCGGCCGATCGGCTGATCCGGCTCGGACGAGCGGCTTGGGGCGATCATGCCTTTACCGCGGGGTCAGCGTGGGTGCTGCTGCTGCTCGTTGTACTCAGCGTCATCGTCGTGCAGACCCGGTTTACCGACAAGGGCACCTGGGTCAAGCCAAGCCTGCTGGCGGCCGTCGCGTTTGCCGTCGCGACGCTGATTGCTTACCGGTCGGCGGATACGCTGATTGCGCTGCTCGGGTATTTGCTGGCCGGGGTGCTGACACTCGCCTTGTATGACAAGCGCCGCCGCCCCTTCAGCTCGCTGCTGCTCGGATCGCTGACCGGCAGTCTGATTACGGTATTTTGTTTTTATCTGGTTGCGAATTAACAGGGAAAAGGACGTGAAGTCTATGGAAGCCGCCCAATTGATCGAGTTGGCCAGACAAGCACGGGAGCGGGCGTATACGCCCTATTCCGGGTTCAAAGTCGGCAGTGCGCTGCTGGACAGCGAAGGACGCGTTCATCTCGGCTGCAATGTAGAAAATGCGGCCTACAGCCCGACCAACTGCGCCGAGCGCACCGCGCTGCACCGCGCGATTGCCGATGGCGTCGCGCCGCGCTCCTTTCAGGCAATTGCGGTCATCGGAGACACCGTACAGCCCATTTCGCCCTGCGGCGTCTGCCGCCAGGTGCTGGTTGAGCTTTGCTCGCCCGATATGCCGGTTTATATGGCCAATGTGCGGGGCGATGTCACGGAGACAACGGTGGCGGCGCTGCTGCCGGGAGCATTTACATCTCATGATCTGAACGGAGGAATACGGAACTGATGGCTTCATCTTCAACAGGTACAAGCAAAGGCAACGGACGGAAAGCGCCATTTAAGTCCGGCTTTGTCGCCATTATCGGGCGGCCGAATGTCGGCAAATCGACTTTGATGAATCAGGTAATCGGCCAAAAAATCGCAATCATGTCTGACAAGCCGCAAACGACCCGCAATAAAATTCACGGCGTGTATACGACCGACGAATCGCAAATTGTATTCCTTGATACGCCGGGCATCCATAAATCCCAATCCAAGCTGGGCGATTACATGATGAAGGCGGCGGAAAGCGCGCTGAAGGAAGTCGAAGCGATTTTATTTCTCATCGACGTAGTGGATGGCATCGGCGGCGGCGACCGTTACATTATCGAACAGCTGAAAAAAGTAAAAACGCCGGTTATTCTTGTCATGAACAAAATTGACCAGGTGCATCCGGAGGCGCTGCTGCCGATCATTGTGACGTACAAGGAGCTGTATCCGTTCGCCGAGATCGTGCCGATTTCCGCGATGAACGGCAACAACGTCAACACCTTGCTGGAGCAGGTGGTCAAGTATTTGCCGGAAGGCCCGCAGTATTACCCGGCCGACCAAGTAACCGACCATCCGGAGCAATTCGTCTGCGCCGAGCTGATCCGCGAGAAAATTTTGCATCTGACCCGTGAGGAAATTCCGCATTCGATCGCGGTCGGCATCGAAGATATGAAGGTGCAGCCTAATGGCGTCGTGCATATTTCAGCGATTATTTATGTGGAGCGGGATTCGCAGAAGGGGATCATTATCGGCAAAAGCGGCGCGCTGCTCAAGGAAGTCGGCAAAAAAGCGCGCGGCGATATCGAAGCCTTGCTGGGTTCCAAAACATTTCTGGAGCTGTGGGTTAAGGTTAAGAAGGACTGGCGCAACCATGACCGCGTGCTGAAGGACCTTGGCTTCCGGCACGAATAAGCAGCTGTCTGCGTTTCAGTGAAAGTCAAGCAGGGTAATGGGATCATACATGCCAGTTTTTGTGCCGCATACTTCGATGAGGTTCGTATCATCCTAAACCTATAAACAGGTATTGGTTCAAATACAGGTCTCTCAGGGGAGGATGTACCATGAAAGATTTTTCGTGGAAGTATTTTTCAATGACCGGCGACGTGGATGCCTACCTGCTTTATAAAGAATCAAACGGCGAAGATGGGGAGGCTGTGGAGCCGGAGGAACGGGCGGCAGAGGAGCCCGAATGGCTCCAGTAGCGCTGCTGGAGACAGCAGCCCCGGCAAGCGGGAAAAGAGGCTGCCACATGCAATACAGACTGCAAGGCATTATTATCCGCAGCATGGATCACGGCGAGGGCAACAAAATTGTTACCTTGTTCAGCCGGGAGCATGGCAAGATGAGTGTGGTCGCCCGCGGCGCGAAAAAAGTAAAGAGCCGATTCGGGTCAGCCGTTCAACTATTTACGTTGGGCGACTTTTCTTTTTTTAAATCAGGTCAAAGCGGGCTTGGCTCGATGAATCAGGCCGACATTGTAGAGGCATTCCATCCGCTGCGGGAGGACCTGCATCTCGCAGCTTACGCTTCGTATCTCGCAGAGCTGACGGACAAAATGTTCGGGGATCATGAGGGCCACCCCTATGTGTACGAGCAGCTGAAGGGCAGCTTTCAGGCGCTGCAGGAGCGCAAGGATACGCAAATTATTGTACATATGTATGAGCTGAAAATGCTGACACAGGCAGGTTATATGCCCGAGCTGCAGCAATGTGTCGTATGCGGCTCAAACGAGCTGCCGATCGGACTCAGTGTCGGGCTGGGCGGCGTGATGTGTGAGCGCTGCAAGCTGCGGGACCCGGAGATGATTCCGCTGACGCCCGGCGCGCTCAAGCTGCTGCGCGTGCTGGCGCAGGCCGATGTGCGGCGGCTTGGCTCGATTGATGTAAAGCCGGCGACCAAGCAGGTGCTCAAGCAGGCGCTGCGCGCGTATTTCGACACCCATGTTGGCTTACGGATGAAGTCGCGTGATTTTATCGAGCAGATGGAGCGTTACGGCATTTAAACAAGCACCTCACCGTTATTGCACTCATAAGATCGACATGTTCTCGTTGCAGAGTTTGTGCAAGCACAGCTCCGGGTGGCGGGATTTTTTGTTGCCTTTGCTGAAACGTTCCAATTCTCTTATCCGTACAAAAGAACAAGCCGTTTTCCCGATTTCATAGACAAAGGGGCGTGTGCCAGATGGTAACGAAAGGAAAGCCGGTTATTTTCGTCGCCTCAGATTCTGCGGGAGACACGGGAGAAGCGGCTGTGCGTGCCGCCGCCGTGCAGTTCGATCCGCTGCAGGTCGAGATTCGACGGGTTCCGTTTCTGCATGATACGTCCGATATTGACCGGCTTATCGTTCAAGTCATCGAGCGCAGCGGAGCCATTGTATTTACACTGGTGCTGCCGCGGCTGCGTGATTATTTGATTCAGGAATGCGAGCGCAAGGGGATCGTGTATATCGATCTGCTTGGTCCGATTATCCGGCTGCTGGAGCATCGCTTCAATCAGGAGGCGCGTCACGAGCCCGGCATGATCCATCGGTTGGACGAGGACTACTTCAAGAAGGTTGAAGCGGTAGAGTTTGCCGTTAAATATGACGATGGGCGCGATTTTAACGGCGTGCTGCAGGCGGATATTGTGCTGGTCGGGGTATCCCGCACGTCCAAAACGCCGCTGTCCATGTATTTGGCCCATAAAACGTTTAAGGTAGCCAACGTGCCGCTTGTCCCGGAAATTGCGCCGCCGGAGCAGCTGTTTACCGTGTCCCGCCATAAAATTATCGGCTTGCGCATTGATCCGTTAAAGCTGAACGCGATTCGTACCGAACGGCTGAAAACGCTCGGCTTGCCGGGCAACGCGACTTATGCCAACAATGAGCGCATCCTGAAAGAGCTGGAGTTTGCCGATACCATTATGAAACGAATCGGCTGCGAGGTTATTGATGTCTCTCATCGGGCTGTCGAAGAAACGGCGAGTCTGATCATTGATTTATTTCGTTCGCGGTAAACAAAAAGCGGCCGGCAACGTTTTGTTTCTTTGCTGTCGAGAAGCAGGATTTTTTGTAAATTCATCGTATATACTAAGGTAAGCTGCTATAAAGTCCACAGTTCGGTAGGTATACACATGACCATTAAACTGATTGTTGATGCCGATGCCTGTCCGGTCAAGGCTGAAATTCGCCGCGCCGCCGCAAGCTTCGGTCTGGCTGTGCTGATGGTCGCTTCGTTCGATCATCGGCTGCAGCCGGAGGAAGGCGTAGACATCGTGCAGGTAGACCGGTCCGATCAATCGGTCGATCTCTACATTGCCAATCGGATTCGCCCTGGCGATGTGCTGATTACGCAGGATTTTGGGCTTGCTGCGCTGGCGCTTGGCAAAAAAGCGCACGCGATGTCCAACCGCGGCCAGCTGTTTACGGAGCGGACGATTGATTTTTTGCTGGACCGCCGCCACGAACAAGCCCGGCTGCGCCGCGGAGGCAAGCATACAAAGGGACCGCGAGCCATGACAGGGCAAGACCGAGAGGATTTTCTACAATCTTTGACAAAACTTTTAACAAGGTTGCAGGAAAACTAGACCAAACAGCGAATAGTTATACGTGTTAATGGGAATGTGGGTGGATAGGATTGAGTAACGGACGTATACCTGATGAAGTCATTGATGCCGTACTTAAAGCGCATGACATTGCAGAGGTTGTCGGCAGGCATGTTCATTTGACGAAGCAAGGACGGTATCTCAAGGGACTTTGTCCATTCCACTCCGAGAAAACGCCATCCTTCACCGTGTCTCCTGAACGGCAAACCTTTCATTGCTTCGGCTGCGGAGCAGGGGGCAGCGCAATCCGGTTTATTTCGGAGATCGAAGGCTTGTCCTTCGGACAGGCGCTGCGCAAGCTGGCGGAGGAAGCCTCGCTGACCGTCGATCTGGGCGGAGCCGGGGGAGCTGGCGGAGAGCGGAACGAGCCGCGGGAAAACCCTGAACGGGCGAAGCTGCAGGAAGGCTACGAGCTGGCGAGCAAGCTGTACCAGTACATTCTGCATAACACGGAGCAGGGCAAGGCGGCCAAAGATTATTTGCGGGGCCGGGGCATTCACGACAAGCTGATGGAGACATTCGGCATTGGCTATGCTCCTATGCGATGGGATACGCTGGTGAAGCTGCTTGACAAAAATCAGTTCCCGCTGCCGTTGATGGAGCAGGGCGGATTAATTTCGGCCAAGCAGGATGGCACTGGCTACGTGGACAAGTTCAGAGACCGTGTCATGTTTCCCATTAAGGACTGGAAGGGCCAGACGATTGCGTTCGGCGGTCGGCTGATGGGCGAAGGTCAACCCAAGTACATGAACAGTCCCGAGTCCATGCTGTTTCACAAGAGCCGTACCTTGTACAATCTGCATGCAGCGAGACCGCAAATCCGCAAGACGCAGGAGCTGGTGTTATTCGAAGGTTATATGGATGTCATCCGGGCTTGGGATGCGGGCGTTCACCATGGAGTGGCCACGATGGGGACCGCGCTGACACCGGAGCATGCGGAGGCGATCCGTCGGGTAGCCGAGCGGGTAACGGTTGCTTATGATGGAGATGGCGCAGGTCAGACGGCGGCGTACAAGAGCATCCCGATTCTGGAGAATGCAGGATGCCAGATCCGAATCGCCGTGCTGCCGGGAGGCTTGGACCCGGACGAATTTATTACCAAGCACGGCTCGGAGCGATTCGTACGAGAGGTTGTTGAGGCCGCCGTACCGTCGATCAAATACAAGCTTCTTTATTATCGCCGCGATTACCGGATGCAGGAGGATGGGGAACGGCTCCGATACATTCAGCAATCGCTGCGGATGATCGCGGGACTTCCGTCTCCGATTGAACGCGAGCATTATGTGAAGGACCTGACGTCGGAGTTCCGTTATTCCTTCGAAACGGCGATGCAAACCGTCAATGAGTTCAGGCTGAAGATGGAAAAAACGGGCAGTGGCGGGGATAATAAAACCAATCCGTGGAATAATGTTAGAAATGATGTCAGACCGCGCGAGAAGACCCCGCAAATTTTACCAGCTTATCAGGTTGCCGAGCGGCAATTGCTCGCTGTCATGATGCTGGATCAGGACGTGGCGAAGTACGTGGAGCGTCGTCTGGGGGACGGATTTGTCCTGGACATGCACACGGCGATTGCCGCCAGTCTGTATGCGTATTATGCGCAAGGCTACGAGCCGAACGCGAGCAGGTTCATCGGGATGCTGCAGGATGACAAGCTTGAAAGCTTGGCCAGCTCCTTGACCTTAATGGATCATCGGGGCGGAATCAATGAGGCCGTCATCGACGATTGTATTCGTGAAATCAAAAAGTATCCGCTCGTGCAGGAGCTGGAACAAAAAAGAGAGCTGCTCAAGCAAGCGGAACGGGAGAAGGATATTCCGAAAGCTTTGCAGTTGGGCAGTGAAATTATATCCTTGGAAAAGCAGTTGAAGTCCTGACGGTAGTGACGGTTTCGGGTGTTTCCAGGGAGGAGGGAGTTGGAAAATGGCGAACGATCAACGGACGGAAATAGAGACAGAGTTGACGTTGGAGCAAGTGAAAGAACAATTGATCGAACAAGGAAAGAAACGTTCGGCCATTACGTACAAAGAGATTATGGAAAAGCTGGCGCCTTTCGACCAGGACCCCGAGCAAATTGACGAGTTTTTCGAGCAGCTGCAGGAGATGGGCATTGATGTCGGCAATGAATCCGACGAGGAGGAAGAGCTGGGCGGCGGCCGGATGGAGCGGGAGCATGACGAGTTCCATTTCGACGATGATCTGTCGCTGCCGCCAGGCATTAAAATCAATGACCCGGTTCGGATGTACCTGAAGGAAATCGGCCGGGTGCCGTTGTTGTCCGCTGAGGATGAAATTGGGCTGGCAAAGCGCATCGAGCAGGGAGACGAGGAGGCCAAGCGCCGTCTCGCTGAAGCGAATCTCCGGCTCGTCGTTAGCATCGCCAAGCGTTATGTCGGACGTGGCATGCTGTTTCTGGACTTGATTCAGGAAGGCAACATGGGCTTGATCAAGGCGGTCGAGAAGTTCGATCATGATAAAGGCTTCAAATTCAGTACGTATGCGACTTGGTGGATTCGTCAGGCGATTACGCGGGCGATCGCCGACCAGGCGCGGACGATCCGGATTCCGGTACATATGGTGGAGACGATCAACAAGCTGATTCGGGTGTCGAGACAATTGCTGCAGGAGCTGGGCCGTGAGCCGTCGCCTGAAGAAATTGCCAAGGAAATGGATCTCAGCACCGAGAAGGTTCGTGAGATCATGAAGATCGCCCAGGAGCCGGTATCGCTGGAAACGCCGATTGGCGAGGAAGACGATTCGCATCTGGGAGACTTTATCGAGGACCAGGAGGCGCTGGCTCCTGCCGATGCGGCGGCCTATGAGCTGCTGAAGGAGCAATTGGAGGATGTGCTCGACACGTTGACCGAACGGGAAGAAAATGTACTCCGTCTGCGTTTCGGGCTGGACGACGGCCGTACGAGAACGCTGGAGGAAGTCGGCAAAGTGTTCGGCGTTACCCGTGAGCGCATACGGCAGATTGAAGCGAAGGCGCTTCGCAAGCTTCGTCATCCAAGCCGCAGCAAGCGGTTGAAGGATTTCCTGGAGTAGCATAGCCCCGCAATAAACCGATTGGACCTTCTGCGGCCGCCCGCAGCAAGGTCTAATTTTTTATGTCCCGGCGGCCGATAAAGTATGGAAGAACATGACATGGCTTGGGGGAATTGTCGCGTATGGATGAAAAAAAGAAGCTGATTGTGCGCGAAATCGAGCATTGGCGTCGCAGCCGGCTGCTGCCGGAGCAATACTGCGATTTTTTGCTGAACATTTATGTAGATGCCGAGCAGCATAAGGCAAGCGGCGAATCCAGAGGGCCGACCCTTATGGGGCTATCCTCTTCAGCAATCAGAAACAGCAATTGGAAAATATGGGTTCTACTCTTGCTGCTCGCTGGCGGTTTGTCCTTTGCTGCTCTTAATTTTAACGCTTTTGAATTACCATTGCAAATGGGTATTTCATTCATTATTTTAGGCAGTCTTTACGTATGGGGCGGCTCGAAGCGGGAAAAGGAGCCGATGGCCGCGCAAATTTTGCTGGGCATGGCCTCCTTGTTCCTGCTGTTTATCGGGGTATATTTGATGAAGCTGCATGGGATTGAAGCGCCTGTTCCTGTGGTCGGTTATGTGTTTATGACAAGTTTGATCTGGATCGTAACCGGGCTTGCGGCCCGGCTTGCGTTGTTTCAGCTATGCGGCTGGGTCGTGCTTGTATTTTGCTATGGGTGGCTGCTGCACCACCAGCTTGACACGCTTGACTGGCCGACGCTGGAGCTGAGCTGGACGCCGCTGGCGATTTTGTTCTGCTGGATGTCGTGGATGGTGCATGAGCGCAGCAAGCAGATCGGACTTGTGTTTTTTCTGCTTGGTTTGATCGTTTGGTACATGCCGGAATTGTATGGTATGCTGTATGCCGAGAAGTACGGCATGCAGACCTTGCAATGGCTGCTGCTTGGTAAAATGTGCGTTCAGGCCATCATTTTGTTCGCTTGGCGCAAAAAATGGACGGTGTGGGTATTGTGATTATCAAGTTATCAAAACGATTGGAATTTATTGCGCAGCAGATACCGGCCGGGAGTCGGCTGGCGGACATCGGCTCCGATCATGCGCTGCTTCCCGCTTCTTTGGCTGAGCGGGGCCTGATTACGGGCGGCGTGGCCGGCGAGGTGAATGCCGGTCCTTACGAGGCGGCGTCGCGGCAGGTTCGCGCGGCGGGCTTGCAGCAGCGTATCTCCGTCCGGCTCGGCGACGGCTTGGCCGTGCTGGAGCCGGGCGAGGTCGATGTCATCACCATCGCGGGCATGGGCGGGGCGCTGATCGCTTCGATTTTGGAGGCGGGTCAAGCGAAGCTGGCCGGTGTCCGCAGGCTTGTGCTGCAGCCGAATGTTGGCGAGGATGCCGTGCGCCGCTGGCTGCTGGAGCATGGCTGGCAGCTTGCCGCCGAGCATATTTTGGAGGAAGACGGCAAAATATACGAAATTTTAACGGCGCTGTCTCCTTCGGAATTATCGCAGGCTGACGGTTCCTTGGCAGTGGATGCGGCCGCCGGGGTAGAAGCGCAGCGGCTGTATGAACCGCTTGCTTTGGCGGGAGGTCCGGTGGCGGACAAGGAGCTGCTGCTGAAGCTGGGGCCGTATTTGATTCGCGCCGCATCCGATGTATGGCTCATGAAGTGGCGGCTGGAGCTGGATAAGCTGGAGCATGTATGCACCCAGCTGGGGCGTTCGGATACGGAAGCAGCCCGCTTGCGCGAACAGGAATTCCGGCTGGAAATGAATCGGATCGAGGAGGTATTGGCCGCATGTACGCAAAAGGACAAGCCGTCGTTCAGCTGCTAGAGGAGCTGGCGCCCAAATCGTACGCCGTGGAAGGCGATAAAATCGGACTGCAGCTTGGTACGCTGCAAAAGGAAATTCCGGCCGCGCTCGTTGCTCTGGATGTGACGGAGGAGGTCGTGGACGAAGCGATCCGCGCAGGCGCGAATCTGATTATCGCCCATCATGCGATTATTTACCGCCCGCTGGCGAATTTGCAGACGGATACGCCTGCAGGCCGCTTGTATGAGAAGCTGATCAAGCATGATATCGCCGTTTATATCGCTCATACGAATCTGGATGTAGCCGATGGCGGCATTAATGATATGATGGCGGAGGCGATCGGGCTGCAGGTGGCTGAGTCGCTGGAAGCCGTCCACACCGACAAGCTCAAGAAGCTGGTGGTGTTTGTTCCGGTCGACCATGCGGACAAAGTACGGTCAGCGATGTTTGAAGCTGGGGCGGGTCAAATCGGCGACTATAGCCAATGCAGCTTTAATCTGGAGGGCGTAGGCACCTTCAAGCCGGGAGAAGGAACGATCCCGTATACCGGCCGTCCGGGCAAGCTGGAGCAGGTGCAGGAAATGCGGATTGAAACGATTGTGCCGCAAAGCGCCGAGCGGCGGGTCGTGCAGGCGATGCTCAAGGCGCATCCGTACGAGGAGGTCGCCTATGATTTGTATACGCTGGACTTGAAAACCCGCACCTTCGGGCTTGGCCGGGCGGGCAAGCTGCAGACGCCCGTGACGCTGCGCGAGCTGTGCGAGCAGGTCAAAGTCGCTTACGAGGTGCCGATGCTGCGCGTCGTCGGCGACCCGGATCGGCTGATCCGCAAGGCGGCGGTGCTTGGCGGCTCCGGCAGCCGGTATGTGCGTGCGGCAATGTTTGCCGGCGCCGATGTGCTGATTACCGGAGATATCGACTATCACACCGCCCATGACGCGCTTGCTGCAGGCATTGCTCTGATTGATCCCGGGCATAATGTCGAGAAAATTATGAAGCAGGGCATCGCCGATTATTTACAGCGCAAGCTGGACAGCCGCAACTGGGGCACGCGTGTCATCGCGTCCGTCGTAAACACGGAGCCGTTTCGTTTTGTCTAAAGCGCGATTGGAAAGTCGCTTGCTACGTAACGTCGCGTTTTGTGAAAGCGAGCTTCCTCGGCAGGCAGCATTAGCCGCTTGAGTTTTGCACGGAATCCTTGTATACTAGCAAATGCATCTGTTGCAAAAGAAAGTTTGACAGACAATCGCTGGCGGCTTCGCGCCGCGAGAGGAAAGTCCGGGCTCCATAGGGCAATGATGCTGGATAACGTCCAGTCAACGCGAGTTGAAGGCTAGTGCCACAGAAACGGACCGCCGATGGAGCGCTGCAGCCCGTCTCGCATTTCGGTGCGCGGCAGGGGCGGCCTCACAGGCAAGGGTGGAACCGTGGTGTAAGAGACCACGAGGAGCCATGGTGACATGGTGCCTGGTAAACCCCATCTGGAGCAAGACCTAATGGAACGCTGGTCTCCTTCGAGAGACAGTCCCGGCCCGGGACGCGTTCGGGTTGGTCGCTGGAGCCAGGCAGCAATGTCTGGCGTAGATAGATGATTGTCGCTTCCATAGTGGCAGGGTGGCTCCCGCTACGACCACCGGAAGCACAGAACCCGGCTTACGGCAAGCTTTCTTTCAGCCAACCGCTAACCGATGCTTGGCAATGTGCAAAGAAACCGCCTCATAGGGCGGTTTCTTTGTTTTTTCATACTTGCCCACAGTGTTATTGCGACGTGCCGAACAGCGTGCGCAGCCAGCCTGACCAAGAGGCGCCCAGCTTTGTTTGAGCGGGGGACGCCGCTTGCTGCTGCTGGCCTTGCGCATGGGGCACAGCGGCCTGCAGAGCGCGGGCGACGTCGATTAACCCGTGCCCGTAATAGTCATCCTTGCCGGTTGGGCCAAGATCCTGGGCCGTATTACGCATCAGGTCCATGACCTCGGTATTTTTCAGCTCCGGGTTTGCCGAGCGGATCAGCGCTGCAAGCGCGGTGACATGCGGACTCGCCATCGACGTGCCGGACAAGGCGGCGTATTGATTATGCGGGTACGTGCTGGCGATGCTGACGCCAGGCGCCGCGACGTCGATATAATCGCCGTAGTTGGAGAAGGACGCTTTGTTTTTATCGGCATCCACTGCTGCAACAGCAAACACCTCGGGATAGGCAGCAGGATAACCGGGCCGCTGTGTATTGTCATTGCCGCTGGCTGCAATCAGTACAACATCGCGGTCAAATGCGTATCGGATCGCGTCATGCAGAAATTCGGCGTCGGCATAATTGCCGAGGCTCATATTGATCACTTTGGCGCCATGATCCGTGGCCCAGATAATGCCTTGGGCAACCGCGTACGTACTGCCTGCGCCCGTTGCGTCCAGCACCTTGACGGGCATAACCCGATTGTACCAGCTCATGCCTGCAACTCCGAGATTGTTGTTCACGAGCGCCCCGATTACCCCGGCTACATGGGTACCGTGACCGACGTCATCCTGAGGCGGAGCTTCCTGGTTAACGACATTAAAGCCGCTGACCAGCTGGTTTTTCAAATCGGGATGTGACAAATCCGCGCCAGTATCAACAACGGCTACCGTGATTTTGTCCGAGCCTTTCGTGATCGACCAGCCGGCCTCGGTTTCGATTTGCGGCAAATTCCACTGGTAACGGCGATAAAGCGCGTCATTGGGCTGAAAAGCCTGGTTGTCGGCCGTTTCGGTCATGCGCACGGTAGTGTGAAGCGCCGAGTTGGTCAAGTATAAAAAATGCGGCTCGGCATACGCGACATCATGCTTGCGGAAGTAATCCATTAATGCCTTCGCTTCCAGCTTGTCCGACTCAAATACATACGTGTAGCCGAGCTTCTTAACAGTGCCGCCGGCAATGTCTCGTTTGATTTCGGCTAGCTTGGCCTCGTCCGGCTCTTGCTTGAATTTGACGACAATCTGGTTTTTATGGTAATGGCTTGTTCCCTCGTTATCCTCCGGATGATCGACATGCACATCACGCAGCGTTTCTGAATCCACGGATTCAATTTTGTAGCGTCCTTCCGCTGGATAAGGGACCAGTCGCAAATTTTTACGCTGATGCTCGGCCACCTCGCTTAAAATATGCTGCTGAACAACTGCGATGATGCCGCGGCTGCCGTCGGCGGACGGCTCACCCAGCACAAAATAGCGATGGCCGTCGGCCTCAAGCGGAGGCGACTGGTAGGCGGCTCCGGCGTTCAAGCTGTTCCCGGCCTGTTCGATGTGGGGCTGCAGCTGACCTTGAATTTGCTGAGGCAAACGGCCGACCGCATCGTTGACACGCAGCGGCTCCCCGCGTTTGGCCGCCAGCAGCCATTCCATATGCGGATGGTCCTGCTGCAGAGCCGTCAGCTGCTTGAACACGGCGGCTGCAGAGCCGTCCGTTTGCCCCAGCTCGCTGCTGACTCGCCGAAGCGCGTAGCTGCACTGCAGCCGGCACAGCTCGTCTGTACGTGCCAGGTCCTGGTTCATCGTCGCTTGCTTCATTTGCATTTCCGTATGCGCCGACATCGCTTCCGGACGCGTCTCCGGCACGGCCCGCCGGTCTCCGCGCGGAAACAGCAGCAGCGTGCCAAGTAACACGAGAGCAATGGACCATGTAATTTTTCGCATAAACGTGACCTCCTGCTTGAGCTTTCTTGTAGGTGTACTATGCCCTCTATGGGGGCTCTGCATCAGCAGTAAAGTTACCCATCGCAAACCTGAGCAATTTATGGTACGATACAAGTAGCGTCATTTACGATTTATTAAAATCAAGTTGGTTATATGTTGAGGAGGTCTTTCCCGCTATGGCTGTTGAACACGTTAAAAACTTATGCGAATCGACAAGAGCGAAACTGAGCGAAGCCATCGCCAAAATGGAACAGTTTTTGAATCAAAGCTCCCTACAGCTTCTTAACGCCGAGAACGATCCGGCTATGGAGGAGTTCTATAAAGGCTACCTTACCGATACCCGGCATCTGCTTGTGTTCTCCGAGGTTTCGTATGAAAAGCTGGGCGTTGCTTTGCGCCGTCCGAATTTCAACCTCGATTACTCCGAGAGAGTGCTGTATGATGTGTATCACAGCTCCGTTAACAGCTTTTTTTATCCGAAGCATGAGTGCTACTCGGAGGACGGACGTTACGCGTACACTGGACAAGATGCGATCCGCTTCCGCAAAAAGCCGATCCGCGAGCTGCGCGACCTGACGATCGAGCTATCGAAAATTTTCGAGACGCTGCGTGAGGATTTGGCTTATTACGAAACGGATTATATTACGCAAAAGCGGATGCAAGGCGAGAAAGTATAAATTTCTGCATAGCTTAACAGGATGATCATAGAGATGCTGCCAGCATCTCTTTTTTCTTTACAATTGTACAAAAGAGAGGATGTCGAGCGCTGTGCCGGAAATGAAACAAATGCACCCGTTGATTGAAGACAGCATCCGCTTGATTACTTGGAACCAGCATGCAGAGGGCGGCTATACGGCTTCGCCGCTGTTCGCGCATTACGGATTCAGCTGGCTGCGGGATGGCAGCTTTATTGCCTATAGTATGAATTTGGCTGGGCGGTCTGAAAGCGCCGAGCTGTTTCATCGCTGGGTAGGCCGCATTATTGAACGAAAGCGTCCGCAAATTGAAGAGCTGATCAGCCGCAAAAATCGAGGGGAATATATCGAGCGGCGAGATTTTTTACATACGCGGTATCAATTGGACGGCCGGGATGACGAGCATTCCGAATGGGGGCATTTTCAGCTTGACGGCTACGGCACCTGGCTGTGGGCGTTGGGCGAGCATCTGCGGCTGACCGGGCAAAGCTCGATTCCGGAAGCATACCGCAGCGCAGTGCAAGCGGTTGTCGATTATCTGGATGCATTCTGGGAGTATACGAATTTTGACTGCTGGGAAGAGTACAGCGACTTTGTGCATCCGGCGACGCTCGCCTGCATCTACGGCGGCTTGGCTGCCATTGCAGAGCTGGAGGGCAAGGAGCTGCCTTCGCGCTGCCTGCAAATCCGGCAATTTTTGCTGCAGCATGCGGTGCATCCGGACGGTTATCTAGTAAAGTCGTTGCGTCCCCGCTATCCGGAGGGCCGGGTCGAATACGAGTTTGGCCATGAAGGGGTGGATGCCAGCTTGCTTTGGCTGTGCGAGCCGTTTCACGTATTTGCGCCGGATGACCCGGTGATGCGGGCAACCTTCGACCGGATCGGCGCGGAGCTGCGGACGGAGCAAGGCGGCATTCGCCGCTATGTCGGCGATACGTATTATGGCGGCGGCGAATGGCTGCTGCTGACGGCGTGGTACGGCTGGGTGGCGCTGGCCCAAGGAAAGCGGGAAACGGCCGAGCAGGCCTTACGCTGGATCGCGTCCAAGGCCGACTCGCTGGGGCGCCTGCCTGAACAGGTGCCGGATGCGTTGGCTGACCGGAGCGGTTATGAAGCGTGGGTAAGCCGCTGGGGACCGCCTGCTTCGCCGCTGCTTTGGTCGCATGCGATGTTTCTGGTGCTGGAGGTTCATTTGCGCGGGGAGTCTGGGAGTAGAGGGTAAATAGAGCGATTGGTCCGACGTTGGCAGGAATACCCCCTTTGGCAGGCGGGCAACCTGTTTACGGGGGTGATGACAATGCCAGATGTGAAGTGCAGCGTATCCAATTGCAGCTTTTGGTCGCAAGGCAATAAATGCCAGGCCAACGCCATTATGATCGACGTGGACCAGCATGCGAAGGTCGACTTCGATACTGAATTTGCAGCCGACTTCGACGAGCATCAAGACAAGGCTGCAAGCGCGGGTAACACCTGTTGCCACACCTTCAAGCCGAAATCATCCAAGTAATTTTTCAGGTGCAGGTGCAGACGTTCCTACACACAAGGAGGTTGCCGGATGAAACGGAAGCTTGGAGGACAGGCGTCACGTTCCGCGGGCATGACGCGCTCGGAAGCGGCGCTGCACCGGTACAAGCTGCAGCGTCTGCAGCAGGAGGCGCGTCATCGCGATGAGCTGACGGAATTTGCAGCGGAGGCCGGCATGACCGGCCTTCCCGGGCAAGCGCAGCGGCTTGGAAAGACGGCAGCGGCTGCGGAACGCTTACAACGGCGGCAGCTTGCTGATGCCCGGGCCTGGAAAGCGGCTGAGTCCTGGCATCAAGCGAGCAGCACGGCGGCTGGCTGGACGATTTGGCTCGGCTATGCAGCGCTGCTGCTGTCAACCCTTGCCTTGTTTATTTTCCCGGTTACGCTTGCGATTGCGGGGATGGGACTTGGCGCATGGGCTTACTGGCGAGGTCAACGCAAGCTGGGCGGCTGGTCGCTGGCGCTTGGCCTGCTGGCACTGGCGGGTGCTGTCTTGCTGAGGCTCTGGGTGTCGTAGGGCAAGTCCCAAATCAATCTCCTTTCTCACGAAGCGACGTGGGGAAGGAGACTTTTTTGCGTTCGTGGCAATCGCTTGTGAGGCATACGGCAGCAGAGAGCAGCCGGCGAATCTGATCTCATCCGATCTCCTGCTTCTTACAAATTCAGGGTAGCTGGCAAACTGAAAAGGGTGTACAATGGATGTATCTACTATAGCTGCCAAGGGGAAAAATGAATGACTATTCAGATCGACCGATCGGATGTGTACAAAGCAGGTCAACAGTCAGCGCGTGTCGGAGCTGCTTCTAATGCCGCGTCGCCGGAAGCGTCGTCTTCGCCAGCCTCCGAACAAGCGCAAAGCTTTGGCAGTCTGCTGGAAGGACTGCTTGCCACGAAAGCGGCACAGCAAACCGCCGCGAGCCGCGCAGCATCTGTTTCGTCTCGTGCGGCCATGCCGATGCCTCAAGACTGGTCCTCCTATCCGTCAGCGCTGCTGGGTGCAAGCAAGCCTACGGAATATGACGGCTTGATTCAGGAAGCCAGTCAAACCTATGGTGTCCAGTCCAGTCTGGTCAAAGCTGTGATTGAAGCTGAATCCTCCTTTAATCCGCAAGCTGTTTCCCGGGCCGGAGCCAAAGGCTTGATGCAGCTGATGGATGCGACAGGCGCAGGACTTGGCGTCACGAATCCGTTCGACCCTGCTCAAAATATCGCAGGCGGCACACGTTATTTATCGAATTTGTTATCGAGATACAATGGCAATGAAGCCGTTGCGCTTGCTGCTTATAATGCAGGCCCCGGCCGGGTCGACCGGCTAGGCATTCGCACGGACCGCGAGCTGCTGGACAAGCTGCATCTGCTGCCGTCCGAAACGCAGAACTATGTAAGCAAAGTACAGCAGCTGCAAAATGGTTTTGTTATCGAATAATGTCCTTATAGACCAATCCCGGTTTTCGTTTAGCGAAAAACGAGAGGATTGGTTTTGTTTTTCTGCAGATGAGTAATGATTGGAAGCGAGGTTCAATAAGTTGTTATATATGGACTATGCGGCGACTGCGCCGATGCATCCCGACGTGATCGCGGCGATGACCGAGGTGATGCGCCAGCATTATGGGAATCCGTCCTCCCTGCACCGGCTTGGGCTGGAAAGTGCTCTGCTGCTCCGGCGCAGCAGGGAAACGGTGGCCGAGCTGCTCCGCTGCCGTCCCGAAGAGCTGCGATTTACGTCGGGCGGCACGGAAAGCAATAACGCGGCGATTCGGGGCGTGGTGTACAAGCACCGCCATCGGGGGAATCATATTATGACAAGCGTAATTGAGCATCCTTCTGTGCTGGAGGTTTTCCGGCAACTGGAGCGGGAGGGGTTCCGCGTCACGTATTTGCCCGTGTCCGGTACAGGCCATGTCGAGCTTGAGACGGTGAAAGCCGCGCTGAAGGATGATACGGTGCTGGTCAGTCTGATGTTTGTCAATAATGAAACAGGCAGCGTACAGCCGGTCCATGAAGTGGGCAAGCTGCTGCGCAGCCGTCCCAAAACGTTATTTCACGTGGACGCGGTTCAGGCGCTCGGCAAGCTGCCCGTTGTGCCGGGCGAGCTGGGAGCGGACTTGCTGTCCGTATCTGCGCATAAGCTGGGCGGACCCAAAGGGGCCGGGCTGCTGTATGTGCGCGCCGGGCTGGAGCTGGAGCCGCTGCTGCATGGCGGCGGGCAGGAATTCGGCTGGCGCTCCGGTACGGAAAATGTTGCTGCAATTGTCGGCATGGCCAAAGCGATCCGGCTGGCCGTGCAGCAGCAGCCCGCCGCGGCTGCACAGGCAGCGATGCTGCGCGACGGTTTAATTGAAGCGATCGCCCGGTTCCCGGAGCTGCGGGTGACCGGGGCTGCCCGCACTGCCGGAATTGTCGGCGCAGCCACAGCAGGCAATCCCGAGAAGAGTGCGGTAACCACGCCGACCACTTCTGACATGGCAGACGCTGCAAACGCTGCAAATGCTGCAAACGAACCTGAAATGGCTCCGCATATTGTCCATTTTGTATATCCGGGCATGAAGTCAGAGGTGCTCGTGCATGCGTTTGAGCAGCAGGGGATCTATGTATCGGCCCGCTCGGCCTGCTCCTCGGCCGTCGAGGAGCCGAGCCCTGTGCTGCTCGCCATGGGAGTTGAGACGGATGCTGCGCGCGGCGGCGTTCGGATCAGCTTCTCGGCTGAGCAGGAGCCGACGGCAACCGCGGCTGCATTTGACCGGGCGTTGCAGGAAGTGATGAGGAGGCTGCGTCCGCAAGCGGCCTCGGCAGGCAGGAGAGGAAGAAGACGATGAACACTGCAAGCGCAACGATGGCCATTCTCCGCTATGGTGAACTGGTCTTGAAAGGAAAAAATAGACACCGGTTCGAAAAAACGGTGTACGAGCAGGTACGGCGGGCGCTTCGTCCGTACCCCGCGATCACCTACGAGCGTGAATTTGGCCGCATTGTACTGCATCTGAACGGCGCAGCTTATGAACAAATACTGGAGCCGCTGCGCCGTATTTTTGGCCTAGCCTCCATTAGCCCTGCGCTTGCAGTAGAGCTGGACTCTGTGCGCATTCAGGAGGCCGCCGCATTGTTGATGCAGCAGCTTGATCCGCGTCCGGCGACATTTAAGGTGACGGTACGGCGGGTAAATAAGCAGTTTCCGCATGATTCGCAGGAAATGAACCGGATCGTCGGCGGCGCTGTGCTGCGGGCGATGCCTGGCCTCGGCGTCGATGTCCATCACCCGGACATTGAGCTGAAGGTGGAGCTGCGCGGGCAAGGCGCTT
Organism: Paenibacillus sp. sg306046; assembly: GCF_059821225.1. Taxonomy (NCBI): domain Bacteria; kingdom Bacillati; phylum Bacillota; class Bacilli; order Caryophanales; family Paenibacillaceae; genus Paenibacillus; species Paenibacillus sp. sg306046. Next base: position 397,750 of record NZ_JCAMRT010000002.1, read on the forward strand.
GGCTGTATGCCCGCACAGACGCCGGGGCAGGCGGCTTTCCGTATGGCTCTAACGGCCGGGGGATGCTGATGCTGTCCGGCGGCATTGACAGCCCGGTCGCCGGTTATTTGGCGATGCGGCAAGGCTTGAAGGTTGAGGCGGTCCATTTCCACAGCTACCCGTACACAAGCGAGCAATCCCAGCAAAAGGTGCGCGACCTGGCCGAAAAGCTGACGGCCTTCAGCGGCTCGGTGCGTTTGCATATGGTGCCGTTTACCGAGGTGCAAACCCGCATTCATGCGGCCTACGCGGATAATTTGCTCATTACGCTGCTGCGCAGGGCGATGTACCGGATTACCGAGAAGCTGGCCGAAGCATCCGGCGCGGGTGCGATCATTACAGGCGACAGCCTGGGCCAGGTGGCAAGCCAAACGCTGCCAAGCCTGGATGTCATCGGGCGGTCGGTCGAGCTGCCGATTTTGCGGCCGTTGATCTGCATGGAGAAGAAGGAGATTATCCCGATTGCCGAAGCGATTGATACGTTTCAGCTTTCAATTTTGCCGTACGAGGACTGCTGTACGTTATTTTTGCCGCCGAGTCCGAGCACCAATCCGAATCTGAACGTCATTCGCAGCATCGAACGCAGCATGCCATGGCTGGAGGAAGCGATTGAGGATGCGGTATCCCGGACGGAATCGGTGTGGATTGAGCGGGGACAAGCGGCGCATGACCGCTTTGCCTCCTTGTTTTAAGCTTGCCGGCCAGGTCAAATTTTGAGCTTACGGAGGGGCCGTTCATGATGTTTTGGGATAGTCTGCTGCTGTTTTTTGAAATTATGCTGATTAATATTGTGCTGAGCGGCGACAATGCGGTCGTCATCGCGCTTGCGAGCAAAAATTTGCCTCCCGAGCAGCGAAGGCAGGCGATTTGGTGGGGCGCGTTTGGCGCGATCGGGCTGCGTGTCGTGCTGACGATTGCAGCGGTTTATGTGCTGGATATTCCTTACATTCAAGGCGTCGGCTCGCTGCTGCTGCTGTGGATCGCCATCAAGCTGCTGGTGGATGATGAGGGGCACGCCGATGTGAAGCAGGCGTCTACGCTTGGCAAAGCGGTAGGCACGATCATTTTGGCGGATTTTGTGATGAGCCTGGACAACGTGCTGGCGATTGCGGCCAAGGCGCAGGGCGAGATTGGCATCATCATTTTGGGCATCGGTCTCAGCATCCCGATTATTATTTGGGGCAGCAACCTGGTCGTGAAGCTGTTGAAAAAATTTCCGGTGCTTGTGTTTCTCGGAGCGGGCATTTTGGGCTTTACCGCCGGTGAAATGTTTTTGGCCGATACGAAGGTGTCCGATTGGGTGCTTGGCGGCATCCCGCACTATATTGTGCCGCTTGTGACGACGGTGATCGTGCTGACCAGCGGGCTGATCAAGAAGCTGATCACGCCCCGGCACGTCTAGCGGCGAGCGAAAGCATTTGTAAAATCGGCGTGAAGCGCCGATAGTTTCTTGCCTTTTGACCCAAACGCACGTATAATGAAAAACGAATGCTAGCGTCGGCGCTTCGGTGGTCGACGCTTCTTTGATGAACGGGCTGGACAGCCAAACCAGAAGAGAGGATTTTGTACACTTATGCATGCAAGAGAAAAGCTCCGTAATATTGCCATTATCGCTCACGTTGACCATGGCAAAACAACGCTCGTCGACAAGCTGCTGCAACAATCCGGAACGTTCCGCGACAACGAGGCCGTACAGGAACGGGCTATGGATTCCAATGACCTGGAGCGGGAGCGCGGCATCACGATTTTGGCCAAAAATACCGCAATCAACTACAAGGATTTCTTGATTAATATTGTCGATACGCCGGGACATGCCGACTTCGGCGGCGAAGTGGAACGGATCATGAAAATGGTTGACGGCGTGCTGCTGGTCGTCGATGCTTTCGAAGGCACGATGCCGCAGACGAAATTCGTGCTGCGCAAGGCGCTTGAGCAGCATCTGACGCCAATCGTCGTTGTGAACAAAATCGACCGCCCGAATGCCCGTCCGAGCGAAGTTGTCGATGAAGTGCTTGACTTGTTCATCGAACTGGGCGCTGATGACGACCAGCTGGAGTTCCCGGTTGCGTATGCGTCGGCCCTGATGGGGACGTCCAGCCTTGACCCGGACCCGGCCAAGCAGGAAAACAACATGCAGGCGTTGTATGAAACGATCGTCAACCATATCCCGGCCCCAACGGAAAATGTGGAGGAGCCGCTGCAATTCCTCGTTACGCTGATGGACTACAACGAATACCTGGGCCGGATCGCAATCGGCCGCGTCAATCGCGGTGTCGTGCGCCAAGGTCAGCCGATTGCGGTCATTAACCGCGAAGGACAAGTGAAGCAGGCAAGAATCGAGAAGCTGTTTGGCTTCCAGGGCTTGAAGCGTCTGGAGATCGAACAGGCCGGAGCAGGCGACATCGTTGCGATTTCCGGCATCAAGGACATCAATATCGGTGAAACGCTGGCTGACCCGGCTCATCCGGAGCCGCTGCCGGTGCTGAAAATCGACGAGCCGACGCTGCAAATGTCGTTTGTCGTAAATAACAGCCCGTTCGCAGGCCGCGAAGGCAAGTTTGTCACATCGCGCAAGCTGCGCGAGCGCCTGTTCAAGGAACTGGAAACAGACGTTTCGCTGCGCGTTGATGAAACGGACAGCCCGGACGCCTTTATCGTATCCGGCCGCGGCGAGCTGCATCTCGGCATTCTGATCGAAAATATGCGTCGTGAAGGCTTCGAGCTGCAAGTATCCAAGCCTGAAGTTATTATCAAGCAAATCGACGGCCAGAAGATGGAGCCGATTGAGCGTCTTGTTATTGATGTGCCGGAGGACAGCATGGGTTCGGTCATGGAAAGTCTCGGAACACGTAAAGCCGAGATGGTCAATATGATCAACAATGGCAACGGCAACGTACGTCTGGAGTTCCTGATTCCGGCTCGCGGTCTGATCGGTTACCGGACTTACTTCCTGACGCTGACACGCGGCTACGGTGTGATGAACCATGCGTTCGACAGCTATGGTCCTTATCTGGGAAGCGGCCTCGGCGGCCGTCATGAAGGCGTGCTTGTGTCCAGTGAAACCGGCACATCGACGTTCTACGGCATGCTGTCGGTTGAAGATCGCGGCATTTTGTTCATGGACCCGGGTACAGAAGTGTATGAAGGCATGATCGTCGGCGAGCATAACCGCGATACGGACATTATCGTCAACATCTGTAAGGAAAAGCAGTTGACGAACGTACGCTCCGCCACGAAGGAAGAGACAGTCCGGCTGAAGACGCCGCGCATCCACTCGATGGAGCAGGCGCTGGAATATTTGAACGACGATGAATATTGTGAAATTACACCGAAGTCGATCCGGCTTCGCAAAAAAATTCTCAACAAGAGCGAGCGCGAGCGTGCGGAGAAAAACCGCAAAATGTCCGAAGCTAACGCGTAAGCTTGGTATAACTGCAAAAAAACGGGGAAGCTCTGAGCAATCAGAGCTTTTCTTCGCAGTGTAGGAGCGCTGCTTAACCCCGCTAAGGAGGTATAACGGCTTTGACCGATTGGTTTCGTGAGCATCCCTGGATCGCTTACATTCTGATTTTTGTGCTGATTACTTATGTATATAATAAAGTGTTCCGGGCGCGTAAGCTGCCGCTGTTGAAGGACGCGATTATTTATTTGATGCTGGCGCTTGGCTCGGTGATGCTGCTCTTTTTTCAGCTCGCCGGATTGCCGATCATTATCAGCTTGTCGGTGGCGGTTGGTATGATGCTTATGGTGCGAATTCGTTATTTTGTCCAGGAGCGGGAGCGGAAGCAGAAGTAAGCGGAGGAGGGAGCAGCATGTCTGTCTATTGGCTGACGCCGCTTCGGCCGGATGAACAAGGAGTCGTGCTGGGCGGCGAACGTCTTGCGCTGGAGCCGGACGAACTGCGCAGCCGGTTCAGCCGCTCGCTGCAAGCGGTGCATCCGCGGCTGCTGCTGCCGTTTAAGGCGCATCTGCTGTTATCGGACGCTGCGGCTCTGACTTGCGGAACGGATGAGCTGCCGTTTGCGCTGGATAGCTCGGCTGCGATCAGGCTGCTGAGCGGCGCTGACCCGGAGGAAGCGGAACAGAGCGGAGAGCCGCTGGCTCCGGCGGATTTGGGCTGGGAGCTGTCCCATTGCGCAGCTGCCTATATGGACGGACTGCTCTCACCCGCTGATGCGGCGGCCAAGCTGGAGCTTGTGCAGGAAGAGGCCGGAGCCGAAAGGTGGTACGCTGCAATGCGGGCCTGGCTGGCTGAGGGCTGTCAGGTGATGATGCTGAAGGAGGATTGATCGGAGGATGAAGCTGGAAGACGCCGTGTTTAACTGGCTGCAAATCAGTCTTGTCGCCGCGGCGCGTCCGCAGGATGGGGCGGCTGCCGAGACGAGAGATTTTTTCGTGACGATTTTACGTGAGGATCACGCCCTGGAGCAATTCGGGTATACCTGTGAGGAAGAGGAAGACGTGTATCTGATTGAATATACGGTTGCGGGACAAATGAAGCAGAAGCGGGTCGAGCGTGAATTGGCCGAGCAGCTGCTGGTGGATATAAATTCCACCCCGGCCTACAATGAATGACATATATCTCCTGGCGCCTAGATAAACTAGATTAAATGGGCGTGAAGGGAGTGTACGTCGGTATGGTCGTCAGTAGCTGTTCCACCTGCCATATGGTATAATAAAGGCAGCACCGTGATTCCGATCACAGGAGGGAGACCTTATGGCAGAAACGATTCCCGTTTTTTCCGAGCTATTGACCAAGCACTTGCAGCAAGAGGCGCTGAAGCCGTTGCGTACGGCCGATCATGAGCTGCCCATGCCTGCTAAATGTGGTCTCCATGCTTCCGCAAGTCAATCTGTGCATTCATCTGAATATGAGAGGACGTATGTTTCGGGTGCCGCCAATTTGTCGGACACGCCGATGGCTGCGCCATGAAGAAAAGCCTAGAGCCGTTACCTGCGTCTAGGCTTTTTTTGGACTCCGAAATGTACGGGCGCTAGCAGCTGTGAGGCTGCATGGCTACAGCGAACGGTTCGGCAGTTGCGTGCCTGGCTGCTGCGGTTCTTCCGGTCGCGGCTCGACATCACGCGGCATCTGCGGAATAATCCGGCCGATAATGGCGGCCATCTCTTCGGCCATTCCATTCAGGCCGCGGCCGCTTTGCATTTGCTCCCGGATCATATGCAGCCGCTGGCCAAGATCCATATCTGCCGTTACGTAGGCGTCTACGCCGTAAGGATCTTTCTTCAGCGCTTCGGCTACGGACAGCTTAACCGTTCCGACCTTGGCCCGGTCCATCGTATGCGGCACATTGATGCCGACAATCGCCGTATTGCCGAATACCACACAGTTGGCGCTCTCGACATTCGGCACGCTGGTAGCAATTTGCTCCAGACGCTCGGCAACCGCCTGCTGATCTTTAATTTCTTTTTTCTGGGGCACGGTTTGCTGTACCCTCACTTGCTTGCTTGAACTTTCGGCTTCCGACGGGGAGGCTCCGGGCATAGGTCTGGAGCTGCAGCCTGCAAGCGCAGCGGACAATAACAGAACTACGGAGACAAACTTCATCATGATCATCATTCCTTTCTTTGCGGTATCAGCTTTGGCTAGTTTGTCCTTACAAGCTATTTACTATGTAATGCGCTTTGAGCCAAACACCTAACCCTGGGAGGGACTCGCATGAGAAAAATATATGTATTGGACACCAATGTGCTGCTGCAGGACCCCAATGCGATTTATGCTTTTGATGATAATGATGTCGTTATTCCGGCGGTAGTCCTGGAAGAAATTGATTTGAAAAAGCGGAATGCCGATGAATTGGGCAGAAACTCCCGTCAAATATCCCGGATGCTCGACACGCTGCGGGCGGGCGGCTATTTGTACGAAGGGATTGAACTGCCGGGCGGCGGCAAGCTGAAGGTGGAGCTGAACCATAAGAGCTTTGCGAAGCTGCAGGAAGTATTTGCCGAGGCGACGAATGACAACCGGATTCTTGCCGTGGCGCTGAATTACCATCTGGAGGAAAAAGAGAAACCGGACCCGAAGCCGGTCGTCCTGGTCAGTAAAGATATGCTTGTGCGCATCAAGGCGGATGTGCTGGGCATTACGGCCCAAGATTATTTGACCGATCGGGTCGTTAATGTAGCGGATGAAATTTATTCCGGCCATCTGAACCTGCATGTGCACCCGGCAATTATAGATGAGTTTTATTCTTACCGCTCCTTGAGCGTTAGCGCGCTGAATTTGACGTATCCGCTGCACCCGCATGAATTTGTCATTCTCAAGGATGAGATGGGCACCAGCAAGTCTGCGCTGCTCAAGGTGAACGCGGACGGCCGCAAGCTGGAGCCGCTGTACCTGAGCAATGATCCGGTTTGGGGCATCGCGGCCCGCAACGCCCAGCAGCGGATGGCGCTGGAGCTGCTGCTGAATGACGATATTCCGCTTGTGACGCTGACCGGCAAAGCCGGTACAGGTAAAACGCTGCTGACGCTGGCGGCCGGGCTGATGAAGGTCGAGGATGAGCGCAAATACAAAAAACTGCTCATTGCGCGGCCGGTCGTTCCGATGGGCAAGGATATCGGGTACTTGCCGGGCGAAAAAGAAGAGAAGCTGCGTCCGTGGATGCAGCCGGTGTACGATAATCTCGAATACTTGTTCGATACGAAAAAAACGGGCGACATTGATAAAATATTGGCCGGTCTCGGCAGTATTCAGGTCGAAGCTCTTACGTATATTCGCGGGCGTTCCATTCCGGGTCAGTTTATTATTATTGACGAAGCGCAGAACCTGTCCAAGCACGAGGTCAAAACGATCGTTTCGCGGGTCGGGGAGGGCAGTAAAATCGTGCTGCTTGGCGACCCGGAGCAGATCGACCATCCTTATCTGGATGCTTCGAGCAACGGGCTGACTTACGTGGTGGAGCGGTTCAAGGAGCAAAGCATCAGCGGTCATATTATGCTGGAGCGCGGAGAGCGATCGCATCTGGCACAGCTCGCGGCCGATCTGCTGTAAGCAACTGAATAGGATCATGTAGCGCAAAAAACCTTCATGTCCCGTTTGGACGGGAATTGAAGGTTTTTTGCGTTTATGCGCTTAAAGTGCAATTTTGAATACAATGCGAAGAGTCCCTTCCGCCAGCCGCACCTCCGTCGGTTGAAGCATCGGCATCAGCAGGTCCGGGTAAATGCCCAGGTCAACGTCCTTCTCCAGCGCCTCAATCGTGGTGGACGGAAGCTGAAAGCCGTTGAAGCTCAGCTGCGTAATCGTGAAGCGGATGAAATGCCTTGCTTTGCTCTTGGCGTCTTCCTTCTGAGCGAGCGAGTAGGCGCCCTGCACCGACAATTCCATTCCTTCCTGCATGCCGGAAGCGACGACTTGATCCGGTAAAAACTTGAAGGTGAGCTGGCTGAACATCGGATGCCGCGATTTCAAGTATTCGTTCAGCTCGCCGTCGGTCAGCTGGAAGCTGGAATTAAGCCCTTGGTCAAACAAGCTGATATTGCTGGGCTTGCCGGACGGCGAGCCGGAGGACAGATGCTGCGGCAGCTCCTTCATCGCTTGGGCCAGCTCGCGCAAATACGATTTGAACAACGGCATGCCTTGCTCCTGCCATTGGCGATTCAGCTCCAGCATCTGCGCTTGCAGAGAGGCCGCCTCCGCTTCTGAGCGGGCGCGGGCGGCTATTTGCTTGTCCAGCTCTGCTTGCAGAGCGAGCTGCTTGTCACGCTGCTGCAGGAAGCGCTGCTTCGCGTTCTGCAGCGATTGTCCGGCCTCAGCCAGCTCCGTCTGCACAAGGCGCTGCTGCTTGTACGCCAGCTGGTGCTTGTCAAGCGCGCGTTGGTCGTGGCCGAGCAGCAGCTGTAAATATTCGAAGGTTGCCAGTCCATCCGCGATGGAGCGGGCCGAGAAAACCATCATCCACAATGAATCGCGATCCCCCATGTAATAAGCGCGTACAACCTTGGCGGCATGCTCGCGTGCATGCTGAACCGCTGCGGCGGCGCCCGTCAGATCAGCTTGAGCTTTCACGATGCGGCTCTGCAGCTCGCCCTCCTGCACCTCAATGCGTTTCAGCTCCTGATCGATTTCATGCAGGGTGAGTCCTTGCTGCAATAAATCGGTGTCGCGCGGCTTCAGATCCATCGCGGCGGCGGGATGCAGGACGGACAGGCAGGCGACGGCCCATAGCAGTCCGGTCAGCAACCGGGCTCGAATTTTCATCTCGACATCCCTCCATTCCTCTCAAGTACAGATTATCACGGAAGAGGGGAAAACATGACATTTTTCTAACGGAATTGCTGATCCTAAAAAATTTTCAAGCGATACTTTTGGTTGAAGCAAAAGAATGATAACAGGAGTTTACAGCATATCCAGGCATCATGTTTTCCTGATGCACTTGGCTGGACTACGCAGGCGTATCTTTAACGGAAAGCTGAAGCTGCGCCGACAGGCCATCTACGTATTATATTACATCGAGAGCGGCAGCGGTAGGCTTCGCCTGGGCGACGAAACGATCCTTTTTACGGCGCAGCAGCTTTTCCCCGCTTGACGTGCCGGCGGGCGTATTTACATCAGCGATCGGCGCGCCCTTTTTTATTTATCTCCTTTATACGAAGTTTATTCCAGCGCCGTACAAAGACGCCTTCATGCCCGCAGCTTATACGGGTGTGAAGGCGTCTATTGGGTAAGGTCTTTTATTTGCCTGACGGCTTGGGAATCAGCTTGAGCAGATCAGACAGCGGCTTTGTCTGCTTGGGCACTTCTTTGGTGAACGCAGGCGGTTCGTTTACCGCATCCAGACGGTGCGTCCATTTGATCAGATGAGCAGGGCCGTCCGGCTGGAGCGTAAAGCGCAGCTCGCCCTGCTGCTGCCGGATAAAACCTTGGGCGTCGATCCAGATATCCAGTCTGGAAGCAGGCAGCACCTGCAGCGCAGCTGCCTTGTCGTTCCAGGCTTTCAGCTGCTGCTCGCTCAGCAGTCCGCTGAGCTTCCATTCCTCCAGCGCTCCGGGCAGCGATTTGGCTAGTTGCTCCGTTAGCGCCTGCCTGTTTTTATCGGTGACCTGGAGGGAAATGCGGGTAGCGGCTTCGCCGTTTGCCAGCTTTTCCTCCTTGCCGCCCGCTTCGAGCCAATCCGGATTAAGCTCCTGGAGCAGCTTGGCGCTGACGGAGGCCGACAGCCGTCCGACCTGGTTCAGGCGCTGCGGGTCCTGGGTGAGCGGCACCGCCAAATATTCATCGCTTTTATTCAGAATTGGCAAGCGGACATACATTTTGTTATCTTTAAGTAGAAACGGCATCTCAAGTCCGGTTTCGGAGCCTTTGGGCGTCAGCTTGAAATCTGCTTCTGCTTGCACGGGTTCCTTCAACGAGGTTCGGCCCTGATACGTAAGCCGCCCATCCTTGAAGGTGGACAGCAGTGCAGCCGTTAACGGCTGGGCCTCCTTAAATAACGAGGCATCCAATTGCAGCTCGACTTCTCCGGCAAATTGATAGCTTTGCATCTGCTCTTGTTTGGCAGCGGCCTGCAACCAGCTCTCCTTCAACTGCTTGTGGTCGGTACAGCCTGAGATGAGCAGAACAGCGCAGCCGATGACGGCCGCATGACGAATGAAACGCAGCGGATTCATAATTTCTGCCCCCTTCTTGGAAACTACCCGTATTATTATAACGATTGTCGAAGCTTTTGTCTGCATGTTTATATTAAAAAGACAGTGGAGAAGAGAGGAGCTGCCGCGATGAACAAAAGCAAGCCAGCCAGGTCTGAGCAAGGAAACCGTCAGCTGCTGGAACGGCTGCACGCGCGGCTGGACAACTGTCCGGACGGGTGGCTGTCCTTTCGCGATTATATGGCAATGTGTCTCTATGAGCCGGATTGCGGCTACTATATGAACGGTCGGGAGAAGCTGGGCCGGGCCGGGGATTTCTATACCTCGTCCTCGCTTGGCGGGTTGCTGGGCGGCTGTCTCGCCGCGTACATCGCACGCGAGCTGGAGCCGGAGGACGGAGCTGTGCGGCTTGTCGAATGGGGCGGCGGTGCGGGGCAGCTGGCTGTTCGGGTGCTGGATACGCTGCAGGAGCAGCATCCCGCCTTGTATGGCAGATTAACGTATACCGGAGTGGAAACGAGTCCGTATCATCGCAGCCTGCAAGCGGAGACGCTGCAACGGCATCTGGACCGGGTGGAGCTGCTGTCACCGGCCGAATGGGCAGCCAGGCCAGTGGCAGAACGCAGCTTGGTCTGGTCCAACGAGCTGCCGGACGCATTTCCCGTTCACCGGGTCGTGTATCGACAGGACAGCTGGCGTGAGCTGGGCGTGAGCCGGGACACCGGCAGCGGGGAGCTCGTCGAGACAGAGCGTCCGTTGGAGCCGACCGAGCTGCTGCAGGTTGTGCAGGCAGAGCAGCTGCCGCAGCGCGAGGGACAGCGCTTCGAGCTGCAGCTGGATGCGCTCCGCTGGTACAAGGAGCTGGCGTCGGCGCTTGCTCCGGGCAGCCTGCTCGTCACGATTGATTACGGAGACGTGCGCGAGGAGCTGCACGCCGCCCATCGGATGGAAGGGACGCTGCTGTGCTACCGCAACCATCAGGCCAGTGATACGCCGCTGCAGGCGATTGGCGAGCAGGATATAACGACCCACGTGAACTTCAGTGCGTTAACCGAGGCGGGTGAAGCGGCCGGGCTGCAGACGCGTCTGTACCAGACCCAAAAGCAGTTTCTGGTGGAGCAGGGACTTCTCGGGCTGCTGCAAAATCACGCCGACCCCGATCCGTTCTCCGAGACCGCCCGGCGCAACCGGGCCATTCGCCAGCTGCTGCTGTCCGATGCCATGAGCGAGCTGTTTAAGGTGCTTGTCCAGCAAAAAAAGTGAGCCGCAACCATGCGGCTCACTTTTTTTGGGCGTTGCTGAAGGCTCATCCGGAACTAGATGTGCATTTTGAAGAATGACCAATACGTAACTCCGGTAAACGAGAGAATCATGTAACCCCAAAATAATAATATGTAGGTGCGCTCGGACAGCTTCAAGTAACCAAGCAATACGAAGACGGCTGTCTGGGCAAAAAAGACAAAAGCCATAGGAATCAAATCTCCGGCCAAAGCCATCAAGCCGATAGCAAGCGTCCAAAAGCCGAGTACGCGAAACATGCGATCCATTGTGCATCCCCCTCTCTACGGTCACGATTCAACTAAACATTACTATCCAACATTATAACGAATGCGCGGTTGTGTGTAAATGACCAATCGGTGACGAAAGCGATTTATTTGTTGCTCAAGCTTTTTTAGTATGGACGCAAATCGGAGAAATGATGTATGAAGGCTGGCAAAAGTGGCAATACAAATTACTAGAAAAGTATTCTATGAACTTTGCTATGGGCATAGAGTTAAAGTAGTACAGCACGTTCAGCTATTGTTCACTCATAGATGATGAATATGCGAGGGGTTAGGAGGCCTGTATGGATGACGGTGATTAGACAGGATGCATGGAGCGACGAGGATGATTTGATCTTGGCTGAGGTGACGCTGCGCCATATCCGCGAAGGAAGCACACAGCTTTCGGCGTTTGAGGAAGTCGGAGAGAAGATTGGCCGGACAGCCGCGGCTTGCGGTTTTCGCTGGAACAGCTTTGTTCGTAAAAAATATGAAACGGCGATTCAAACCGCCAAGGCGCAAAGGCAGAAACGCACTCAGCAGCGCAAGCAGACCCCTGCCTACGCAAGCGTTTCCGGTACGGCGGAGACGGTCGATTCGCCCATCGTGCGCTCGGATGGTATTGTGGAGGAGCTGTCGATCGACGCGGTCATTCGCTTTTTGCGGCAATGGAAGGGCAGCTACCAGGAGATGGTTCGCCATTTGCGCCAGCTGGAAAAAGAGCTGAATGAAAAGCAGGATGAGCTGGAGCGGCTGCACAGCGAAAACAATTCGCTTAGCCGGCAGGTCAATGACGTATCCACCGATTATCGCGTCGTCAATGACGATTATAAAGCGTTGATTCAAATTATGGACCGTGCGCGCAAGCTGGCTTTTCTGACCGAGGAAGATGACGAAATGAAGGCGCGGTTCAAGATGGATGAAAACGGAAACCTGGAGCGGGTCGATTGACAGCTTCAGCGGCACACACGAAGTAAGCCTTCAAGGGAAAGAGCGGATCGCAGGTCCGGCTTTCAGCTTGGAGGCTTTTTGTATGTTGGCAGGCAGAGCTGCACGGGGACCTCGTTTCGCTCACGACAGCAAGGCGGTTCCGGTTTATAATACAATGGAGGAAGCCGGATCAGCCGAGGGGGAACGGGGATGAGTCGTTATACATGCATAGGCGCAGGCGCGCTTGGAATTTTGTTCACTGTCAGGCTTGCGCAGGCAGGACTGCCGGTGGAGGTGTACGTACGCCGGGAGGAGCAGGCGCGGCTGATCGTCAGCGAAGGGTTGGCTTTGCTTGAGCCTGAGCTGTCCGGGTCGGAGCTTTCGGCATGGCCTGTCACGGGCAGGCTGGGGGATGCAGCCGATCATAAGCCGTTGGCGGACGGCGAGGCGCATTTTATTTTATTGACGGTGAAGCAGTCGGCGATTACCGATGAGCTGGCTGTGGAAATTCGTCGCTTGATGAGCGGCAACAGCTGGGTCGTTTGTCTGCAGAACGGCATCGGGCATGCGGACAAGCTGGCGCGGCATGTACCGCCCGAGCGGCTGCTGCTGGCGGTGACGACGGAGGCGGCGCTGCGGCGCACGGACCGGACAGCCGCGCATACAGGCCGGGGAGAAACGGCCATTGGCGCCTGGACCGGGGGACTTCCGGAGACTGATGCAACAGACCGCGTGGACGGCTCGCAGCCATCCTTCGTCAGACAGGCGCAAAAAAAGCTGGTGGATGATTTGGAAAAGGCAGGATTTCGCGCTTTTCTGTCGAATAACATCCAAAGCCGCGTCTGGCAAAAGCTACTGATCAATGCCGCTATCAATCCGCTGACAGCGCTATTACAGGTGCGGAACGGGGCGTTGCTGGAGCTGGAAGGGGCTTGGCAGGTTTTGCGCAAGCTGACGGACGAGGGCGTACGGCTGGCCGACGCATGCGGGGTGGAGCTGGACACGGATCTGTGGCTGAGCGTACAGCATGTATGCCGGCGTACCGCCGCGAACCGCTCCTCGATGCTGCAGGATATTCAAGCGGGTCGGATGACGGAAATTGAAGCGATCACAGGCAGCTTGCTGGAGCTGGCCCGGACTCAGAGTCTGGAGCTGCCGGCCCACCAACAGCTGTACTGGCTAATCAAGGCGCTGGAAAACCGATTGACGGCTGGTGAATGATTCATTGAGGGTGAGGCGGGTGACGGGATGATTTGGAATTTGCTGCATCAATTATATACGCTGCTGGCGCTGCTGCCGTTTGTAGCTTTTTTGATTACATGGTTTATCGTTTATTCCAAAACCCGCAATAAGCGTAAAGCGACGCATCTGAGCATGGACATCACCACGCTGTTTTTGATCGGCTCGGTCGGCTATATGAGCCGGAATATTTTTGGTTCCGTTTTCCTGTTATGGCTGATTATTTTATTGTTTTTGATCGGGGCAGGCTTGCTTGGCAGCATGCAGAATCGGTTGAAGGGCCGGGTTGATGTGCGTAAGATTGCGCAGACGATGGCACGGCTCGGATTTCTCGTGCTTAGCGCCTGCTATGTGATGCTGCTGGTCGTCGGGATCGGAAAATACATGCTGCAATCTTGAAACGCATTTAACAGATTGTGTATAAATGCTTCTGTACATTGAGAGCCTAGCTGATAGGCTCTTTTTTTGTTGTTGTGAACAAACGGGGGCCGGAGTTTTGTAATTTGTAACAAGAATTGACCCTAGACAAAAAATAGTACTAGATTTTATTAACCCCCGGTTGTATAATTTTGCATTGATAAAGGGTTCCTTGTTTACAAATACGTAAAAAATCGTTATTATCAAAAAGCTGCCTATTAATTGACCAGGTGATAATTCTGAGAAATAGACTCGGAATTAACATATACTTACATATGTCAAAGGAGGATTTCTATGAAGTTAAACAAACTTCTGGTATTGGCTTCCGTAACAGCCATGCTCGGCACCACGTTAGCGGCATGCTCGGGCAACACGACATCTCAAGGGGGCGGCGCAACAGACACCAAACAAGCGTCCGCACAAGAAATTCGCATCAACCTGGCGGCAGAGCCGCCGGCATTGGATAGCTCGATTGCAACGACGAACCCAACGTTTACGATTCTGAATGCGGTGAATGAAGGGCTTTACCGCCTCGATGCGGAAGGCAAGCCTCAGCCGGCGCTTGCGTCTGAGCTTCCGAAAATTTCCGCTGACGGTCTGGTTTATACAATTACGCTGCGCGATGGCTTGAAATGGGCTGACGGCACGCCGCTGACGGCGAAGGATTTTGTCTGGGCTTACCAGCGCACGCTGGACCCGGCTACAAAAGCGAAATATGCAACGATGCTCGCCTGGATCAAGGGCGGTACGGCGCTGAATACGGCGAAGCCTGAGGAATTGGAAGCGAAAAAGGCTGAGCTTGGCGTAAAAGCGAAGGATGATAAAACACTGGAAATTACGCTGGAGCGTCCCGTTGCTTTCTTCGTAGACCAGTTGTCCTTGCCGCTGTTTTTCCCGCAAAAGGGTGAGTTCGTCACGAAGCAAGGCGACAAAAACGGCGCAGATGCGGATAAGGTGCTTGGCGCAGGTCCGTTCAAGCTGGAGAAGTGGGATCATGAGCAGCAGCTTGTGATGGTCAAAAATGAAAACTATTGGGATGCTGCCAACGTGAAGCTGAACAAGGTTACCGTTAACGTGGTGAAGGACGCGAATACGGCGCTGAACATGTTCGAAACGAATCAGGTTGATCTGACCGAGCTGCGCGGCGAGCAATCGAAGGCGTTCCAGGGCAAGCCTGAGCTGGCCATCAAAAAGGAGTTTGTCTCGGCTTACGTGATGTTCAACAACAAGCGTCCTGCATTTGCGAATGCGAAAATCCGTGCAGCGCTTGGTATGGCCGTTGACCGTAAAGCATTCAACGAGGTTGTGCTCGGCGGCGCGTCGCTGCCATCGACCGGCCTTGTGCCATTTACGGTGAGCGATGGCAACAAGCAGGAATTCCGCAAGTCTGCTGGCGATACTCAGCTTCCTTATGATGCGGCTAAAGCCAAAGAGCTGCTGGCGGAAGGTCTGAAGGAGCTGAACTTGACGGCGCTGCCGAAGTTCAAGCTGACCGGCGATGACACCGAGGGCGCGAAGAAAACGATCGAATTCATCCAGGCTCAATGGAAGCAAAACCTGGGCGTTGAAGTTGACGGCGAGCCGCTGCCATTTGCACTGCGCGTGAAAAACATGCAAGAGCATAACTATGATGCCCTGATCGCTCTGTGGGGCGCTGATTACAACGACCCTATGACTTTCCTTGACATGTGGGTATCCGATAACAAATCGTTTAACTACGTGGAATATAACAGCAAAGCTTATGATGATCTCATTAAAGGCGCCGACAAAGAAGTAGATTTGGCTAAACGCGCCAAAATGCTTGCTGACGCCGAGAAAATCCTGATGACGGATGCTCCGGTTTCTCCGTTGTACTTCCGTACCCGCCCATACGCGAAAAACCCGAATGTGGAGGGTCTGATCTTGCCTCCGCTGTCCAAGGAATGGGAGCTGCGCTGGGTCAGCATCAAGTAATCAGCTAGCCTGCGCTGTTTGAAGTGAAAGAGGGAGGCCGTTCTGAATTGCCGAGAACGGCCTCGCTTTTTGCTTGTCATTCCGAACGTCACGGATCGGCAGGCGATGCGGGGCTGCTTCGCAAACATAGCCTGCATCAGGCGGACTATGCTTGCGAAGCAGCTCGGCTGCCCGTGGCTGAGCTGTCTGTCATTTTTGTTTTCTCACTCGTTCAGGAGGTGTGCCATGCTTCGGTATTTGCTGCGGCGTCTTGTATATATGGCGATCACTCTGTGGCTCATCGTAACATTTACGTTTGTGTTGATGAAAAACTTGCCCGGAGATCCGTTTGGTGAAGATTCACAGAAGTTAAGCATTGAACAACGCAAAATTTTGTATGCGCAATACGGATTGGACAAGCCGATCTGGGAGCAATACCTGAAATATATGAATAATGTCATTCACGGCGATCTCGGGGTGTCTTATGCGTTTCCGACGCGGAAGGTGACCGATATTATCCAGCAAGGCTTTCCTGCTTCGCTGGAGCTTGGTTTGTGGGCGCTGCTGATTGCGATTGTCATCGGTTTGACGCTGGGCATTATCGCATCGCTGAACCATAATAAAGGGCTGGATGTCGGCGCGATGTTTACGGCTATTATCGGGATTTCGATTCCGTCCTTTGTGCTCGGACCGCTGCTGTCTTATTTTGTCGGCGTCAAGCTCGGCTGGTTTCCGCCCGGCATGTGGACGGGTCCTTCCTCGCGGGTGCTGCCTGCGATTGCGTTATCGTTTGGTACGATTGCCATCCTGGCGCGGCTGATGCGGACTTCGATGCTGGATGTGCTGAACCAGGATTATATCAAGACGGCTAAGGCGAAGGGGCTGTCCTCGTCCAAAATCGTTGTCCGGCATACGATCCGCAATGCGATTTTACCGGTCGTTACGGTTTTGGGTCCGATTTTCGTCAACTTGATCACGGGTACGCTGGTTGTGGAGCAAATTTTTGTCGTGCCGGGCTTGGGCAAACATTTCGTACAGTCGATTTATTCCAATGACTACACGATGATTACCGGTCTGACGATCTTCTACTCGTTTATATTGCTGGTAGTGCTGTTTATTACCGATATTATTTACGGCTTAGTTGATCCGCGGATTCGTCTGGCGAAGGGAGCAAGCAAATGATGAATGTGTCGAAGGACCTTTTTCAACCGGTCACGCGTGAGCAGGTTGGCGGCGAATCCATTGTGCGTCCTTCGCTGACGTACTGGAAGGATGCCTGGCGGCGTCTGCGTAAAAACAAGCTGGCCATGTTCGGCCTGATTACACTCTGTACGCTGATCGTTTTGTCGATCTTCGGCCCGATTTTGTCCAAATACGACTATGCGACCCAAAACTACGACATTCGTAATTTGGGGCCTTCGGCCGCACATTGGTTCGGTACGGATGATTTCGGCCGCGACCTGTGGGTGCGGGTTTGGTGGGGAACCCGGATCTCACTGGCGATCGGCATTACAGCAGCGCTGTTTGACCTGGTATTTGGTGTTATCTATGGCGGGATTTCGGCTTATTATGGCGGCCGTGTGGACGATATCATGCAGCGGATTATTGAAATCGTATATTCGATTCCATTTCTGCTCATCTCGATTTTGCTGATCATCGTGCTCGGTCCCGGCTTCAAAACGATTATTATCGCGTATGCGATTACCGGCTGGGTGCCGATGGCGAGGCTGGTGCGCGGGCAGGTGCTGCAGCTCAAGGAGCAGGAATACGTGCTGGCCGCCCGTACGCTGGGCGCAGGCGGCGCCCGGATTATATTGAAGCATCTGGTGCCGAATGCGCTCGGCTTGATTATTGTACAAATTACGTTTATCGTGCCTTCGGCTATATTTGTTGAGTCGTTCCTGAGCTTTATCGGTCTTGGAATCCGGGTGCCGCTTGCTTCGCTTGGCTCGCTGCTGTCCGACGGCGCGAACTCGATCCGGATGTATCCGCACCGTGTCATATCCCCGACCATTATATTCGGCTTGATTTTGATGAGCTTCAACCTGCTCGGCGACGGGCTGCGCGATGCTCTCGATCCGAAGATGCGCAAGTAGGCAGTCATTCATTCGGAGGTGACCATAGATGAGTAAACAGAAACCGATCCTGGAAGTCAAGGATTTGCGCGTGTCGTTCCGGACGTATGCCGGTGAGGTGCAGGCGGTGCGCGGCGTTTCCTTTCATTTAAATAAAGGCGAGGTGCTCGCGATTGTCGGCGAATCGGGCTGTGGCAAATCCGTCACGGCGCAGACGCTGATGCGGTTGATCCCAAGCCCGCCCAGCTTTATCAAAAGCGGTTCGATTTTATTCGACGGCAGCGTTGAAATTACAAAGCTGTCCAATGCCAAGATGGAGAAAATTCGCGGCTCGGAAATGGGCATGATTTTTCAGGACCCGATGACCTCCCTGAATCCGACGATGACGGTAGGCCAGCAAATAACGGAAGGCCTGATCAAGCATCAGGGCTTGAGCCGCAGCGCGGCAGACGAGCGGGCGCTCGAAATTTTGACGCTGGTCGGGATGTCCAACCCGCAAGGGCGACTGAAGCAGTATCCGCATGAATTTTCCGGCGGGATGCGGCAGCGGGTGATGATTGCGATTGCGCTGGCGTGTAATCCGAAGCTGCTTATTGCGGATGAGCCGACGACAGCGCTGGATGTTACGATTCAGGCGCAAATTATCGAGCTGATGAAAAAGCTGTCCGTGCAGACGGAATCGGCGATCATTGTGATCACCCATGACCTCGGCGTGGTGGCGGAGATGGCGCAGCGTGTTGTCGTCATGTACGCAGGCAAGGTCGTGGAGCAGGGGACGGTCGATGAAATTTTTTATCGGTCGCGCCATCCGTATACATGGGGGCTGCTGCGCTCGGTACCGCGCCTGGATCAGGATAAAAACAGCGAGCTGGTGCCGATTCCCGGCACACCGCCCGATTTGTTCGCTCCGCCGCAAGGCTGTGCGTTCGCTGCGCGGTGTCCTTATGCGATGAAGGTATGTCTGGAGCATGATCCGGAGCAGACGGAGCTGTCGGGCACCCACTCGGCGGCCTGCTGGCTGCTCCATCCGGATGCGCCGCAGGTCGAGCGTCCGGTAGAGGCGGGAGGTACGGCACGATGAGTCAACAACCGATTCTGGAAGTCAAACAGTTGCAAAAGCATTTTAACCTCGGCGGCGGCAAAATTCTCAAAGCGGTGGATAACCTGAACTTTGCGATTGCCCGCGGAGAAACATTTGGTCTGGTCGGCGAGTCCGGCTGCGGCAAGTCAACGGCAGGTCGCACGATTATCCGGTTGTATGAAGCGACTGGCGGCGAAGTGCTGTTTAACGGGGAAAATGTCCACAAGCTGCGCGGACGCCGAATGCAGGAGTTTCGCCGGCAGATGCAGATGGTGTTCCAGGACCCGTACGCTTCGCTTAATCCCCGGATGACCGTCGGCAATATTATTGCCGAAGGTTTGGACATCCACGGCATCATCAACGGAAGCCAGCGCAAAAAGCGGGTGTCCGAGCTGCTGGACGCGGTCGGGCTGAACGAGGAGCATGCAAGCCGGTTCCCGCATGAGTTCTCAGGCGGCCAGCGGCAGCGGATCGGCATTGCCCGCGCGCTCGCGATCGAGCCGCAATTTATTATTGCGGATGAGCCGATTTCGGCGCTGGACGTATCCGTACAGGCGCAGGTCGTCAATTTGTTCAAGAAGCTGCAGAAGGAACGCGGCTTGACTTATTTGTTTATCGCGCATGACTTGGCGATGGTCAAGCATATTTCGGACCGGATCGGCGTCATGTATTTGGGCAAGCTCGTCGAGGTGACCACCTCGGAGCAGCTGTATGCGAATCCGCTTCACCCGTACACCCAGTCGCTGCTGTCGGCGATTCCGATTCCCGACCCGGAAATCGAGCGGACGCGGGAGCGGATCATTCTGGAGGGCGAAATTCCGAGTCCGCTGAATCCGCCGAGCGGCTGCCCGTTCCGTACGCGCTGCCCGCAGGCGATGCCGGAGTGCGCGGCGTCGATGCCGGGGTTCAAAGAAGTGAAGCCCGGCCACTTCACCGCATGCCATTTATATTAGAAGAAGCAAGCTTGCCGAGACATGCAGACGTGTGATTCGGCAAGCTTTTTGTATCGTCGTTCGCAGGGCGGCCGCTCGACAAGCGGCGCGTGTTTTTTTGACGATTCCGGTGAACCTGTGTACAATAAGATTGGTTGCTGACTTACGTACGAACAGGAGGCAACTAACCAAACATAAGAGAGGCGGCGGGTATGTTGCGGATCGACGCAATCGACTGGAAATCCGGCCAGCCCTTGACGGACGATTACATACGTCAGGTTGCCCGGACGGGCGAGCTGTTTGATTATAACCCGTGGACGGCTTCCGGGTTCGAGGAGCGGGCCGCATGGCTGGATACGGAGCGTGTCGGCGGAGCGGATCGTGCGCAGGTGACGGACGTGCTGCTGGCCTTTAATGAGGGGATCGGCAATACGCCGCAGGCGCTGGAGGCGGCTGCCCGGCTACGCGACCCGCGTGCGTTATGCATGGTGGGCGGCCAGCAGGCGAGCTTGTTCACCGGCCCGCTGCTTGTCCTGTATAAGGCGATCTCGCTGATTCAGGCGGCGCGGCAAGCCGAGGCCAGATTGTCCAGGCCGGTCATTCCGGTGTTCTGGATCGCGGGCGAGGACCATGATTTTGACGAAGCCAACCATGTACTGGTGCTGAATACCGAAGGCAAGCTGGACAAGATCCGGCTGGCTCATCCGGGCGGACCGCGCACCTCGGTCAGCCGAACCGTCATTGCCGCAGAGCAATGGGGGGACGTGCTGACGGAAGTGGAAGCGTCGCTGATGCCGACGGAATTCAAGGAAGGGCTTGTCGGGCGGCTGCGCGAGGCGGCTGCGGCTTCGTCGTCGCTGTCGGAGCTGTTCGCGCGATTGATGGTGACGCTGCTCGGCAGCGAAGGACTTGTGCTGCTGGATTCGGATGACCCGGCGCTGCGCAAGCTGGAGGGGCCGATGTTTCGCACGCTGCTGGAGCGCAGCGGCGAGCTGAACCGGGCTTTGGCTGACGGCAGCGGACGGGTGAAGGAGCTTGGCTATGAACCGCAGGTCGAGCTGCACCCGCGCAGCGCCAACCTCTTCATTTATGATGAGGCTGGCGAACGAGTGCTGCTTTACGAAGATGAAGCGGGGACAGGCTTCACAGACCGTCGGGGCGAGCGCCGTTACAGCCGGGACGAAGTGCTCAGCTGGACGGAGCAAGCGCCTGAACGGCTGAGCAATAATGTGCTGACGCGGCCGCTGATGCAGGATTACTTGCTTCCGGTGCTAGGTACGGTGCTGGGACCGGCCGAAATCGTCTACTGGAGCCAGACGAAGCAGGCGTTTCATCAATTAGGCATGCGACTGCCGCTTGTGCTGCCGCGGCTGGTCGTCACGCTGCTGGAAGGCGCTGTGCAAAAAAACATGCAGAAGCTGTCACTGTCGCTTGAGGATGTGCTTGAGCGGCTGGAGGAGAAGCAGGAGGACTGGCTGCGGCAGCGGGATGAATGGCAGCTGGAAGGCCGGTTCGCGGACATTACTGCGCGCTTCCAGGCTGACTATGAGCCGCTGATCGCCTCGCTGGCGCAAATTAATCCGGGGCTGCAGACGCTGGGAACGACAAACCTCGGTAAAATTGTCGAGCAAATCAACTTTTTGCGGCAAAAGGCGGAGGATGGCCTGCGTACCCAAAACGAAGCCGGTCTCCGGCAGTTCGCCCGGGTCGGGCAATCGGTGTTACCCGGAGGCAAGCCGCAGGAGCGGGTGCTGAATGTGCTCGCTTTCCTGAACAAATACGGCGAGCATTGGCTGACGGAGCTTGTTCAAGCAAATATTCCGCTCGACGGGAAGCAGCGTATCTGTTATATCTAAATAGGATGGAATATTTTTGAGGAGGCATAAAAAATGGCAAACAGTACGGCAGATCGCAGTATTATTCGCGACATCGCGCTTGCACCGGAAGGGCATTTGAAAATCGACTGGGTGAACGCTCATATGCCGGTTTTGAATAAAATTCGCGAGCAATTCGAGAAGGAGCAGCCGTTCAAAGGGCTGAAGGTTGCCATCTCGCTGCATCTGGAGGCGAAAACGGCTTACCTGGCTAAGGTTGTGCAGGCGGGCGGCGCGGAAGTGACGATTTGCGGCAGCAACCCGCTGTCTACGCAGGACGATGTGTGCGCGGCGCTTGTCGAGGACGGCATCACGGTGTTTGCAAAGTACAATCCGGAGCCTGAGGAGTACAAAGAGCTGCTGCTCAAGACGCTGGAAACCGAACCTGATCTGATCATTGACGATGGCGGCGATCTCGTCACCATTTTGCATTCGGAGCGTCAGGATTTGGCGAAAAACGTCCGTGGCGGCGCGGAGGAGACGACAACCGGTATTTTGCGTTTGAAATCGCTGGAGAAGGAAGGCCAGCTGAAATTCCCGATGGTGGCCGTAAACGACGCATTCTGCAAATATTTGTTTGACAACCGTTATGGCACGGGTCAATCGGTTTGGGACGGGATCAATCGGACGACGAACCTGGTCGTTGCCGGCAAAACGGTCGTCGTTGTCGGCTACGGCTGGTGCGGCAAGGGTGTTGCGCTGCGTGCGAAGGGTCTCGGCGCCAATGTCATCGTGACGGAAATCGACGCAATCAAAGCGGTTGAGGCGTACATGGACGGCTTTGCGGTTATGCCGATGCTGGAAGCGGCCAAGCAGGGCGATTTCTTTGTGACAGTAACGGGCAACCGCGATGTGATCCGCGGCGAGCATTACGAAGTGATGAAGGATGGCGCGATCCTGTCCAACGCCGGCCACTTCGACGTCGAAGTGAACAAGCCGGAGCTGGAGGCGCTGTCTGTTTCCAAACGTACGGTGCGCCGCAATATCGAAGAATATTCCCTCAAGGACGGCCGCAAGGTTTACGTGCTGGCGGAAGGACGCCTCGTTAATTTGGCCGCTGGCGACGGGCATCCGGCTGAAATTATGGACATGACCTTCGCGCTGCAGGCGATGTCGCTGAAATATGTCAACGATCATTACAACGCGATCGGCGGCAAAGTCGTCAATGTGCCTTACGAGCTGGACGAGCAAGTCGCTCGCTTCAAGCTGGCGGCGCTTGGCTTCGGCATCGACGCGCTGACGGATGAGCAGAAGCTGTACCTGGACAGCTGGGCGGAGCATTAAGCCGCCCAACCAACCATAAAAAAAGCCTCAACTTCCACGAGTGGGACTGACCCCCTAACGTGAGACAAATCAAAACACCTTCAAGAAAATGCTTCCATGTCGTAAGATGTGGAGG